>JAFUPV010000042.1 GCA_017472605.1 Lachnospiraceae bacterium
GAACTGCCGGAGAAGCTGCAGCACATGAATGTGCGCGGGGTGTCCTATGATGCGGAAACGGTTTTTGTTGAACCGCTGTATGTCAATGCTTCCTGGGATGAAGCGGATTCCAGTGTGATCATCAAAGCAGTGAAGCTGACGCCCGCAGCGGAGGAATGGGAAATTCGGATCGAGGGCAGTGATTCCTGGGAAGGAACGCTTTATGAAATCAGCGGGATGGATGCGGGAGCGGAAAACAGTTTTGAAGAACCGGATCTCGTTTCTCCGGTTGAGAAGCCGTTTTCAGTAAAATCAGGTTCCTTTGTTCACCGGTTTGACCGGGAAGGGATCTGGATGTTCCGCCTGAGAAAAAAGGAATAGAGAAATACGCGGGAAGAACCGCGAAACAGAAGGAGAAAACAAATGGGTATCGTAGTAATCGGTGCAACTTTTGTAGATATCAAAGGATTTCCAATGGATGCCTACATTCCAAACGGAAGAAATGTGGGTCGGATTGAATACATTCACGGCGGTGTGGCAAGAAATGTGGCAGAGGATATTGCCAATGTAGAGCTTCGCCCGACCTTCATCAGCATTGTAGATGATACGGCGCTTGGTGAGGATGTAATCAAAAAGCTGAAACGCCACAAAGTAAACTGTGACTATGTCATGACAAAGCCGGATGGAATGGGAACCTGGCTTGCCGTTTTCGACAGCGATGGAGATGTGGCAGGCTCCATTTCCAGGCGGCCCAACATGCTGCCGGTGGCAGATCTGCTGGATTACAAAGGGGATGAGATCTTTGCCCAGGCAGATGCCGTTGTGGTTGAAGTGGACTTGAACAAGGAAGTGGTCAAGCGCGTTTTTGATCTGGCAGAGAAGCATCAGAAAAAGATTTTTGCACTGGTATCCAACATGACGATTGCCGTGGAACGACGTGATTTTCTGACCAGACTGGACTGCTTCATCTGTAACCGTCAGGAGGCAGGTCTTCTCTTCCAGGATGATTACAGTGAGAAGACAAGAGAGGAAATGTGCGAGATTCTCTATGAAAAGGTGAATCGGGCAAAAATCCCGGCCATGGTAGTGACACTTGGCGGCGACGGCGCAGTATATGCGGACTGCAATGGAAACAGGGGAATCTGCCCGGCAAGAAACGTGCAGGTGAAGGATACCACTGGTGCCGGAGACGCGTTCTGTGCCGGTGTTTCCATCGGCCTGACCTACGGAAAGACACTGGCGGAGTCGATTGACATTGGATCGCAGCTGGCGGCATCCGTGATCACATCATCGGAGAATGTCTGCCCGCGGTTTCAGCCGGAGGAATTTGGATTGGAAATTCAGTAAAAAAGGGGACTGGAGGATTATTTACATGAAATACTTTCAGACATATACATCAAACACCTGCGCAGGCAGCGGAAATCAGCTTGTGTTTGGGACAGATGGACAGGAGCATGTCGGCCGAATTTACTATAAAATCAGGACAGGCGGAACGTACCGCTACTCGTTCCTGTTTTCCAATCTCATGGACAGCACCTTTGCGGACGGATCGGTCAGCCATAAGAATCTGATCTGCGATCAGTGGACGATTACAGGAGCACGAGTTGGTACCTGCGCGAAGGAAAGTGAGTCCATGCTTGACGTGAACAGGGATATTTCCTGCCGTGAGCTGAACGTGAATGGATGGAAGCAGCTTCTTTTTGGCGGAGAAACAGAAAAAGAAGTCATGCCTGGGGCGTTTTTTGCAACGGATCCGGTGATGCTGACCTTTGAAAAAGAGGAATATCTGTGTCTGGAAATCCGGTATCAGGGAGAGATGATTCCGTACCATGAAGAGAGCCTGCTTCCTGCATTTGTCTGGAACGGGGAGCAGTGGGAATATTCCAAACAGGTACCGTTTCCCGGAATGATTGGCTGTGACCGGCCGGTGAAACGAAGAATTGCCTATCTGGGCGACTCCATTACCCAGGGAATCGGAACCGAAAAAAATTCCTATGACCACTGGAACGCCCTTGTTTCTGAGTGGCTGGGTGATGAATATGCCTGCTGGAATCTTGGCCTTGGCTTTGGACGTGCCAACGATGCGGCAAGTGACGGTGCCTGGCTGTTTAAGGCGAAGCAGAATGATGTGATCGTCATCTGCTACGGTGTCAATGATCTGCTGCAGGGGATGTCAGAGCAGCAGATTGCAGATGATCTGACAGTTCTGGCGAAGACACTGAAAGGCCTGGGCAGGACGGTGCTTCTGCAGACAATTCCGCCGTTTGAGTATCAGGGAGAGACAAGAGAAATCTGGAAACGGCTGAATGAGTACATAAAAACAGAGCTGGCGAAGCTTGTGGATTGTGTCTTTGATGTGGTTCCTGTGCTGCAGGTGGATGAGGAACACAGCCATCAGGCGAAATATGGTGCCCATCCCAACGCGGAAGGCTGCAGGAAATGGGCAGAGGCACTATATCCGGTGATGAAGCAGATGCTGGAGGAAACAGAGATTTGACGGTAATGGTCTGATTGTGGGGCGGAGATAAGTGACACGAATTTCTTCGCGGTCAATGGAGGGGGATAAATGAACTTTCAGGAACAGTGCAGAGAACTGCAGGATAAAATCGCTCAGAAAAATATGCTGGAAGGACAGCGGGAGACGCTTCGGAAAAAGAGGAAGGAGCTGGAGAAGAAGGTCTTTGAGCTGGAATGTAAAAAAGACGAAGAGCAGAGGGATGTGGAGCAGGCAGAAGGAATGAGCCTGACGAAGGTTCTCTATACGGTGATTGGAAAACAGAAGGAACGTGTTGAATGGGAAAAGATGGAAGCACAGGCGGCTCTGGATCGGTATGAAGAGGCGGTGGGGCAGTTGAGAGAGATTGAAAGACAGTTGGATGAGAACGGTTCCAAACTGGGAGAGGTCCGAAGCAGTGACCGGGAATATCGTCAATTGCTGGATGAAGGAAAACAGAGATTGAAAGAAGAGGGCGGTTCTGTCGGAGAGAAAATCATGCAGCTGGAAGAGATGGCTGCTTTTCTGAAACAGCAGAAGAAAGAGATCGACGATGCAATCGGAGCAGGAAAAAGCGCTCTCGGGCTGTCAGAATCGATCCTGGGGAGCCTTGACAGTGCCGAGAGCTGGGGAACATGGGATTTGCTTGGCGGCGGGCTCATTTCGGATTTGGCAAAGCATGACCATTTAAACGATGCGCAGAGAAAGGTGGAACAGCTTCGTGTCAGACTGCGCCAGTTCAAGACTGAGCTGAAGGATATTCAGGTTTCTGCTCCGCCTCAGGTGCAGATCGATGGATTCCTGCATTTTGCAGATTTTTATTTCGACGGTCTGTTTGCAGATCTGTCTGTACTGAATCAGATTCAGGACTCCATCAGCGATATGAACCGGGTGCGGTCACAGCTGAAAGACGGAATCCGGAGCTTAACAAAAATGAAGGATCAAACGGAATCTGCTCTGCTGGACTGTTCGTTTGAGCTGGAGGAACTGGTAAAAAGAAGTCTGTAATGGAATTTGTCTGTGACCGTCTGTGTATGTCACGGTACAAGGACGGATGGAAGCAGGGAAAACGGTGATTTTGATTGTTTTTTTGGTGAAACTGCTTGCCTCAGAACAGGAAATGCGATATAATATTTTTACTATAATTGGAAGAAATATGTCAGAAAACGGATCGATGCTGTCTGCCGGCGAACGGCAGCGGATCGGACCGTTTTTGCGCAGGAATGGAGTTAGAATTGAAAAAAAATATCATGAATCATGTGCTTGGCGTCATGATTTTCATTTCAATCGTGATGGTAATTGTTTTCTGGGTCATGGAAAGTGAGAAATTCAGAGAACAGGCAGTTCAGGAAGCAAATCTGATCATCAAGCAGACGATCCGGTATGTGGAAGAACTCGAAGAAGAGCTGGAAGCCGGACAGGAGGAACCGTTCGATGCCAGCACAACTGCGTCTCTGGAATTTATCACATCGCTTCAGATCCGTGACGGGAGGACTCTGTTTATTGCCGACGGCAAGTCCGGACAGATTCTGGCAAGCACCAATTCCAGTCTGATTGATGAGAATCTTTCTCTGCTGAAGATTTCTCTCAAAGAAGTCGAGCAGTACATGTTCGGAAAAACGGTTGGTCAGTTTTTCAACAAAAATCTCTATGTGCTCCGCCGGGACGGCGATCTGATTTACGGTGTCAGGGAATTGACAACGAGTGTCTACAGTGAACGGATGGAACGTACGGTTCTGTTTGCTGCCAGCGCGGTGATCCTGATTCTGGTCTGCGCAGTTGTGCTGAACCAGTCAATTCAGAACCAGGCCGTATCCGGCATTGATCAGATTACGGAGAAGGTAAAAGAAATCGCTGACGGGAGTCTGGACACGTCTGTTGAAGTGGAAAACAATCTGGAACTGCAGCAGCTGAGCAAAAGCATCAACAAACTGATCCGGAATACCCTGAAATCCACCGTTAAGATTTCACAGGTCATTGACATGGTGGATCTTTCCATCGGTGTATTTGAGATCAGCCATGCACTGAAACGTGTAACGGCAACCGAACAGCTTCGCCATGTCCTTCTGTGGTCGGAAGAGGAAGCACAGGCTCTTTATTCCAACGAAGAGTACTTCATGGCACGTCTGGCAAGGATCCGTGAGCTGCCGACCTATGCGGATGTAGACGGTTACCAGATCAGCACAACACCGCAGCGCTGGGTTCGGATTCACATGACCGATGACGGAGAACACATCGTCGGAGTTGTCATGGACGTCACAGACGAAGTGCTGGAGAGAAAGCGGATTGAGTTTGAACGTGACCACGATGTTCTGACAGGACTGCGCAACATCCGGACCTTTAAACATGATGTTTCCGAAATTCTTCTTCAGAAAGCAATCGTCAAACAGGGTGCTTTCGTCATGTTTGACGTGGATAAATTTAAAGAAATCAACGACCATTACGGACATGACTGGGGGGATGATTATCTGAGAATGTTCGCCCGTTTCCTGAAAAGAATGGAGGAAAAGGGCATGATAACAGCAAGGCGTTCCGGTGATGAATTCTGCATGTTCCTTTATGGCTTTGAATCCGTGCAGGAGATCACAGCTGCAATGGACGAATTCTATCAGATGGTCAAAGCGAACGAGATCCGGTTCCCGGACATGACGAGCCGCAGCATTTCCATTTCCGGCGGTGTCGCTCTTCTGGACTGGAACTGTGAAGACATTTACACGGAAAACATGCGTGTTGCCGACCGTGTTCTCTATGTCATGAAAGAAAACGGACGAGGAAGTTATACGCTGTCCAACCAGGTAAGTCTGGCAAAGGAGCAGCCGTTTGACTGACCAATACAGTGAGGGATTTTATGGGTAAAAAAGTGGAAGACATGACAAAAGCGGAGCTTGTGGAATTTGGAATACAGAAGAAATTCCACAAATCGCTGTTTACTCCCTTTGCGAAGGCTGTGACGCAGTATCAGCTGATTGAAGAAAATGATAAGATCGCTGTCTGTATTTCCGGTGGGAAAGACTCGATGCTGATGGCGAAGCTGTTTCAAGAAATCAAACGGCACAACAAATTTCCGTTTGAACTGGTGTTTCTTGTGATGGATCCCGGCTATCAGCCTGAAAACCGCCGGATGATTGAAAACAACGCAAAGCTGCTGGATATTCCCATTACCATTTTTGAATCTTCCATTTTCGATTCGGTATATGATGTTGAAAAATCGCCATGCTATCTTTGTGCGAGAATGAGACGGGGCTATCTGTACAGCAAGGCGCAGGAGCTGGGCTGCAACAAGATTGCTCTTGGCCATCACTACGATGATGTCATCGAGACCATTCTGATGGCGATGCTTTACGGCGGTCAGATCCAGACCATGATGCCGAAGCTGCACAGCAGCAATTTTAAGGGAATGGAACTGATCCGTCCCATGTATCTGATCCGCGAGGATGATATCAAACACTGGCGTGACTATTATGGGCTTCAGTTCCTTCAGTGTGCATGCCGTTTTACCGGAACGCAGGCGTTTCTAAACGATGACGGATCCTCGGCTTCCAAGCGGGTTGAGATCAAGCATTTGATCTCAGAACTGAAGAAAACCAATCCGTTTGTGGAAAGCAACATCTTCCGCAGCGTGGAAAACATCAGTCTGAACACGGTTATTGCCTACAAAGATAAGAACGGCAGGCATCATTTCCTGGATCATTACCAGTCAATGGAAGAGGAAAAGGAATCGGCCAGTGAGGAGTCCGAATAACGGGAACCTGTTTTGTGACCGGTACAGTGAAGGAGATTGCATGAAAGAAGAGTTTTCAAGGACAGCGCGTCTTCTTGGAGAAGAAGCAGTGACCTGCCTTGCCGGGAAACGGGTGGCAGTGTTTGGCGTCGGCGGCGTCGGCGGTCATGTGGTAGAAGCACTTGTTCGAAGCGGAATTGGTTCCATCGATCTGATTGATCACGATACGGTCAGCCTCTCCAACATCAACCGACAGATTTTCGCCGTTCACTCAACGGTTGGGCGGTATAAAGTGGATGTTGCCAGAGAACGGTGCCTTGACATCAATCCGGATGCAGAAATCCGCGCATGGAAGACATTTTACATGCCGGAGACGGCGCATTTGTTTGACTTTTCAGGCTATGACTATGTGGTGGATGCTATTGATACGGTAACAGGAAAACTGGAGATTATCAGTCAGGCGTATCGCTGCAAAACGCCGGTAATCAGTTCCATGGGAACGGGAAACAAGCTGGATCCGACCAGGTTTGAGGTTGCGGATATCACAGAAACCTCCGTCTGTCCGCTTGCCAAGGTCATGCGGCGGGAATTGAAACGGCGTGGAATTGAACACCTGAAAGTCGTTTATTCCAGAGAACTGCCAAGGACACCCATTGAATATGGGGGAGAGACCGGGGCGGATCAGTCGGAAACCGAAAATCAGCAGACAGGAAGAAAAAAGGTCGCGCCGGGCAGTTCGTCCTTCGTACCGTCTGTTGCAGGTCTGATCATCGCTTCTGAGGTTGTTAAAGATCTGCTTGCCGCAGGTCGCTGACGGCTGAAACAATTGAAAATGGAATTGAAAAAGAGGAATCTGCCGTCTGGAATGCAGACGGATTTGTAAGACGCGGGACAGCGGTCATGTTGGAATCAGGAAAACATGTACCGCTGTTCTTTTTTGTGTACCGTGTCCGGATGCGAAATTGCGCTTGACAGGATACCCTGACCGGGTATATAATGCAGATACCCCGGTGGGGTATAAATAGACGATAAGAAAAGGAAACAAAAGAAAATACTGCGGCAGGGAGGAAGATGGATGGAAGAAGTCTGCTGTCACAAAACAAAGGAACGGAATGAGGAAGAGTACAGAAAGCTGATTCACCGTCTGAACCGGATTGAGGGACAGATCCGGGGAATCCGGGGAATGGTCGAAAAAAACTGCTACTGTACAGACATTCTTGTTCAGGTTGCAGCTGTGAATGCTGCGCTGAATGCGTTTAATCGTGAATTGTTGTCTGACCATATCAAAACCTGTGTGGCAAATGATATGCGTGAGGGAAAAGAAGAAACCATCGACGAGCTGGTTGCAATTCTTCAGAAACTGATGAAATGAAAGGAAGGTAGCCTATGGACCAATATACAGTAACAGGCATGAGCTGCGCCGCCTGCAGCAGCCGTGTGGAAAAAGCGGTGTCAAAGGTGCCCGGTGTCGAATCCTGTTCCGTCAGTCTGCTGACCAATTCCATGGGTGTGGAAGGAACGGCAGCGGCGGCAGATGTGATCCGTGCAGTGGAGGAAGCCGGCTATGGCGCTTCGCTGAAACCATCCCGCAAAACAGGAACCGGAGCAGAAAACGCTTCTGTCAGAGATGGTTCCGGAGGCAATTCCGGAAGCGGGATGACTGCGGCAGCAGAAGAAATGCTGAAAGACAGGGAGACTCCTGTTCTGAAAAAGAGACTGATCGCGTCACTGGGATTTTTGCTGGTACTCATGTATTTTTCCATGGGACACATGATGTGGGGGTGGCCGGTTCCGGCATTTTTTGCCCATAATCATGTAGCCCAGGGACTTTTGCAGCTGCTCCTGACCGGAATCGTCATGGGAATCAATCAGAAGTTTTTCGTGAGCGGGTTTAAGAGTCTGCTTCACGGTGCTCCCAATATGGATACACTTGTTGCAATGGGTTCCGGCGCGTCCTTTATCTACAGCACCTATGCCCTGTTTTTGATGACGGATGCCCAGGCAAAAGGTGATATGACGGCAGTCATGTCTTACATGCATGAGTTTTACTTTGAATCGGCTGCAATGATCCTGACGCTGATTACGGTAGGAAAAATGCTGGAAGCAAGGTCCAGGGGAAAGACAACGGATGCGTTAAAGAGCCTGATGAAGCTTGCGCCGAAGACGGCGGTACTGATCCGTGACGGTCAGGAAGTTACCGTTCCCATTGAACAGGTAAAGAAACAGGATATCTTTGTCGTGCGCCCGGGAGAAAACATTCCGGTGGATGGTGTAATTCTGGATGGACACAGTGCAGTCAATGAGGCCGCACTGACCGGAGAAAGCATACCGGTTGACAAAACGGTGGGAGATCCGGTGTCCGCTGCAACAGTCAATCAGTCCGGATTCATTCGCTGTGAAGCAACAAGAGTCGGTGAAGATACAACCCTGTCGCAGATCATTCAGATGGTCAGCGACGCGGCGGCGACAAAAGCACCCATTGCAAAGGTTGCAGATAAGGTGTCCGGCATTTTCGTTCCGGCAGTGATCACAATCGCAGCGCTTACAATTGCTGTTTGGCTTCTGACCGGTCAGACAGTCGGGTTTGCCCTTGCACGCGGAATCTCAGTTCTTGTGATCAGCTGTCCCTGTGCCCTTGGTCTGGCAACGCCGGTTGCCATCATGGTGGGAAATGGCGTGGGAGCGAAAACCGGAATTCTGTTTAAGACAGCGGTTTCCCTGGAGGAAACGGGAAAGGTTCAGATTGTCGCTCTTGATAAAACAGGAACGATTACAAATGGTGAACCGAGAGTGACCGATCTGATTCCGGCAGAAGGAATCAGCAGGATACAGCTGCTGACAGCGGCCTATGCGCTGGAACAGAAAAGTGAGCATCCGCTGGCGAAGGCTGTGGTAAAGCTGGCAGAAGAGACCGGTGTCGAGCAAAAGGAAGTGGAATCGTTTGAAGCGCTCCCGGGAAACGGACTGACCGGTGTGCTTGACGGCGTAACGCTTCTTGGAGGAAGCCAGCGGTTTATCAGCAGCCAGATCATCGTTTCCAGAGAGATGCGGACACAGGCGGATCAGCTTGCCGAGAATGGAAAGACACCGCTGTTCTTTGCCCGCGGTGACCAGCTGATCGGCATCATTGCTGTCGCGGATGTGATTAAGGAAGACAGCCCACAGGCAATCAGAGAACTTCAGGAAATGGGAATCCGTGTGGTCATGCTGACTGGCGACAACGAGCGAACCGCGGCAGCGATCGGCAGGACGGCAGGCGTGGATGAAGTGATTGCAGGAGTTCTGCCGGACGGAAAAGAGCGGGTGATCCGTGAACTGAAGGAGAAGGGACGCGTGGCAATGGTCGGTGACGGCATCAATGACGCGCCGGCACTGACAAGAGCGGATATCGGCATTGCAATCGGCGCGGGAACTGATATTGCCATTGACGCGGCAGATGTCGTTCTGATGAAGAGCCGTTTAAGCGACGTGCCGGCAGCAATCCGACTGAGCAGAGCCACACTTCGCAACATCCACCAGAATCTGTTCTGGGCGTTTTTCTACAACATCATCGGAATCCCGCTGGCTGCCGGTGTCTGGTATCCGCTGTTCGGCTGGAAACTGAATCCGATGTTTGGAGCAGCTGCGATGAGCCTGTCCAGCTTCTGCGTGGTGACCAATGCGCTCCGGCTGAATTTTGTTCCGATCAGGAAGGAAACAGCTGCCGGAATCGAACAGCAGCTTCAGAATGAAATGACAGAAATGGCTCAGGCCATGACTGCAGAGATAAAGAAAGAGAAGGAGGAATCAAAAACCATGGAAAAAACGTTAAAGGTGGAAGGAATGATGTGCCCGCACTGTGAGGCACGGGTAAAGAAGGTTCTGGAGGCGCTGCCGGAGGTTGCGTCTGCGGCAGTAAGTCATGTGGCAGGTACTGCAGTAGTTACACTGACTGCTGAGGTGGCAGATGAGGTACTGATCAAAACCGTTGAAGATCAGGGCTACACCGCGTCCATCTAAGGGAAGCGGTCGTGCACATCCATCGGACGTGTCACTGGTGCGTCCGCCGGAATAAGAGAAAACTCCTCTCGTACGAACGGCAGAATCCATCCGGTTCGTCATGAGAGGAGTTTTTGCTGATGTATCGTTACAGGGAAAGCTTCTTCTTCAGCAGCCAGGTAGTTGCCGTGACAGAAAGAAGAAGAACACCGAGATTCAGCAGGGTATAGGGCCATGCCTGGAAAAGAAGATCCAGAAAACGTTCCCCATAGCGAATTACATAGTGGTTTCCGATCAGCTCCTCCAGCTTGGAACGTCCTTCGCTCGCAAGCAGGAAGAAAACGATGCTTACGATAACCTTGAAGCGGCTGTTCTGGAGCAGAGTAGCGGTCAGGGTGATGCAGAGATAGATGACAGCGATTGTTGAGTAGAAGGAAAGCAGGAATGTCAGGAGTGTAAACAGGATGCTGGAGAAGATTTCATCTGTTTTAATTCCGAATTCCAGCAGCAGCTCGTTGATCATGTCAAGCATGCCGGTGTATTCCTCATAGTTCGATGCCAGCAGGTGGATGTCCCAGACACCGAGAACACCAAGAAGTGCCGCCAGAATAATTCCAAGGAAAAGAACGGTCAGCATCTTGGAGAGAACGATTCGCAGCGGAGAGACCGGCGTCATGAAGATCAGGTAGCTGGTGCGGGAATTGATTTCCCGGTAATAGTTGGTGACAGCAAAGATAAAAATCGAAAAATAGCAGATCAGCGCATATAAGAACAGAGTTCCGGCGGCACTGAATATGTAGTCATCATCTTTTGTATTCAAAGCAAGCAGATACAGAATCTGAAGAAAAATCAGTCCGGCAATCAGCAGCAGAAGCGCATTTCTGTTTTTGCGG
Organism: Lachnospiraceae bacterium; assembly: GCA_017472605.1. Taxonomy (GTDB): domain Bacteria; phylum Bacillota; class Clostridia; order Lachnospirales; family Lachnospiraceae; genus Anthropogastromicrobium. The sequence continues at coordinate 11,066 of JAFUPV010000042.1, forward strand.
AATTCATATTTGGATAGTTTTAACATGGCTTCCTCCTTACATCACGCAGTCGCGGTATACATCTTTATAGAGTTCGGTCAGGGACTTTCCGGCCTGATGGGTCAGATGCTCCACGGTTCCCGACAGGACAACCGTTCCGTTTTTGATAAAGATTGCTTCGTCGACCATGGTTTCCAGTTCGTCGACCAGGTGGCTGGAAATCACAAAGGTACGGTTATTTCCGGCATAACGGCTGATTGCGTCAAGAATCTGGTCTCTTGCAATGATATCAATTCCGTTGAGCGGTTCGTCCAGCATGCACAGTCTGGAATCACGGGCAAGAGCCAGAGCGATTTTTCCTTTTGCAGTCATACCGGAAGACATTTTGGAAATCTTCTGCTTCATGGAAAGACCGAAGGTGTCGATCAGCGTTTCATAACGGTCCATCTGGAAATCCGGAAAGAAATCACGGTAATAATTTCCGGCATCCTTCCAGGTCATGTAGGAATAGAAATAGGCTTCTGTCGGCATGTAGGTGCAATGCGCCTTGCTGTAGGAACCGATGGGCTGATTCTCAAAGAGGATGGAACCGCTGGTCGGGTGGATTAGGCCTGCGGCAATTTTCATAAATGTACTTTTTCCGCTGCCGTTGGGACCAAGGAGCGCGTAGATTTTACCGGGCTCAAACTGGAGCGTCAGATCGTTGACTGCAGCAAGAGAACGGTATTTTTTTACCAGATGATTGCATTGAAGCATGAGAAATCCTTCCTTTCTGAAATCGGATTGTCTGATCCGATCATAAAAATCAGTTTCAGTATAATAGAAGTGGAACCAGTTTGCAAGGGTGAAGCGGACAATTTAAGGAAATCGAAGGAAGTATTCATAAAATGTTAAAAAAAAGTTCAATGGGAAGTTGGGAATCTGTGAGAGAATAAGACATTAAGTGCTGCCGATTGGTGTCTGCTGACCGGCGGGAAGGGGGAGCGTGGGATGAACAGGAAAAATCTGATCAATGCAGGTCTTGTGATTCTGGTATTTATCCTGACAATGTACTATGTCTTCGCGGGAGAAGATCTTTCACTTCTTCTGGATTCGATGATCCGATGCCGTTGGGGCTGGCTGATTCCGGCCTGCTGCTTTGTTGTGTTTTTTATCTGGGGAGAGTCCTTCATCATCTGGTACTTACTGAAAGAATATGGATACATCAAGCGCAAGCGCGCCTGCTTTCTTCTGTCTGCGGTCGGTTTCTTTTTCAGCGCGATCACTCCGTCGGCAGGCGGCGGACAGCCGATGCAGGTTTATTTCATGAATAAGATGAAAATTCCGATTTCCATCTCATCCATCATTCTGATGGTGGTTACCATTACCTATAAACTGGTGCTTGTGATCGTTCAGATCGGAATTCTGCTCTTTGGAAGCCGTCTGACGCAGCAGTATCTGGGCTCTGTCATTTACATCGTGTATCTGGGCCTGTTCCTGAACATCATCGGGATTGGCGGTCTGCTTTTGTTTGTCTTCTGCCCGGGGACGGTTCGTTTCCTTGGAAGAGGGATGATCCGTCTGATGAACTGGTTTTTCCAGTCAAAAGCAGGACGATGGATGACCGCGAAAACAGGAAAACGGTATCAGAAGCTGCCGCAGCGTGTTTCCGAAAAAATCGAAGCGGGACTGGATAAATATCATGAGGCTTCCTGGTATCTGAAAAGCCGTCTTCATGTGCTGATAAACGTGCAGGCATTCACCTTCGTGCAGCGGTTTGCCCTGTTCTCTGTCACTGTTTTTGTTTATCTTGCGCTGGCTCTGAAAGGCACCGGCTGGCTTGATATCATCTTTCTGCAGTCAACAATCTCTCTGTCCGTCGACATGCTTCCTATGCCAGGCGGAATGGGAATCAGCGAATATCTGTTTGAACAGATTTTCTCCCCCATTTTTGGCGCGCAGCTTTTACCGGGACTTGTTTTAAGTAGAGGAATTTCCTACTATGTTCAGCTGGCGGTCAGCGGAATTGGAACCATGGTCGCCTATGTTTACTTTAAATGCAAAAAGGAGCACGTTGTTGTTCCAGTGAAAAATTCATAAAATGTTCACATTCTATTCAAGCCCATTCTTCCTGTCTGTGTCATACTGGAAAATAAAAGAATGGGAAAAAGAAAGGGTCATCTATGACAGTGAGAAACTGGCTGAAAAAATGGACTTCAAAACATGGTCTGTTTCCAATGATTGCCGCGTTTGGCTATAACTGCCTTGTCTATTTTATCTGTGGAAAACTGGCCGGAAGCCGGGCAGTCAGCTGTCCGATGACACCGGTTGACCGGATGATCCCGCTGGTGGAGTGGACGATTCTGATTTATTTCGGCTGCTATCTGTTCTGGATCGCGAATTATATCATGATATATCGGGAGAGCAGAGAGCACGCGTACCGCTTCTTTATCAGCGACCTGATTTCAAGAACGGTCTGCATGATCTGTTTTCTGCTGATTCCGTTTCGGATGACGCGGCCGGAGATTGAAGGAAACGGTTTGTTTTCCAATCTGATGCGTTTTCTGTATCAGGTGGATGAGCCGGTAAATCTCTTTCCTTCCATACACTGCCTGGTAAGCTGGAACTGCTGGCTTGGAATCCGTGGATCCAGGAAGGTTCCGATCTGGTATCAGCGGCTGTCGATTCTGATGGCTGTCAGTGTCTTTCTTTCAACTTTAACGACAAAACAACATGTATTACTTGATGTCGCCGGCGGATTTCTTCTGTCAGAAATCTCGTGGCGGATCGCGATGAAAACGGAGTGGTGGCACTATGTGGAAAAATGCTTTGACAAAATTGCAGACAGCATATTTGGAGAAAGAGGATGAATCAAAACAGAAGGAATGTCCGCTGATTGGCGTCTATGACTATACGGTAGTACTGACATATATCAGTCTTGCCTCATCCATTATTGGTATGTTTCTGGCAATGAACATGAAAATTGGTCTGGCAGTTGGCTGTCTTGCGCTGTCCGGTTTTCTTGACATGTTTGATGGAAAGGTTGCCAGGACAAAGAAAGATCGGACCGAACTGGAAAAGAATTTCGGGATTCAGATCGATTCCCTTTGTGATGTGATCTGTTTTGGTGTTCTTCCGGTGATCATCTGCTATCAGATGGGAATGCGTTCTCTGATCGGAATCGCTGTTCTCGTGATGTACTGTCTCTGCGGAATGATTCGTCTTGGCTATTTCAACGTCGTGGAAGAGATGAGGCAGAAAGAGACCAGTGAAAACCGTAAGTATTATCAGGGATTGCCGATTACCTCGATTTCTGTCCTGTTTCCTGTTATGATGCTTCTGATTTATTTTTTCCCGCGTGCGGCAATGTCGATTGCTCACATTTTCATGTTCGGGACGGGTCTTCTGTTTGTAACAGATTTTCAGTTCCGGAAGCCAACCAACCGGGAACTGGCAGTGCTGGTTGGAGCAGTAGCAGCCGTTGTTTACATACTGTTCAGAAAGCATGGTGCATGAGATGAAATATATAACCCGTGATGGAAAAATCGAAGGGAAAGACAGCCTGCAGGATCGCTTCCTGCAGGCTGTTTATGGAAGCAGAGCCGGTCGCTGGTTGATCCGGCCTTTTATTTCGCCGGCTGTGTCCAGACTGGGCGGCTGGTTCCTGGATCAGAGTCTGTCCTGTTTTCTGATCCGCCCGTTTGTCAGAAGCAGCGGAATCGATCTTTCTCTCTGTGAAAAGCAGGAGTTTGATTCCTACAATGATTTCTTTACAAGAAAACTGAAGGCATGCGCGAGACGGATTGACAGAAATCCGGACCATTTCATCAGTCCCTGTGACAGCAGACTTTCCGTTTACCGGATCGGGGAAGGGCTTCGTGTTCCGGTGAAACAGACCTGGTATCGGGTTGCTGATCTGCTGCGGGATGAAGCACTGGCGAAGCGGTTTGATGGTGGTTATCTCTTTGTTTACCGCCTGTGCGTGGACGACTATCACCGTTATGTGTTCCCGGACAGCGGATATCAGACCGGCTTTCGGAAAATCAAAGGTGTGCTTCATACGGTAAACCCGGCCGCCAATGATGTCTGCCCGATCTATAAGGAAAACAGCAGGGAATATGGAATTCTCCATTCGGATCATTTTGGAACCTTGCTAATGATGGAAGTTGGTGCTATGATGGTAGGACGGATTGAAAATCATCCGGGTCACAAAAGAGTAAGGCGGGGAGAAGAAAAGGGCTATTTCGCCTTTGGCGGTTCGACGATTTTGGTCATGACGCAGAAGGATCGGGTGAACGTGGCAAAGGAAATTCTGAATCATTCGGCACAGGGACTGGAGACGCGAGTGCTTTTGGGAGAGATGGTCGGAACCGCTGCAGGTGACCGTTAACAGAAAGGAAGGAACTGCGATGAGGCGTGAGCTGTTTCACATGGAACGGGACGTGCTGGAGGTTGGCGATGAGGTTTCTATCATCGAGGGCCAGCTTCCGTTTTCCTATTACTACACCATTGTACCTGCACTGGCAATGTCCAGAAACTATCAGAATGCGGATCGGATCCGTTCACGAAACGGGAAGGTGGTCTCAAAAGACCGAAACGGAAGTACCTATGAAATCTACGTGGAATTTGAAGAATAATCCATGGAATCTGGAGAAAGAACCGGACTTAAACGTTTAAAAAGGATAAGTAAGGACAGGAAAACTGGAAAACAAGCACGGTTGTCAATTCACTGGATTATGATATACTGAGTATAAAATACTGCAATCGTACCGGCTTTGACCGGTGCAGAAAGAGGGCTCGCATGAAATTCAGTAATGGATGCTGGCTTCAGAAAGAAGGATGTTCTGTATTTTCGCCGGCAGAAGCTTATTTTACAACAATTGAGGAAGGCACGATCCGGATCTGTGCACCGACTCATCATATCGTTACGAGAGGTGCCACGCTGGGCGGAATTAACCTGACCCTTAAAATTTCTTCACCGATGCCGGAGGTAATCCGCGTTCAGACCTGGCATTTTGCCGGTGTTTTGGATAAAGGTCCCCATTTCGATGTGGCAGAGACGGAAGGTTATCAGCCGCAGATCACGGAGACAGACGACCAGATCACCATGCAGAGTGGTTCCCTGGCCCTTGTCATTGACAAGAAAAACTGGAAGATGACCTACACCAGAAACGGCGAGAAGCTGACGCAGAGCATCGGCAAGGATCTTGCCTATGTAAAGACTGACTGGAAGGGCGATTACTATGACCGGATCACACCGGACAACACCTTCATGCGTCAGCAGCTTTCCCTTGGCGTGGACGAGAAGGTCTACGGAATGGGTGAGCGTTTTACCGCATTTGTTAAGAATGGTCAGTCCATCGACATCTGGAACGAGGATGGAGGAACTTCTACCGAGCAGTCCTACAAGAACATTCCGTTCTATATGACCAACCGCGGCTATGGTGTGTATGTGAACCATCCGGAGAAGGTTTCCTTTGAAGTGGCGACAGAAATGATCACCAGAGTTGCGTTCTCGGTGCCGGGTGAGAATCTGGATTACTACGTGATCAACGGACCGTCCATGAAAGAGGTGCTGAAGCGCTACACCGATCTGACCGGAAAGCCGTCTCTTCCGGCACCGTGGACCTTCGGTCTCTGGCTGTCCACCTCCTTTACAACGAACTACGACGAAGAGACAGTAAACAGCTTTGTGGATGGTATGCTGGATCGCGGAATCAATCTTGGCGTGTTCCACTTTGACTGCTTCTGGATGAAGGAATTCTGCTGGTCTGACTTTACCTGGGATTCCAGAGTCTTCCCGGATCCGGTTGGCATGCTGAAGCGCCTGAAAGAAAAGGGACTGAAGATCTGTGTCTGGATCAACAGCTACATCGGTCAGGAATCCATCCTGTTTGAGGAAGGAATGAAGCACGGCTATCTGCTGAAGCGCCCCAACGGCGATGTATGGCAGTGGGATATGTGGCAGCCTGGCATGGCGCTGGTTGATTTCACCAATCCGGCAGCCTGCGCATGGTTCCAGGAAAAACTGGAAGCGCTCCTTGACATGGGCGTTGACTGCTTCAAGACTGATTTCGGTGAGAGAATCCCGACTGAGGATGTTGCGTGGTTTGACGGTTCTGATCCGTCTAAAATGCATAATTACTACACCTACCTCTACAACAAGTGTGTCTTTGATCTGCTTGAAAGGAAGAGAGGAAAGGGAGAGGCAATCCTCTTTGCCCGTTCTGCGACCGTTGGCGGTCAGAAGGTCCCGGTTCACTGGGGCGGAGACTGCTGGTCCGATTACGAGTCCATGGAAGAGAGCCTTCGCGGCGGTCTGTCCCTGACCATGTCCGGTTTCGGTTACTGGAGCCACGATATCGGCGGATTTGAACATACCTCCACACCGGATGTGTACAAGAGATGGGCAGCCTTCGGCCTGCTGTCTTCCCATTCCCGTCTCCACGGCTCCACCTCCTACCGTGTTCCGTGGGTATATGACGAGGAAGCTGTTGATGTGGTACGCTATTTCACCGGCCTGAAGGGATCTCTGATGCCGTACCTTTACCGCAACGCCATCGAAACAGCAAAGACCGGTGTTCCGATGATGCGCAGCATGGTTCTCGAATACACAGAGGATCCGACCTGCAGCTATCTGGATAAGCAGTACATGCTTGGCGATTCCCTTCTTGTTGCGCCGATCTTCAACGATAAGAGCGAAGCGCTGTACTATCTGCCGGAAGGAATCTGGACAAACTATCTGACCGGAGAGAAGAAGCAGGGCGGCAGATGGGTTCGCGAGAATCACGGTTACCTGAGCATTCCGTTAATGGTGAAGCAGAACTCCATCATCGCCAGCGGTCCAAGCGACAAAGGCGCTGTTTACGACTATGCGGACAATGTTTGCCTCAAGGTCTATGAGTTGACCTACGGCAAGGCTGCAAGCACCGTTGTTTATGACGGAAACGGAAATCAGGTTGTTTCCGCAACCGTGGAGAAGAAGGGATCACAGATTCTGGCGACGGTACGCACTGCAAAACCGTTCACCATGGTTCTTGTCAATGTGAAAGCTTCTTCTGCTCAGGGCGCAGAGCTGACCATTGATGGTGAGAATACCGTTCTGACTGCAGTAGAGGGCGGCGAAATTACGGTTGCTCTGTAAGCGACAGATACAAAGTCAAAAAAATAAATCTGGCAGAGCCGGAAGCACAATTTGGAAACAGATTGTCTTTCGGCTCTGCCAGATTTTTTTATCCGGGCAAACGCGCCAGTGATGCATTTTGGCTGGAGAAGAAATGCAGCAGAAAAAGTAATGTCTGATTACCGGATGTCTGACTGCTCCAGAACTATGGTGCTGGTCTGATACCGGTCGCGTGGAATTTTACAACCGTTTACCTCGATTTCACCGGTCTGATTGTCATAGGGGTCGTAGCGGAGCGCCTTTTTCGGCGGGATAAAATCTGCCTGGAACGCGGTATTGGCGATCATGCGGTATGGATCCAGATTGCCGAAATAGAAGCGGCGGCGGATTTCATCGCCTTTTCGCCAGGCGCTGCTGCCGTAGGAGATATCTGTGGGGAGCCATCCGTATTGATCCGTGTAAAACTCGGCCCAGTCATGACATCCTGCCGTGCCGGTTGCGGGAACATAGAGGGCGGACTGGAAACGGGCAGGCACACCGCTGATCCGGCAAAGCGTAATGAACAGAAGAGACTGAACGCCGCAGTCACCTTTGCGGCGGACGGCACAGGTTTCTGCAATATCCTTCAGAATCACATAGGGCGGCATGTAGGTGTAAACCAGCTCGCTGGTACAGAAATCATAGATCAGGCGTGTTTTTTTCAGCGGATCGGTTTCACTGCCGACAATGGAAGCTGCCAGACTGCGCAGGTAAGGGGTAAAGCGGACATGGGGAAGAATTTCTCCTGTCTCAAAGTCGGGAGCGGTGGTTGCAGGTGTGTCGTTCCAGAGATCATGGTAAGCAATCTCACAGTCATATTCATATTCGACAGAAAAAATTTTATTTTTCGTCAGATCGGTTTCGAAACTGATTGTGCGGCTCGGTGCATCTTCCGGAGCAAGAACATAGAAATCGTGGCTTGCGGACAGAAGACGGATGTTTTTCATGGGGTAGACCGGCTTGGGGAACGGGAGATGGACAAGAACATGGTCTCCGGCTGCAAATGCGGAATCTGTCAGTCCCAGGCTGGCGCGGATGCGGAAATGGCTGCCGAAGGAACCGGTTTCACGAATGGTACGGATTGCGTTTGTCAGCTTTTGCTCTTCTTCCAGTTCGGCTGTGGACGGACCGCCGGTCATTGCCTGGATTTCCGGATAGAATTTTTTCAGCAAAGCCCAGAAACGGTTAAAATAGTGTTTCTTTCCTTCATAGAGCCGGTATTCAATCATACCGGCTTCTTCCCACCGGTCAAAGGTTTCGCCTGTGAATTCGGGAAGCTCGCGGCGGATGAGAGAAAGGGCTTCGTCTTTTGTGTAAGGGTAAGCCTCCACCATGATGGGAAGCAGGTGTTTTTCCAGCTCAAGCCGTTGATGGATCAGCGGATCTCTGGTACGGGCAAGGACCAGGTCGATCCGTTCCAGTGCCGCATCAATCTGACCGGCATCGATCAGGCAGGAAACCTCATAGGGAAGGGCGACAGAAAGACATTCGATTGGGCTACTCATTGATTTATCCTCCGATTTTCGAAAAATTCGATGGTTTTAGTATAGCGTAAGGAAAGATGATTGGCAATAGAGAAAGAAGAGGAAATCTGTCTTTCTTTTTGTCGGAAGCTATGATAGAATGACAGCAGAAAGGTGCATATGCACAAAAAAGCAACGAGAGGAGAATAATGATGTATCATTCAATCAGACCGGGACAGGTATGGCTGGACACAGAAGGAAAACGGATCCAGGCACATGGAGGCTCCGTGATTTTCATTGACGGAACCTACTATTTCTATGGAGAGAACAAGGAGAAGACCGATGGACAGAACGGAATCTGGCACTGGGGTGTCCGCTGCTACGCGTCAAAAGATCTGTACAACTGGGAAGACAAAGGACTGATCATTCCGCCGAGACCGGAAGATCCGTCCTCAACACTTCATCCGTCCGCAAAAATGGACCGCCCGCATATCATCTACAACCGCTTTACCAGGAAATACGTGGCATGGCTGAAAGTGATGTATCCGGACGGAAGCCAGAAAGAAACCGTTCTGACTGCGGACGAGTTTCTTGGACCGTACACAATCGTGAGAGAGGGATTAAAGCCGCTGAACATGAGCGCCGGCGATTTTGATCTGGTGGTGGCACCGGACGGAAAGGCTTATTACTATTTTGAACGGGTACACTCAGAAACCATCTGTGCGGATCTGACCGCGGATTACACCGACGTGACCGGATATTACAGCACCCATTTCCCGCGTCCCTATCCGCCTTTTGTAAGAGAAGCGACCGCTCATTTTACAAGAAAATGGAAGCAGTACCTGATTACCTCCGGTACGACTGGCTATAAGCCAAATCCATCGGAAGTAGCGGTGGCAGACAGCTGGCACGGACCGTTTACCGTCCTTGGAAATCCTCATCCGGGTGATTCGACCAATACCTCGTTCCATTCCCAGATTTCGTCTGTATTCAAGGTGCCCGGCAAGAAGGATCTCTACATTGCATGCGCCGACCGCTGGATGCCGCAGCACATGGATCTGAAATACGAGCAGTACATGAAAGAATACGAGATGCATTTTAACAAAGACATTCACTATGATCCGTCTGAGCTTGGTCCGAAAGCGCCCGGCGATGTGACCGTGAATACCTCCCTGGCTGACTATGTATGGCTTCCGCTTCGTTTTGTGGAGCCCTGTGCCGAGTATCCAAACGGAATGGTATTCATTGACTGGAAGGATGAATGGCGGATTGAAGATTACGAGTAACTGATTGGATGGGGAGACATTTCGGAAATAAGAGAGGAATTCAGCCAAATTTAATAAATATTCAAAAAATGTTCGGAATTGATTCACAGGTGCTTGACAAGAAATCTATCATATTGTATAATCTTTACAGATGCAAACGAAACATCAATGAGTAATTTAGACAAAAGATACGAAACCTGAAAATGGATTCGTCTTAAATGTTTAAATAATTCAGAAATGTTGAGAATATGCAAGCTTATTTATTTAAGGAGGACGTGTAAAAATGAAAAAGAGAATTTTTGGTCTTGGTATGGCAGCGATTATGGCAACAACAATGATGATGCCGGTTATGGCTGAGGAAGCTACCACTGAGGCTGACGTTGAAGTTGTTGAGTCCTGGAACAATGTCAATGATCCGGACTATGAGTGGCCGGACTACTCCGGTGAGACTCTGAGCTTCATGTGGTGGGGATCTGATACCCGTCACCAGAAGACCATCGAAGTAATCGAGCTGTACGAGGAGAAGACAGGAATCGATATCGAGTACGAGTATGCAGACGGAACCAGCTACTGGACAATCTTCCAGGCGAAGATGGCCGGCGATGAGCTTCCGGACGTATTCCAGATGGGTAACAACTGGGCTACATACTATGACACCATTACTCCTCTGAATGATTACATCGCAGACGGAACCATCGATACCAGCGCAATCTCCGATACCATGCTTTCCGTTACCATGAACCAGGCAAACGGCGACATCACCGGTATCTCCAACGGAACAAACGCAAGATGCTTCGCTTACAACCCGGCAATTTTCGAAGAGTGCGGTCTTGAGTGCCCGGATGAGAACTGGACATGGGAAGAGTTCGCAACCGCATGCCGTACCATCTACGAGCAGACCGGAAACCCGGCTATCACCACAATCGAGTACAACAGCCTTGTATTCAGCGCATTTACTCAGTGGGAAGAGGGAATGAACTTCTACAACATGGAAGGAACAGATTTTGGATTCGACGGCAATATGGAGCCGATGGCATACCTGATCGACATGCTGACCACTCTGATGAAAGAGGGCGCAATCGGTGACTATGGTATCCAGAACGAGATTGGTGCCAACGTTGAGGCTGACTGGATCGCATATGGTGATGCAGCAATGATCATGCTGTCCTCCAACCAGTTCCAGGCTCTGAGCAACGCAGCAGCTGAGAATGATATCGAGCTTGAACTTTGCCCGATCCCGAGAATGTATGAAGACGGACAGTCCGGTATGTGTGTACGTTCTTCTCAGCAGGTAAGCATCTACTCCAAGTCCGAGAAGAAGGATATCGCTGCTAACTTCGTTAACTTCTGGGTAAACAGTGTTGAAGCAAACAAGATCCTGAACTGTGAGCGTGGTGTTTCCATTAACTCTGACGTACTGGCAGCTCTTCAGGAAGACAGCGAGCTGACTGATGCAACAACAGCAAAGGTTTACGCAGCAATCGATCTGTTCGGTTCCTTCGAGGATGCGAAGAATACCAGCCCGGCTGAGCCGACCGCTAACGAGGAAATCTCTGATGTAATGAAGAAGACTTATATCCAGGGTCTGTACGAGGGTAACTTCGAGTCTGCACAGGAAGCAGCAGATGCGTTCTGGGCAGAGGCACAGGAAATCTGGGCTAAGTTTGAAGAAGAGGCTGCAGAGTAATTTCTGAAGCGAAATTCTTCATTCCATAACAAAAATACCGGAAGCGGCGTTTGAAATTCCGGAATGATACCAGCGCCCTGAGGGGAAAACCTTCAGGGCGCATTTTTTCAGAAATATCCGATGTACGTTGGATTGAAAGGAGATAAGATGATATGACGGAAAAAAAGAAAATGACTTTCCATGATTTCATACATAACGACAATACGGTCGGCTATGTGTTTGCAGCACCATTTATCATTGGGTTCTGCTTTCTGACTCTGATTCCAATGGCGCTTTCTCTCTACTATGCGTTTTGTAATTATAAGATCGGTCAGGAAGCAAAGTGGGTAGGACTTGAGAATTTCATCAATCTGTTTAAGGATGCAGACTTCGGTAACTCCATCATGGTTACTGTACAGTACGTTCTCTGGGGTGTTCCGCTGAAACTGATTTTTGCTCTTTTAATCGCAATGCTTCTGACAAAGCCTACGAAGCTGCAGGGTCTTTACCGCGCAATTTACTATATTCCGTCTCTGATCGGAGGATCTGTAGCGGTTGCTCTTGTATGGAAGCAGCTGTTTGGAAGCCGCGGACCAATTGTTACCATGATTAAGAGTCTTGGTGTCAACGGTTTCAATTTCTTTGGTAGCAAGACATGGGCGTTTGTTCCGCTGATTCTTTGTAATGCGTGGCAGTTTGGTTCTTCTATGCTGATCTTTGCATCCGGTCTGAAGCAGATACCGAAGGATTACTATGAGGCGGCAGAGATTGACGGTGCCGGCGCATTTAAGCGATTCTTCAAAATCACGCTGCCGTGTCTGTCTCCGATTATTTTGTTCAATCTGCTGATGCAGCTGATTTCCGGTTTCATGACCTTTACCCAGGCTCAGATTATTACACAGGGCGGTCCGAACCATGCGACAGAATATGTTTCTCTGTTCATTTTCACAGAAGGATTTACCTATGGCCACATGGGCTACGCCTGTGCGGCATCCTGGGTCATTCTGCTGATTATGGCTACCATCACCGGTGTTATCTTCAAGACATCCAAAACCTGGGTGTTCTATGAAGCAGATGAGTAAGGAGGTTGTTCCATGAAAACGAAAAGAAGAATTAAAACAATCTGCTACCATGCATTTGTAATCGGTTTTGGTTTATTGATGATTTATCCGGTTATCTGGATGATTATCAGTTCCTTTAAAATGAAGAGTGAGATTCTTGGTAACGATGTTCCGTTTTTGCCAACGAAATGGGTATTTGAAAACTATCCCAATGGATGGAAGGGTGTAGGAGAATATAATTTTGGCGATTATTTTAAAAACTCCGCCATCGTTTCCGTTCTTGCAACCATCGGTACCGTAATCAGTTCCGCCATGGTTTCCTATGCGCTGGCTCGTGTGAAATTCATCGGAAGAAAATTCTGGTTCACCTGCATGATCATGACCATGCTCCTTCCGGGCCAGGTTCTGATGATTCCTCAGTACATCATCTGGAACAATCTTGACCTTACCGGCACCTTTGTTCCGCTGATCCTTCCGAAATTCCTCGGTGTTCCGTTCTTCATCTACATGATGATGCAGTTCATCAAGGGACTTCCCAAGGAACTGGATGAGGCGGCTCAGATTGACGGCTGCAGCAAATACCAGATCTTTACAAGAATCATCCTTCCTCTTCTTGGACCGTCGATCATCACCACCATCGTAATCCAGTTCTACTGGACATGGGATGACTACATGGGTCCGTTGCTCTACCTGACGAAACCGGCTCTTTATACCGTTTCCTATGCGATCAAGAACTTTGCTGACGTTCAGGGTACCAACTTTGGTCCGATGTTCGCAATGTCAACGCTGTCTCTGATCCCGGTATTCACCCTGTTCCTGTTCTTTAACCGCTATCTGATGGATGGTGTAACAGCAGGAAGCGTAAAGGGTTGATAAAGAAACAAGCAAATACAAAGGCGTGATGGACACGCAGCAAAGGAGTTGTACCGTGAGTATTGACAGACTTCGTCTGGTTCGCCGTCACAATCCGTTGCTGTTGAAAGCCGATACTACCTCTCCGTTGTCCGTGGGCAACGGAGAGCTTGCTTTTACAGCGGATGTAACAGGAATGCAGACACTCTATGATTATTATGAAGAAAAGAAAATGCCGTTATGTACCCAGTCTCAGTGGGGCTGGCATACCACTCCGGTGAGCAGTGAGAAATATGCTTACAGCCAGGAGGAACTGGTGGAAACAGAATATGATTTTAATGGCAGAACAGTCGTTTATCCCATCGAATGTGCAGAAGGAAACGAAGCGGTCTATCGATGGCTTCGCGAAAATCCCCATCGGCTGAATCTTGCAAGAATCGGTCTTCTGTATCAGGGAAAGCGGATTGAAATGGATCAGATGGATCAGATTCGCCAGGAACTGGATCTGTATACCGGGATTCTGACCAGTGAATTTACGGTTGACGGAATTCCCTGCTGTGTAAAGACCTCCTGCGATCCGAATCAGGATACACTTGGCTTTCAGATCAGCTGCAAGGCGCTTGCAGACGGTTCTCTTTCTGTTTTGTTTGCTTTTGCCTACGGCAGCCCGAAGATATCGGCAGCCGATTTTGGCTGCCCGGATGCCCATGAAACGATTCTGACTGGAGAGGGCGAATCCTTTGTGTTTGAGCGACATCTGGACCGTGACTGCTATTTCTGCAAAGTGTCCTGTGATTCGGACGCGGAAATGTCGTTCTTTGCGGATGAAAATGGGTGGAAGAAGCATTTTTATCAGATGAAGGCAATGGAAGCAGAGCAGCTTTCGCTGACCGTTACCTTCGCTCCGGACAGGGACACACTGGATCAGAAAGAGGAGACATGCGCGGACAAAGTGGAAGCAGACAGCAGAAAGAGCTGGGAAGATTATTGGACAAAGACAGGTGTGATCGAGCTGATTGACAGCAAAGATCCGAGAGCAAAGGAACTGGAGCGTCGAATTGTTCTTTCTCAGTACCTGCTTGCAATTCAGAGCAGCGGATCGGTTCCGCCTCAGGAGACAGGGCTGACCTGCAACAGCTGGTATGGAAAGTTCCATCTGGAAATGTATTTCTGGCATGAAGGCTATCTGCCGCTGTGGGGACGGACTGACCGTCTGGAGAAGAGTTTGAAATGGTATGTGGATCACCTGCCCCAGGCCCGCGCCAATGCGGCAAAGAACGGCTATGCAGGAGCGCGCTGGCCGAAAATGGTCGGTATCGATGGCATCGACTGTCCATCCCCCATTGCGCCGCTTCTGATCTGGCAGCAGCCGCACATCATTTACATGCTTCACCTGGGGTATCTGGATAAAAATGATCTGGCTTTTGCTGAAAAATACTATCCGCTGGTGAAGGAATCCGCGGATTTCATGGCGGATTTCGCTGTGAAAAATGAGAGAGGAGAGTATGAACTGCTGTCTCCGCTGATTCCGGTTCAGGAATGTCATCCGCCCAGAGAAACAAAAAATCCGGTATTTGAAGTGGAATACTGGGTGTTTGGTCTGCGCGTTGCCATCCGCTGGGCAGAAATGCTTGGAAAGGAAGTCCCTCAGAAATGGATTGAAGTCTGTGAGCACATGATTCCATCACCGATTGACGAAGAAGGATATTACCGCGCCCACAGCAATTGTACGGAAACCTACGGAACTTATGCAGTTGACCATCCGTCGTTTTTGATGGCTTACGGCGTGATCGATACCGGACGCATGGATGCAAAGGCGATGGAACGTTCGCTGGAACGCAGTCTGAAGGTGTGGGAGGAAGCGTCCCTCTGGGGATGGGATTTTGCTGTCATGGCAATGACGGCCGTGAAGCTGGGAAGACCGGATTTCGCCATTGAACTGATTCTGAAGGATACACTGAAAAATGTCTATGTGGCAAGCGGAAACAATCGCCAGGAGTCCAGGGATGATCTGCCTCTGTATCTGCCGGGCAATGGATCCCTCCTGCTTGCGGCTGCCATGATGACGGCCGGTTATGAGGGCTGTGAGGAAGAATGTCCGGGATTTCCGAAGGACGGCAGCTGGACTGTGCGCTTTGAGGGAATTCGCCCAATGCCTGCTGTGAAATAGAAAAAACGGGATGTACTGAATTTAGTGAATTAAGTACCAAATTCAGATGTGAATATTTAATAAAAACATAAGATTCTAAGAATATTCTGTTTACAAATCGGTGAATGAATTGTATAATAAACCCATGAAAAAACTGGCGGAGGGTATACATAATGACGAAAAAGAAAGCTGCACCTGTCGTTGTGCATAAAAAAGGCTATCTTAGAAAAAAGATCTGGCAGTACCGTTGGATTTATCTTCTCGGTTTACCTGGATTAACGATTTTAGTCCTTTTTAACTATATTCCCATGAGCGGTCTTCTGATGGCGTTCCAGGATTACAATCCATACAAGGGACTTCTCGGAAGTGAATGGGTCGGCCTGAAGCATTTCGATAAGCTGTTTAACGACGCCAAATTCTACCGGATGCTCAAGAACACGATCATCATTAACCTTCTGGAAATGCTGACGTTCCCGGCTCCGATTATTCTGGCACTGCTTCTGAATGAGCTTCGCAGTACAAAACTGAAAAAGGTAATCCAGACAAGTGTTTACCTTCCTCATTTCCTTTCCTGGGCAATTGTTGTATCACTGACTTTCTTCCTGCTCTCCAGTGAACAGGGTATTGTCAACAAGATTGCCGTGTCCATGGGCGGAACACCGACGAAATATCTGCAGTCCAAAGACTGGATTTATCCGATCATCACCATCCAGAGCCTCTGGAAGGGCGTGGGCTGGAGTTCCATCGTTTATCTTGCCGCAATCGCGGGCGTTGATCAGGAACTGTACGAGGCAGCGAAGATTGACGGTGCAAACAAGCTTCAGCAGATGCTGAAAATCACCATTCCAAGCATCATGCCGACCGTTGTTGTCATGCTGATCATGAAGATGGGAAGCATCATCTCCGTAGGCTTTGAGCAGATTTTCCTGATGACCAATGCAAATGTCAAGTCGATGCTGGAGGTATTCGAGGTTTACATCTACCAGAATGGTGTTGCTTCCGGTTTCCCGAACTACTCCTATACAACTGCAATCGGTATGTTCAAGTCGGTTGTCAGCACCGGGCTGGTTCTGCTTACCAACTGGCTGACCACCCGTAAGGGCTACAGCGGTGTCATGTAACGGACTATTACAGAATTGAGAAGGAGAGCAGCAAGATGAGTAAAGATAGAAAAAAGATGGGAATGAAAGCAAAACAGAATCTGTACCAGTTTATTCTGGGATTCTTTCTGTTGCTTCTTGCCGGAACGATGGTTCTTCCTTTCGTATATGTCCTGATGGTATCCTTTACGGATGGCTCTGTGTATGAAAGCGGAAAATTCATTCTCTGGCCGGAAAAGTGGTCTACTGAGGCATATGAGTTGATTTTATCAGGAAAAGGTTTCTTAAATTCCCTGAAATCCACGCTCCTGATTACCGGTATCGGAACACCGATGAACGTTGTCTTTAACGCCGGTCTTGGATACATGCTTTCCAAGCCGATTCCGGGAAGAAAGTTCTTTAATAAAATGGTAATGTTCACGATGCTGTTCGGCGCCGGTCTGATTCCGAACTTCATCAACATCCGTAACCTGGGGCTGATGGACAGCATCTTCGCAAGCATTCTTCCTGGTGTCTGCGGTGCATGGACCGTTATGGTCATGAGATCCTTCTTTGAAGGAATTCCGTCCGAGCTGGAAGAGGCAGCAAAGATTGACGGATGCGGTCAGCTTCGAATTTTCGCAACCATCGTGCTTCCGCTGTCAAAGGCAATGCTTGCAACCTTTACGCTGTTTGCGGCCGTTTCCTACTGGAACACCTATTTCAGCGCGATCATGTACATGACGACAACGGAAAAAATGCCGCTGCAGGTATACGTTCAGAAAATCGTTCTTTCAACAAACATCTCGGATGTGGTTGACCTGACAACAGAGCTTGCCAATACCGTACCTCAGGAAGTTATGCGTATGGCAGCCGTTATCGTAGTAACATTACCAATCATCATCGTCTATCCGTTCCTGCAGAAGCACTTTGCAACCGGAATGATGGTAGGCGCAGTAAAGGGTTAAGCCCTGTTTCAACATGTTAATAAAGCGGACGCCCAAAGGCGCTGCTTAATAATAAGGAGGATACAAACTATGAGTAAGATTAAGAGATTCAGTGCTGCCGCATTAGCAGGTCTGATGGCAATGAGTGCATTCTCAACGCTGGCAATGGCTGAGGAGTCCAAGGATGATCGCATCACGATTTCTGTTCTGGGTGTTGACTGGGGTTACGGCCCGAGCGCAAACAGTGACATGGAGATCTGGTGGGAAGATCTTTACGATGTAAACCTGGATATCGAGTGGGTTAACTACAACGATTATCATCAGAAGATCAACACCATGATGGCTGCTGATACTCTTCCGGATGTTGTACAGATCTACAAGATGAACAATAACTACTATTACCCGATCTTTACCCAGGCAATCGACAATGGTCTGTTCCTGGATATGACCGACTACCTGTTCGCTGACGGCGAGGGCATTGCTGAGACAAACGCAGTTATGAAGAACTGGGAAGACACCATGTGGGAGCAGGCTACCTACAACGGCGGCATCTACATCCTTCCGAGATCCAAGGCTGAGGTATTCCAGCAGTCCGGTATCACCGTTCGTCGTGACCTGATGAAGAAGTACGGTTTCGAAGAGGAGCCGGCAACCATGGACGAGCTGAAGACATGGCTGATCGATCTGTCCAACGCTGCAACAGAGGGCGAAGGCGAGAAGATCTATGCGCTTGACTTCTATGGCGACAACTTCATGCAGGATCGTGTAAAGGCATTTGCAGTTGCATTTACCGGACAGATGGATTGGGGTCTGGATGAGAATGGCGAGTTCCAGTACATGCAGTTCAACGAGAAGTACATTGACTTCCTGAACTGGATGAAGGATCTCTATGATGCAGAAGTTCTGGATCCGGAGTTCGTTCTGAACAACTCTGAGACTTCCAAGTGGAAGGCTGGACGTTCTGTTGCTTACCTGACCGCATGGTACAACTGGAACCAGTCTGCAGACCTTACCTCCAACAAGATCTTCGACAGCAACACACCGGATACCTACGAAGCATGGTGTCTCATGCCTGTAGAAGGACCGGAAGCAACTGTTATCAGCGTAAACTCCTCCGATATCGACTCCTGCGTAGCAATCAACGCAAAGTGTGACGAAGAGAAGATCGCTAAGATCATGGAAGTGTTCAACGGAACAGAAGAAGCAATTCCGGGCTATGACATGGTTATGAACAATGGTGTAGAAGGCGTTCACTACAAGGTATTAGAGGATGGAACTCTTGATACTTCTGACGAAGAGATGGGCCGTAAGAGAACCGAAGGTTATGTAGGCGCATGGAACCAGATCTTCTTAAAGACCGATGCTGACCAGATCGTTGGTAAGTTCATGAGAGCAGGCGCTAAGCGTGCATCTGATGAGAACATCCAGAGAGCAACTGACATTAAGGCTGAGCTGAGTGCATTCGTTGCTGAGTCCGGTCTGAAGCACGAGAACACCAACCTTGTTTCTGAGACCTACAACGCTGAGTGGGCAAACCTGACTGCTGACGTTAACACCAACTGCGCACTGTACGTTCAGGGCGAGCTGAGTGAGGACGAGTGGAAGGAATTCGTAGCTGGTATCGTTGAGTCTGACGAGTACAAGGCTATCCAGGCTGAGCTCAAGGCTGCAAAGGGTGAATAATTAAAAAGTAAAGTATTCGCATATAGATCAACGGATCTTTTATCGCGGATCGTACACAGAAACCGTCCGGGACAGGTGATGACCTGACCGTCGGTAAGTGAAGAAAGAAAGAGGTGTCCGGTTCGGACACCTCTTTTTGACGAATGGAACATTTGAAAAATAAAACAACTGCAAAAGCAGGAGAAGCGCAGGAAAGGCTTCTGCCAATAAAGAATTTTGGAAAGGGAACGTGTGAATCATATGGCCAGACAGGATTTTTTCTTAGACATCGCCATGACAAAACATCCCATCAGTGATCAGGTGAAGGAAGTCATGCCGAGAGAACCGGTAACGACACGATTTGAAGCTGCTGATTGTGAATTCCCATACAGGGAAACTGTATTTTCGGATAAATTGAGCTATGAGGAGCGGCTGGAACAGTTTCAGGCGGAGCTTGTCCGTCTGCGTGAGTACTATAAGCCGTTTATGAGAAATCTGCTTCCAACGCAGCCGGATACAAAGGTGAGCAGAGAAATTGATACCTTTGAATTCCGCTATCTGGAACCGGGAGAAATTTTTACACAGAGAAATCGGAAAGATAAGAAGTGGGAGACGGTAACGATTCCCGACTACAGAGGACCGGCCAATGAGGATGGAGTCTGGCGCGGCTATTACCGGACAATGGTGGATGCTTCTGATCTGGAAGTCGGAAAGCGGGCAATTCTCAGCTTTCAATGCGTCGATTACATTGCGGAAATCTATGTAAACGGATGCTTTGTTGGCCGCCATGAGGGACTCTTTGCGCCATTTTCCTTTGATGTAACTGATATGATCCGAACAGACGTGGAAAATGAACTGGTAATCCTGGTGAAAAATGACATTCCGACACTGGGAATCGGAGATATTCTGGACGGAGACAAGATCTATGCGGCAACCGGTCCTGGCTGGGATGATCCGGTAACCGGCTGGCACCATTGTCCGGCTGGCGCCGGTGTGTTCGGCATAGTACATCTGGAGTATTGCCCTCCGTTCTATGTCGATGATGTGTTTGTCCGTCCTATGATCGATGAGAAGATGGTTGAGATCCGAATTGGAGTGACCAATTTCGTGGAGACTGTGCCGCTGGACTATGAGATGGAGGTAACGCTGCTGCCCAAGAATTTTGAAGGCGATGCGGCTGGTGATCTGCAGGCGAAGGTTTACAGCATCGGAAGAGGAAAGAACGAATATCGTTACTTTATTCCGATGAAGGAAATGAAGCTCTGGGAACCGGACACGCCATATCTCTATGGTGCGATAGTTTCTCTGAAAAAAGATGGCATTACCGTATCAAACCGTGTGGGCACCTTTGGCTTAAAGAAATTTGTCAGTGATGAGACGACAAAACCGAAGGGAAAGCTGTTCTTCAACAACCGTCCCATCGTTCTTCGCGGCGCCAATGAAATGGGCCACCTGCAGCAGTGCGTCATGAACAAAGACTGGGATCAGCTGATTGACGATATTCTGATTGCCAAGATCGGAAACATGAACTATTATCGTGTCACTCAGCGGCCGGTGCAGGAGGAAATCTATGATTATTTTGACATGCTCGGCATGATGCATCAGTGCGATCTGCCGTTGTTTGGCTTCCTTCGCCGACCTCAGTTCTGTGAGGCGGTTCGTCAGTCCGCAGAAATGGAGCATCTGATTCGCCGCCATGTTTCAACAATCATGGTTACGTTCATCAATGAGCCCATGTGCATCCGCCGGATGGAGGATCCCAATAATAAATATTCCAAACGATATAACTGGAAGGGACACAGAAACCTGCTGCGTGACGAGCTGGAGGCGTTCTTTGCAGCGGCAAGAAAAGCAATTTATGTGGAAAATCCGGACCGGGTGATCAAGAATGTCGAGGGCGACTACGATCCGCCGACCGGTGAAGGAATGCCTGATTTCCACTGCTATACCATGTGGTACAGCAACCACGGAGAGCCTATCGGAAGACTTCGCAAGGGCTACCTGCCTCCTGTGATGGACGGCTGGATGATGGGCTGCGGTGAATATGGAGCGGAAGGTCTGGATCCGGCGGATTTGATGATGCGCCGTTATCCCAGGGAGTGGCTTGCGAAAAATGAAGACGGCAGCTGGTTCCCGGATAAAATTGTCCGCGCCCAGACCCATTCGGTTCAGGGTGACTGGTACCAGGAACAGACGACGATGGAGGACTGGGTCAGAGAGAGTCAGAAGCATCAGGCAAATGCAACTGCAATGATGACGGATGCCTTCCGCCGCCGCGGCGACCGGATCAGCCATACTGCCATCCATCTGCTGATTGATGCGTGGCCGTCCGGCTGGATGAAGACGCTGGTTGACTGTGAGAGAAAACCGAAGCCTGCCTATTTTGCATATCAGGACAGCCTTCGCCCGCTTCGTGTCAATCTGTACTGTGACAGACGTTATGTTTATGCAGGAGAAACCGTGCCGGTGGAAGCATGGCTGCTGAATGATCTTCCGGATGCAAAGAAGCTGACAATCCTTGCCTCTGTGTCAAGAGAAACGGGCAGCATTGAATCCGGCAGAGCATCGGGCAGCGTATGGAAGCTTACCGCCGAGGTGGATGCTGCCTACGCAGTCTGTGCCGGTGTAATCCCGATGACCGTTCCAAATGTGGAAAAGGCAGAGAAATTCACACTGGATGCCTGCATTCTGGATGAAAACGGTACGGTGATCCATGCAGAGCGCCTTGGCTTTACCGCATATCCCCGTTTACATGGTTTTGTTTCTGTTCTCGGTGAGGAAGCGGAAATCTGTGCACAGAAGATGGGACTTACCGTGGAGATGCACAAGAGGAACGATGCAGAGGAAGCAGGTAGCGCGAACAGGAATGGAGGACTTCTTGTTTCGGATACTTCCGAGGAAGCAAAAGTAGCAATCCGCAGCCAGCTGAATGCAGGAGGAAATGTGGTTCTTCTGCTGAAAAACGAGCCGGGGCAGTGGGAGCTGGATGGAGTGGAAGTAACGACGAAAAAATGCGCTTCCGTTTTCTTTGCCGCCGCAGTACCGGAGTACCAGTCCTATCAGCTGGAAATGATGTATAATGAAACTGTGGATTACATGGATTTCACCGGTGAGACAATGATCGTCTGTGAACAGGGAGAAGAGCTGGTGTACAGTTATGGAAAGTCCGGCTTTGACAAGAGCAGCGGCAGGAAACCGCATCTGCCGTTTGTGCAGAAAATCAAAGTGGGAGACGGTACGCTGTATCTGGTGACGCTGCTGATGGACGGAAAGTCAGGCGTCAATGCAAATCTGGATCATTTTCTTGCAGATCTTCTGCGTGGAGGAAAGGAGTAAGCGATGGAGAACAGCAAATTTCGGATTGATGAGCCGGTGACATCGTTTGACGGATTTTTAAAACGGGAACTGGAAGTGAGGAAGCTTCCGTCTCTTCTAACCATGGAAAGCGGTTTTTCGGTGCAGTCAAAGGAGGACTGGGAGAAGCGGAGAGAAGAAATCAAATCGCTGCTTTGCCGTGAGTTTGCCGGTTTTCCATGCACGTTTCCGCTGGAAACAGAAGGCGCTGTGGTGAAAACCGATGAAAATGCCTTTGGCGGAAAAGCAGTGACAAAAACGGTTGATGTTCGGGTGAAAAGTCCGTTTTCCTATGTATCGTTTCCCTGTACAGTAACGATTCCGAAGGGAATGGAACAGGCGCCTGTCTTCATTTATCTTTCCTTCACCCCTGCCATTGCGGATGGGCTGGGAGAGGAAATTATTGACAATGGGTTTGCCATTGCCAGCATCTATTATCAGGATGTAACAGCAGACCGTGACGATGATTTTTCCAGTGGTGTGGCAAGGTTCTGTAAGAGGAATTCCTTCGACAGCTGGGGAAAGCTTCAGATGTGGGGCTGGGCTGCGAGCCGTGTTCTCGATGTGCTGCTGTCCATGTCGGAAATTGACAGCAGCAGAATTGCGGTCATGGGTCACTCCAGACTGGGAAAGGCTGCGCTTCTGGCAGGAGCCATGGATACGCGGTTCTCCCTGACTGTTTCGAATAATTCCGGAGGAGGCGGTGCTGCCATCTTCCGTCAGAAAACAGGCGAGCACATCTGTAACCTGGCAGGAAAGGGGTCGCGGTTCTGGTTCTGCGGAAACTTTTTCCAGTACAGCAATAAGGAAGAGGAAATGCCCTTTGACCAGCATTTTCTGCTTGCAATGATGGCAGGCCGCCATCTCTATGTCTGCAGTGCGTCCGAAGATGAATGGGCAGATCCGACCAGCGAGTTTCTGGCATGCGCAGCCGCTTCGGAAGCCTTCGTTTCAGCAGGACAGAGTGGACTTTGCTGTGAGGATCGCCATCCGGAGCCGGGCGAGTGGTTTTATGCCGGTGAGATCGGTTACCATCTGCGCAAAGGAACCCACTACCTGGGACGGGAAGACTGGAACCATGTGATGAACTATCGTCGGTACCATCAGGTCTGACCGGCTCAGAAACACAAGGAGAATTGGATATGAGAGAACATGTCATTCGATTTGAGAAAGCAGGAAGGAAGTGGGAAGACGGATTCCCAATGGGAAACGGCAGACTCGGTGCGATGATTCCCGGAAAGATTGATGAAGAGACCATCTTTATTAATGAAGAAACGCTCTGGTACGGGAAAGAACATACGAGAACCAATCCCTCAGCCATTGGACAGATTGAGCGGATCCGTCAGCTGCTTCTGGATGGAAAACTGGATGAAGCGTCCTTTCTTGCCAAAATGGCAATGACAGGAACACCAAAATACAACAATCCCTATCAGCCGGCTGGAGATCTGAGACTTTGCTTTCAGGGAATCCACGGAAGGCCGGATACCTATGAGCGAGTCCTGGATCTGGACCATGCGGTTACTACCGTTTCCTATCGGTTCGGAGATACCAGCTATGAGCGGACGATTCTGGTCAGCCTGGAGTATCAGGTTCTGGCAATCCGGCTGAAATCCGTGGGAAAACCAATGACCATGTGTGCCAACATGAACCGAAAGCCTATGGAGGAAAATTCCGGAGCGCTGGATGAAAAAACAGTCGGTAACTGGGGAAGAAACGGCGATCAGGGAATGCGGTATTTCACCGGTGTCCGCATGTGGGCTGACAGCGGCGCGGCTGTCATGGGCGATTTTGTCTATGCAAAGGATGCCCATGAAATCTGGATTTTTGCGGCGTCTCAGACCGATTTCCAGAACAATGACAGCTACCGGGAAAGCTGCATGGAGCAGCTGGATCGTGCAGAGGCGGCCGGCTTTGACCGGATTTACGAAAAACACCTGGAAGATTATGGCACGCTTTACAACCGGATGTCTTTGACGCTTGGTGACGATTCCTGTCCGGAAACCGACCGGAGTGGTGAGGCAAGTGACTCTGTGTCCAGGACAACGCCGCAGATGATGCAGGCGCTGCGTGACGGCAACGAGACACATTTGCTGGAGCTGGAAGAGAACATGTTCTGCTTTGCCAGATATCTGATGATTTCTTCCTCGTTTCAGTGTAAGATGCCGGCAAATCTTCAGGGAATCTGGAACGGAAGCTATGAGCCGCCGTGGCAGAGTCAGTATACCATCAACATCAACACAGAAATGAATTACTGGTTTGTGGAAAAGGCAGGCCTGCCGGAATGCCACATGCCTCTGTTCACTCTTCTTGACCGGATGGTTGAGACAGGGAAGGAGACGGCAAAAAACATGTACGGATGCCGCGGTTTCGTCGCCCATCACAATACCAATGTGTGGGCAGCAACGGACCCGGAAGGTATTTTTGCCGCGTCCCCGTTCTGGAACATGGGCGGCGCCTGGCTCAGTCTCCATCTTTATGAGCACTTCCTCTACACACAGGATCGGGAATTTCTGAAAGATCGGGCGCTTCCCGTTATGAGAGAGGCAATCCGGTTCTATGAAGACTATCTTTACCGGTCCGAAGACGGTCTCTGGCTGACCGGTCCGTCCGTGTCTCCGGAGAACAGCTACCGCCTGCCAAACGGAGAACAGGGCGCGCTCTGCATGGCTCCGACGATGGATACCATGATCCTGCGGCAGCTTTGCAGTCAGTATCTGGAGGGAATCCGGCTGCTTGGTGATCCGGGAGACGAGCCGGAAGCGGTCCGTGAAGTGCTGGCCCATCTGCCGAAGACTTCTCTGACGAAGGATGGACGGATCTGCGAATGGTATCAGGACTATGAGGAGGTGGAACCGGGGCATCGCCACATTTCTCATCTGTTCGGTCTGCATCCTGGTTATGAGATTACAAGAGATACACCGCAGACCCTTGCCGCGGCTGAGAAAACAGTAGCGGCGAGACTTGCGGGCGGAGGCGGTCATACCGGCTGGAGCAAGGCATGGATCTGCTGCTTCTTTGCAAGGCTCGGCAAGGGAGAAGAAGTTGGAAGGCACATGAAGGAAATGCTTCAGCGCTCCGTTCTGGATAATCTTCTGGATGTTCATCCGCCGTTCCAGATCGACGGAAATTTTGGACTGGCGGAGGCAATGCTGGAATGTCTGGTTCAGTCCCATGCAAGCGCCATTGATCTGCTTCCTGCTCTGCCGCCTCAGTGGAAGGACGGCAGACTGAATCGTGTGCGCCTGCGCGGAAACATTACGGCAGATCTGGTGTGGCGAAACGGCAGACTGACCAGCGCGGTGTTTACGTCAGATGAGACGAAAACAGTCCGCGTCCGCTGCAGAGACAGGGAAGCGGAAGTAACGCTGGAAGCGGGAAAAGAGACAGAAGTTGTATGTTTTTTAACGGCAACAAGCGTCGGATGAAAAATAATAATTGAAAAAACTGCTGAAAGGAAGTAGAATGGTACTGACTGGAAAGCAGTGTCTTTCCGGGAGTGTGTCAGAGATAATCGGACATGCTCCCTTTTCCGGAACGGAAACAGTAAAATGACTGAGAGGAGAAACAATATGTTTATTCAGCCCTACTATAATGAGCTGTCTCATCTTCATGTGGGAACAAGACAGACAAGATGTTACTATGTTCCCCTGACACCGGATAAGAAGGAGTCTCAGGTATGCCTGAGCGGAACCTGGAAATTCGGATATTTTCCTTATGTGGAAGCGATTCCAGGCGAGTTCTACCGCGATGACTATGACCTGTCATCCTTTGGCGAGATCCCGGTACCGTCCTGCTGGCAGAACCACGGCTATGACAGACATCAGTATACCAATGTCTGCTATCCTTTCCCCTACGATCCGCCCTGTGTCCCGGATGAAAATCCGTGCGGTGCTTACCGCACTTCTTTTGAACTGAGTGCCGAGGGTGCGGCAAAACGAAACTTCCTTTATTTCGAAGGTGTGGATTCCTGCTTCTATGTCTGGGTAAATGGCAGTTTTGTCGGATACAGCCAGGTTTCCCATTCTCCCAGTGAATTCGAGATTACCGACTATGTAAAAGAGGGTGAAAATACCCTGTCCGTTCTTGTGCTGAAATGGTGCAGCGGAAGCTACCTGGAGGATCAGGATAAGTTCCGCATGTCCGGAATCTTCCGCGATGTGTGGCTCATTGCAAGACCAAAGTCCGGTTTTGTCAATGACTATACAGTAAAGACCGATCTGAACGGAGCAGACGGAACGCTGACCGTTGTTCTGGAAACGGAAGGAAATGCAGCGCCGGTTCTTTCTCTGAATGATGCAGACGGAACTGAAATTGGTCGTCTGAACGAAGAGAACGGCATCTATTCTCTGAATGTCTCTAATGTCATTACATGGAATGCCGAGCATCCGTATCTGTATGAGCTGACGATCCAGACGGAGGAAGAGATCATTGTTCAGAAGGTAGGTTTCCGCGAGATCAGAATTGTTGACGGTGTAATCTATGTTAACGGTACAAAGGTGAAATTCCGCGGAACAAACCGCCACGATTCCGACCCGGTGACCGGCTATACCATTTCCAGAGAGCAGGCGATCCGCGACTTAACCTGGATGAAGCAGCTGAATTTCAATGCGATCCGTACCAGTCACTATCCCAACTCACCGTGGTTTGTGCAGCTCTGTGATGAATATGGCTTCTATGTGATTGCGGAGTCTGACATTGAGATTCATGGTGTCTGCACCATCTATGGCGGCGGATGGAACATCAATTACGGTCTTCTTGCTCAGGATGAGCGCTTTGAGGAATCCATCATGGACCGTGTTCAGAGAAATGTGCGCCGTGACAAAAACAGTCCCAGTGTCCTGTTCTGGTCGCTTGGAAATGAAGCAGGCTATGGTCCTGGATTTGAGAAGGCAGGACGCTGGGTGAAGGAATATGATCCGACCAGACTGACTCACTACGAAAGCTCCATCCATGAAACGCTTGGACATAAGAACGATACCAGCATGCTGGATGTGTTCAGCCGCATGTATGCGTCCTGGGAAGATATTGACAGATATTTTGCAAAAGAGGGCGAAAAGAAGCCGTTTGTTCAGTGTGAATTTGTCCATGCCATGGGTAACGGCCCGGGAGATGTGGAGGATTACTACGAGCAGATCTTGAACTACGACGGATTCTGCGGCGGATTTGTCTGGGAGTGGTGTGATCATGCCATTTACAAGGGCAAGGCAGAAAACGGAAAAGACATGTTCTGGTACGGCGGTGATCACGGAGAATATCCCCATGACGATAATTTCTGCGTGGATGGTCTGATGTACCCGGATCGCCGTCCCCATACCGGTGTTCTGGAGTGGAAGAATGTTGTTCGCCCGATCCGTGCCGTCTGTGAAGATCCGGCTGCCGGAACGTTCCGTTTCCGCAATCTGCTGGATTTCTCCAACATGGATGAGGAATTCCGAATCTGTTATGTCTGCAAGTGCGACGGAGAGACTCTGTTTGAGGGTGAGATTGAGACACCGGCTGTTAAGCCTCATGAGGATGCAGAGGTAACGCTGAACTATCGTCTGCCCCGCGTTACCGGTGACATTTACATCCGTTTCAGCTATCTGACAAAGAAGGAAACTGCGCTTGTTCCTGCCGGACATGAGGCTGGATTTGACCAGATTCTTCTTCAGGGAGGCGAAACAAGAAAACTGACTGCAGCGGCAAAGGAAGGTCTTGCAGTGAAGGATGAGGGAAGATACTATGTGGTGGAAGGAGAAGGCTTTGCTTACACCTTCGACAAGTTTACCGGAATTTTTTCCTCGCTGAAGAAGGGCGAAGTGGACATTCCGATGGCATATAACATCTTCCGTGCGCCCATTGATAATGACCGCAATGTGATCCGCAGCTGGCAGGATGCCAACTATGATCACATGCGCACCAACGTTCATGGCGTTTCCGTCTCCGAGGAAAACGGAACGGTTGTGATCCGTGCCGATGTGAACATTACCGCTCTGATTGTCCAGTGGATCGTACGCCTTCAGGTGGAATGGACCATTGACGGCGAAGGAAAGATCCTCTGCAAGATGGATGGTGTGCGCAACACAGAGATGCCGTTCCTGCCGCGTTTCGGTGTGAAGCTTCAGCTGCCGAAGAGCTGGCAGAACGCAGAATACTATGGCTATGGTCCATATGAGAGCTATATTGATAAGCACAATCTGACCTGGATTGACCGCTTTGAAACAACGGTTCGTGAGCTCCATGAGGACTATATCCGTCCGCAGGAGAACGGAAGCCATTACAAGTGCCGCTATGTGAATCTGACTGGAGAGCAGGGCGGAATCCATGTAACGGCAGCTGATTCCCTCAGCTTCAATGCGTCCAACTATACCATTGAAGAACTGTGGAATAAGAAGCACAGCTATGAACTGGAAGAGGCAGAGTATGTAACACTGTGTCTGGACTATAAGATGAGCGGAGTCGGCTCCAACGCATGCGGACCGGCACTGAGAGAAAAGTACCGCTTAAAGGAAGAAACCATTCACTGGGAATTTGCCATTGAACTGAACTGATCAAATCCTGCGCCGGGAACCTGGGTTTTCGGCGCAGGAAATTGTATGAGCGGGAAGGAATGAAACATAATGATTGATTTGAGTGAGATCAGACTGATCGGACTGGATCTGGACGGAACGGTTCTGACGAATGACAAGCGGTTGTCCCCGCGGACGAAGGCGGCGATTGAACGTGCAATTGACTGCGGAATTGTTGTCATGCCTGCAACAGGGCGTCCTGTGACCGGAATTCCGGGTGAATTTGCTGACATGCCCGGTGTCCGCTACCTTCTTGGAAGCAACGGAGCGGCAGTCTATGACAAAAAGGAAAAGCGGTTTGTTGTACAGAACTGCATTGCGCATTCGGCTGTTCGGGAGGCTTTGGAGCTGTATGGACAGCTGGAAGGCACGTTTGAACTGTACATTGACGGTGTCCCCTATATTGCAAAAGAGGATTATGCAGATCTGGATCATCTGATTCCGGAGCCTCACATCCGCGAATATGTGAAGAAGACGAGGACTGTGGTGGAGGACATCCGCACTGTTCTGGAAGCGAACGCGGGAAACGTTGAGAAGATCAACATGTGCTTTCCGACAGTCGAAGCGACGGATGAAGCAATGGCGCTTCTTCCTCAGATTCCTTCCGTCACCGGTGTCAGAGGCCTGCCCTTTAATCTGGAGCTGTCGAAGGCAGGGATTGATAAGGGAGAAGGGCTGCTTCAGCTGGCAGCTGTGCTCGGAATCAAAAAGGAACAGGTGCTTGCCTGCGGTGACAGTGAAAATGATCTGGAGATGATCCGCAAAGTGGGAGTCGGTGCGGCAATGGCCAATGCGGTTTTGGCAGTAAAAGAAGCGGCAGATCTGGTGCTTGCGTTCACAAACGAAGAGGAAGGCGTTGCGTGGCTTCTGGAGGCAATCGTCAGACAACAGGAAGAAAGGAAGAAGATGGATGAGATATGATCGTTGGTCGATGCGTGTCATTCGCCTGCTGACACCGCTTGCCGTTTACCTTCTGATCGGCATGCTGGCGATGGCAGGAAGCGGCGGATACAGTCTGAAGGTCAGTCTGATTGAGAAATTGATGTGTGCTTCTGCGATGACATATCTGTTTCAGAAAGACAGTCAGGTTATCTTTTGGGAAAAGCAGAAGATAAGTCTGTTGACGTGGCTTCTTCTGATTGCTGCCGGCGCATGTGCCGCAGTCGGTCTGAATGCTCTGATTTTTACGCTTGGGCTGGACCGGATGCTGGCAAACGATTACGAAACAGTGACAGGAGCGCTTTACGGACAGGAACTGTTTCTGGAATTTCTTGTCATGGTTCTTGCGGCTCCGCTGGCGGAAGAGCTTTTGTTCCGCGGAATTTTGTACCGGAGAATGCGCACGTATACCAGTTATCTGCCTGCAGCTTTGATTACATCATTGATTTTTGCGTCGTTTCATGGTAATATACTTCAGGGGGCATATGGTTTCGCCGTTGGAATTCTGCTTACTTATGTTTACGAACTGCTTCATACGATCTGGGCCCCTGTTTTGTTACATGCTGCTGCCAATGGAATTTCCCTTCTTATGACAGAAATTCCTGTGCTGAATGAATGCCTGGCAAAGAATCCTGCGCTTTTTGCTGCAGCAGGTCTTGCAGGAATGGCCGCAGCGGTCTGGTTTCTGCATCAGAATCGGGCAGAACACAGCAGCAAATGAGATGATTGAAACAATCCGACGAAAGGTGTCGCAGGCACGTTCGTCCGGAGGCATAAGCAATGCGAATGCGCGTGAGAAACACGCGAAGGGAGAGGGAATGAAATTATTATCAATTGCAGTTCCGAGCTATAATGCACAGGATTATCTGGATCGATGCATGGAAAGTCTGCTTCCGGGCGGAGATGATGTGGAGATACTGATTGTAGATGACGGTTCCAAAGACAGGACGGCAGAAATTGCTGACGCCTATGCCAGGAAGTATCCGAACATTGTAAAAGCAATCCACAAACCAAATGGCGGTCATGGAGACGCGGTGACAACCGGACTTTACAATGCCACCGGTCTTTATTTCAAAGTGGTTGACAGCGACGATAAGCTGGCACCGAAGGCATACCAGGAGGTTCTTGCGTTTCTGAAGAAAACAGTGGATGAAGGAAACGATCTGGATATGTTGATTTCCAATTTCATCTATGATAAGCAGAGCGTACCGGAGGAGAAGCGTAAGGTCATTGATTACCATAAGATGCTTCCTGTCGGACGTTTCTTTACCTGGGATGAAATCGGAAAATTCCAGGTAGGTCACTATCTTCTGATGCATGCCGTGATTTACCGCACGGAAATGCTCCGTGAGATGAAGCTGGTGCTGCCGAAGCATACCTTCTATGTTGACAATATCTATGTCTACGAGCCGCTTCCTCATGTAAAGACGCTTTACTATCTGGATGTTAATCTGTATCTGTACTACATCGGAAGAAACGATCAGTCTGTCAATACGGAAGTCATGAAAAAGCGAATCGATCAGCAGGACCGCGTTAACCGGATCATGTTTGATTACTGTGACCTGGAGAAGGTGGAAAATGAGAAAGTCCGCGGCTACATGTATGATTATCTCCAGATCATGTGCACAGTCACCAGTGCCTACTATGCGCTGATTAATACAAAAGAAGCGGTGGAGAAGCAGAAAGAGCTCTGGAACTACATGAAAGTGCGCAATCTTCCCATGTGGAAAAAGCTTCGTTTCAGTCTTCAGGGCGTGGTGCTGAATCTTCCTGGTGCCGTTGGCCGTTTCATCATCCGGAAAGGCTATTTTGCGGCACAGAAGCTGTTTGGTTTTAATTGATTATTTTTTCAAAAATAATAAAAAAATACTTGACAATTTTATTAACTGCGGTTATAATGTTGTCTTGTAAAGGGGTCTTAGCTCAGCTGGGAGAGCATCTGCCTTACAAGCAGAGGGTCATAGGTTCGAGCCCTATAGGCCCCATTTATGGCGGAATAGCTCAGTTGGCTAGAGCACACGGTTCATACCCGTGGTGTCATGAGTTCGAATCTCTTTTCCGCTATTTCAGAGACGCTTGTCGGCGTCTCTTTTTTCTTTTTCAACAGACAATGAACAGCAGCAGAGAGAGCCACGACGAAATGGTATGGCAAACAAGGCTGCAGGCAGGAATTCCGTCAGCTGCGAAAAAAGGCGAAAAAAAGTGAGATCCTGTCAGGGATTCTATTGTCAAAAAAGGAAAGTATGTGCTATAATGTACCATATTCAAAATGGGATAATGTTTCATGGAGGATGAAAGTGATGAAGTACGACTTTTCGTCAATGACACAGCGCAGGAATACCAATTCTGTCAAGTGGGATCTTGGCGCAGAACATGAGCTGCCGATGTGGGTGGCTGATATGGATTTTGTTACGGCTCCGGCAATTGTGAAAGCCGTTCAGAAAAAAGCGGAAAGCGGGCTGTGGGGATATACACTGCTGCCGGATGCCTGGAGCGAATCGATTATCAGCTGGTGGAAGAACCGTCATCAGCTGACGATTGAAAAAGACTGGCTGATGTTTGCGGCAGGCATTGTTCCTGCTGTTTCCAGCGCAGTCCGTGCGCTGACTGCTGTGGGAGAAAAGGTGCTGCTTCAGTCGCCGGTCTACAACGCGTTCTATCACTGCATCTGTGATAACGGACGTATCGCTCTGGAGAGTCAGCTGGTTTATGAAAACGGCGAATACCGGATTGATTTTGATGATCTGGAGAAAAAGCTGGCAGATCCGCTGACAACGGTGATGATCCTTTGCAATCCTCACAATCCGATTGGAAAGATCTGGGACCGTGAAACGTTGTTACACATCAATGAATTGTGCAGGAAACACCATGTACTTGTGTTTGCTGACGAGATTCACTGTGATCTGACCGATCCGGGATACGACTATGTTCCGTTTGCGTCTGTATCGGAAGAATGTAAGCAAAACAGTGTTACGTTTCTTGCACCAACCAAGACCTTTAACATTGCCGGACTGAAAACCTCTGCTGTGTTTGCGGCTGACGAGGTAATTCGTCAGAAGGTCAGCCGTGCGCTGGAGCTGGAAGGCGTGTCCGATGTCAACGCTTTTGCAGTGGATGCGACAATTGCGGCGTTTACGGAAGGCGGAGAGTGGCTGGACGAGCTGCGGGTCTATCTGGCTGAAAATAAGAAGGTTACTTCAGATTTTCTGCAGAAAGAACTGCCGATGCTTCATCTGGTACCGTCCCACGCCACCTATCTTCTCTGGATTGACTGCGGCGCAGTAACCGATGACGCGGCGGCACTGTGCGCCTTTCTCCGTGAAAAAACCGGTCTTTTCCTGAATGAGGGAAATGCCTACGGAACAGGCGGAGAGACCTTCGTCCGGATGAACATCGCCTGCCAGCGGGAACGTCTGCTGGATGGTCTTGGCCGTCTCAAAGACGGAATTACTGCCTGCCTGGCAGAAAAAACGAATAAAGAGTAACTGGAAGGGAGAGGGGGGAGAACCCCCAACAGAAACATGCAGCAAGAGAAAAAAAGAAATTCATTTTCCGGCTCCATCGGCTTTGTAATGGCCGCAGCCGGAAGTGCAGTCGGTCTTGGAAACATCTGGCGTTTTCCATATCTGGCGGCAAAAGACGGAGGAGGATTGTTCCTCGTCATTTACCTGATCCTGGTGCTTACCTTTGGCTTTACCCTGCTGACAACAGAGATTGCCATCGGAAGAAAAACGAAGCAGAGTTCCCTGACCGCATACAAGATGCTGAAACCGAAATGGGGCTTTCTCGGTGTGATCGCTTCCCTGGTTCCTGTCATCATCATGCCCTATTACTGCGCAATCGGCGGATGGGTGGTAAAATACCTGATCATGTTTGCGACCGGCAGCGGATTTGAGACAGCAGCGGACGGCTATTTTACAGGATACATCAGTCAGCAGTGGGAACCGATCATCTGGATGGCAGTCTTTTTACTGGTTTCTGCTTTTGTTGTGTTCCGCGGTGTGAATCATGGAATTGAATCGTTTTCAAAAATTCTGATGCCGATTCTTCTCCTTCTTGTCATTGGCATTGCGGTATTCTCACTGACAATCAGCTATACTGATGCCGATGGTACAGTCAGAACCGGTCTGGAGGGATTGAAGATCTATCTGATTCCGGATTTTGAAGGACTGACGGTGAAACAGTTTTTCACAACTCTGTTGGACGCCATGGGACAGCTGTTCTTCAGTCTCAGCGTGGCCATGGGAATTATGATTGCCTATGGCTCCTATGTAAAAGATGACGCGAACATGGTAAAGTCAATCAATCAGATTGAGATTTTCGATACACTGGTTGCCTTTTTGTCCGGTGTCATGATCATCCCGGCAGTGTTTGCGTTCATGGGACGTGAAGGAATGAGTTCATCCGGTCCGAGCCTGATGTTTGTTTCGCTGCCGAAGGTTTTCGCGGAAATGGGACCGGTTGGAAACGTGATCGGTTTCCTGTTCTTTGCAATGGTTTTATTTGCAGCATTAACAAGCTCTGTTTCTATCATGGAAGCGGTTGTTTCCAGTCTGATGGACAAATTCCATCTGACCAGACTTCGCGCTGCTGCAATCGAAACCGTGGTTGCTCTGATCGCCGGTGTTGTGGTATGTCTTGGCTATAATGGTCTGTATTTCAACATTACACTGCCAAACGGATCCGCAGCGCAGATTCTTGATGTCATGGACTACATCAGCAATAACATCATGATGCCTGTTGTTGCCATCGGAACCTGCATCCTGATCGGATGGGTTCTTGGACCGAAGACGATCATCGATGAAGCAGAGAAGACCGGTCATAAATTCCACAGAAGAAGTCTGTATCAGTTTATGATTCGCTTTGCAGCGCCGATTCTTCTGCTCATCCTTCTTCTGAAGTCACTGGGAATTATTACGTTTATTTAACCGTGTAATCAGAAATGGCTGCTGTCACCAGTCAAAATGTTTACCGAAAATGACTTCTTGAAACCAGTCAGGATACATGCCGGAGATGGCAGCAGACAGATGAACTGGATGGCTGTCGGAAACGGCTCCATCATTTTATGCGTGTATGCGTATGCGGCATGGAATTGCCGCAGGCGTTTACATATATACTGAAAAATAAGAGAGGAAAAACAAATGAGACAGGATACGATTGTAATCTTGGACCTTGGAAGCACTGAGAATACTGTGCTTGCCAGAGAAATCAGAGCACTCGGAGTGTACAGTGAGATCTATGCTCACGATATTACAAAAGAGGAGCTTACAGCAATCCCCAATGTAAAGGGTGTGATCCTTTTCGGCGGAGAGAACAGAGTTGTTGATGGTGTTGCAATTGATGTAAGTCCGGAGCTCTATGAGACTGGTCTGCCGTTCATGGCAATTGACCACGCTCCTGCAAAGTGCAGTGAGACTTATGCAAACTGGGAAGAGGCACAGCCGCAGTTAAAGGCATTTGTTTTTGATACCTGTAAGGCAGAAGCAAACTGGAACATGGAAAACTTCATTGCCGATCAGGTAGAACTGATCCGCAATCAGGTGGGAGATCGCAAGGTTCTTCTTGCTCTTTCCGGCGGTGTAGACAGTTCCGTTGTAGCAGCCCTGCTGATCAAGGCAATCGGCAAGCAGCTGGTATGTGTCCATGTAAACCATGGTCTGATGCGTAAGGGCGAGTCCGAAAGTGTAATTGAAGTGTTCCGCAACCAGATGGATGCAAATCTGATCTATGTTGACGCAACCGAGCGCTATCTGACCAAGCTGGAAGGCGTTGCAGATCCGGAGCAGAAGAGAAAGATCATTGGTGCGGAATTCATCCGCATTTTCGAAGAAGAGGCAAGAAAGCTGGATGGAATCGATTTCCTCGGCCAGGGAACTATTTACCCGGATATCATCGAGAGCGGAACCAAGACTGCAAAGATGGTTAAGTCTCACCACAACGTTGGCGGACTTCCGGAAGATCTGCAGTTTGAACTGGTTGAGCCTTTGAAGCAGCTGTTCAAGGACGAAGTTCGTGCCTGCGGCGTCGCTCTTGGCCTGCCGGAGTCTATGGTATATCGTCAGCCGTTCCCGGGACCAGGTCTTGGTGTTCGCTGCCTTGGCGCAATCACCAGAGATCGTCTGGAAGCTGTCCGCGAATCCGATGCGATTCTTCGCGAGGAGTTTGAGAAGGCCGGTCTGAATCGCAAGGTTTGGCAGTACTTCACCATCGTTCCGGATTTCAAGTCCGTAGGTGTTCGTGACAACGCCCGCTGCTTCGACTATCCGGTAATCATCCGCGCAGTCAACACCATTGACGCAATGACCGCTTCCATTGAGAGACTGGATTGGGATGTTCTGGCGAAGATTACAGACCGGATTCTGAAAGAAGTGAAGAACGTGAACCGCGTTTGTTATGATGTTTCGCCGAAGCCGACGGCTACGATTGAGTGGGAATAAAGGTCGAAATTCTCTCAGTCTCTGAGGTCTCACAGAGCCTCATTTTTCTCAAAAAAGCTCGATTTATCTCGTGTTTTCTCCACATTCTCAAGAATTGGAGTTTGAACTGAGGTCAATTTGATACCAAAAACAGAATAATTTCAAGTGGCTTTATAGTGATCCGCTCACCCTTATGCGAGTAAAGGTGAGCGGATTTCTTACATTTTGGGACTTTTCAGAGAAAACTAGGCGTTATTCCGCTGCCGCTACCCATCCCGGAGAATTTATTTGGTACTGCGAAAAGTAGTATCAACTGGCTTTGGAGTTATGCCAAGGACAGGATGATTTAAATTGTACTCGATGGATTTTTAACATCAAAGCCTATAGCTGTTAATTTGTCGACAAAGATATCTTTGAATTTATTGATTTTAGTCTCGTCGACCACCACAACAAGATTTTTTCGCGCTCTCGAACAACCAACATAGAATAATTTATAAGCTGTTAGAATGCCTTCAATCTTTGAAAGCTTAAATATGTTTTTAGCATTACTTACCGTGCTTTTAGCCAAATAAGCCGTAAAATCATCTTTCAATAGTGCTTCAAAGAGTTTGTTAGCTCGATATGTGTTCAAGACTTGATTACTATATTCGGCAAGGAGGTTTTTGTTCGTTTCATTCTTATTGTGAGTTTCGGCATTGAGTTCACTTGTTTTCATACCCAGCTTTGCTTCGACTTCCATTATTATTTTGCTATATGAATAAAACAAGTCCTCAAATTCTGGCAATGAAAAGTTGTTTTTTGACCACAACTCAAAGAAGGAATACATACGAACATTGGGCGTAGAATAATTATCTGCTGCTACAAAAATTACTGACTGGTGGCTTTCGCCCTTTACGCCGTGTTGTGTAGATATATGTGGTGTACCTAAATAACTAGCAAGATTCTTGATTTCTGCGATTTCAATATTTAATACCTGCTGATACTCTAAGTTTTCCTCATAAATGTTTTTTACGGCATCGGATACAAGAGATTGTTCAAACAGGCATTCTATAACATCCTTTATTAGAGAATTTTCTCTTTCGTAAACAATTTTGACAGCCTCGAATTTATCTCGTAGTACCTTTTTATCCGTATGTCTTTTCAATTGGAACAAT
Organism: Lachnospiraceae bacterium; assembly: GCA_017472605.1. Taxonomy (GTDB): domain Bacteria; phylum Bacillota; class Clostridia; order Lachnospirales; family Lachnospiraceae; genus Anthropogastromicrobium. Next base: position 48,741 of record JAFUPV010000042.1, read on the forward strand.
GCCGAATTAAAAAATCCATTTTCCTTTCTGCATACCGAAATAAGCATTCCATAGTTTTCTTTCGCATATAACACCATTATGTTATTCAAAAGAAACAAGAACTTCATTAATGCATCAGGATTATCGTTTGACATATCAGATAAAACATCTGTTGGCGAGTATTTTCTTCCGAATGAATATGCTTCCATCTTTTCATATGCCGAATATAAATTCTTTGCACCAATTTCCGCATATTTTTCTTTGTTCATCAAATATAACGTCAGTATTCCTGGAAAGCTTGTTTGAAAATGTTCAACCGCCTCGGTTACATTTGACGTAATGATAGCTCTCGGAGATATATCAGGAGCAATATCCTTATTATCTTCAGATGGATCTTGCTTAAAAGAATCATCATTGTAGATCATGTTCAATATTGATATTATTTTTCCTATTGAACGGTGATTGACTGCAAGTCGTTGTGAGGTATCAAATTCTTGTAATTTTTCTTCGAACGAACCATCATAATTGCGATATATTTGTTGCATTCTATCGCCTAACAAATATAACTGTATGTTTTCTTTATTAACTACAGCATCATAGAAAATATCGAGTATATATGCAGAAGTATCTTGATATTCGTCAATAAATATGTAGTTGTACTTATCACTTATTTTCCTCAACAATACAGGATATTTTTTGATAAGTTTGTTAGCAAACATTATCAAATCATCGTGGGAAAGTTTGCCTGAGTATAAAGATGTGAATGGCGTTTCTCCATATGATAGCTCGCGTAGATTTTCTCGAACAAGATCAACATTTAAATCTCCGTGTTTTTCGATATAATGTTGGTTGCTTTGTTCAATATGTTCATCATTTTCCTCGTTTTTAATTCTTGCCTTAATCTTTTCTTCGAAGATTTCCCAGTATAAATCCAAGGCTTCTTTGAGTGGATAGAACGGACTGATCAAATCGTTAATATAAGAATGTATTGTACTTACCGTGACATTAGCGCTATCTAAATCCTTCTTTAACTCATCGGCAGCACGATTTGTATATGTAATACATAAAATCTTGCTTTTCGGTTCATTAAGACAAATGCTTTTCAAACGAGTACGTATATTCGTGGTTTTTCCACTGCCCGCTGGGGCGTTTATTAAATGCTTATTATTTGTTATTTCGCCAGCCATAACAATCCTTTCTTTATGTAATCCGGAAGCATCTTTTCTTCATTACCGCTCAAAACGACGGAATACATAAAATCTGTTTTGTTGTTTGAGGAAGCGGCTATGATTTCACGAATGGAAAACTCGCTATCTGTTTCGTCTTTTCTATTGTTTGGAATAGTAAAAGTGAGATTATTATTTTTTCTTATTAATTTCCATTCACTGCGCTTAGTTTTGTAAAATACATTTTTGCTTAAAAACTTATTCAACATTGCTTCTTCTAATGTACGGGCCGTGCTATTTTCATCTTGATATGAGAGGTAAATAAGCTCGTTACATATAACTGTGCCTTTTTCAGTTTGCATCTCATATATTTCTTTAATTGAAGGTGAATATGTTGCACCTTTTTCGGGATAAATCAACCTATAACAATGATTAATTGTTGCATTTGTGCTTGTTGAATTTTTTGCTGCTTCAAAGGTAGGAGCATCCTTGTCATAATCCAAGTCAGTTACAATCAAAGATTTCATTTTGAGCATAGTTAATATTTCGAGATAATTATGAGCATATGCTCCTCCGACTTGAATAAAGGCAATATAGTTGTCACGCAGAGAGGCAAAATCGGTCATGCCTAATAGCTTTCTTATATATAAGCGTTCTGTATCTCCCTCATAAAGAACCACCTTGTCCGCAAAAATTAACTCCGAATAACCTATTTCAAAAAACCAATCAAAAAAGTTTTGTAGCAAGAATTCAGACTCTTCATCTGCATTTTTGACCTTCTTGTTTTCAATAGATTTTCTAAACTTACTGAGATTAAACAATTCACTTTTTGATTTTTCCGTTTGTCTGATGACTCTTAGGCTATTCAGACCGACAGATCGTGCAATTTCATTTGAATGTGTTGTTATAAGACCTTGTAGTTTCTTTTCCATATAGTATTTCGTCAGAAATCTAATGAAGACATTTTGCATCTGTGGATGCATATGTGACTCAGGTTCTTCTATGAAAAACACATTGACCTTGCTTTCATCAACGGATTTGTAGAATTCCTCTAATCTCATATGAAGATAAATTAAATTACTAAATCCCAATCCTTGAGATTGTTCATTCAAAAGCAAGCCATCGATATCAAATTTTGCATGAGTGATTTTTTGAATAAATTCTTCAACAACATTCTCATTAACATCCATTTCGAGTTGTAATTTTCCGATATGACCGCCACTCGTCTTGGATATATCTTGTACCGTTTCGTCCAGTGATTTTATCGATGAATTCTTTATTTCTTTTTTGGCTCCAGAATCTTCAATTTGTGCCATCAACAAATCGGGAAGCTTTTTTGTTACTTCTTCCCACTTTTCATTACCTTTTAACAAGGCTATGATCCTTTTACTTATCCCTTTTGAAGTATCGGATTCATTGTCGTCCAATTCTCTTATTGCAGGTATATCACGGAAATTAAATAAACTCTTAAATGATGTTATCTCCATGTAATTTGCATTTTCATAGTTTGAATTACAGAAATAACATTTTTCAAGTGAAGCGTGACAATACAGTTTTAGTAATTCTTCTTTTATAAAATAAAGCTTAGTCTCTTTTTCTTTGCAATCGGGATTGCTAATGTCCAAAAAACGTGACGACAGTTTATCGTAACATTCTCCGAGATGTTTTTCAAAAGAAGCAATATTGGGCTCATACGAATAAATAAAGTAAAAGGAGTGTTTCGACTCATCCAAATCCATCAAGTAATCAGCAAACAATTGAATATCGTCATCTGTTGAATCGTAGTCCACTTGAATTTCCGCGCGAAAGCACTCTATGGAGTACTCGGGAAGAAGCTTATCATCGGCAGATATTTGTTTAAGGATTTCACTAATTCCTGTATTTTTATCATGTGCAATCATAATTGATTGAAATACAGGCATTATTTTTTCTACCCAAACAGTTGATAAGTTCGTGGGAATATCACTATATGTGAAGCTAAGCTTTTTATCATGAAACATTCCTTTTAGAACAGAAATAAGTGTTGTTTTTCCACTGTTGTTCGGTCCTGCTAATACTGTCAAGGAATTTTGCAAATCGAATTCAACTACTTGTAACTGTCGGTAATTATATATTTTGACTTTCTTTAAAATCATATTTTACACCTCCCATACCGTAAGCGTGTTCCTTATACATCTTCGTTATCTTCAATCTCACTGTTGTCGTACTCTAACAGATCTTCCACACGGCAGCCGAGGATCTTTGCTAACGCAAGGAGTGTTGCACCTGCGGCTTTATTGATATCCTTGGCACGAATTTCGTATTGTTGCAGAGTACGCAGATTAACACCAACCTTTTCTGCAAGCTCTCTTTGTGAATAACCGCTGATCTTGCGCTGCGCCTGCAAGCGAGTAGGTGGATTTTTCTTGCGTATCATACGATTGACAGTATCCACAAATTTCTTCTCGGATGCTTCGTGCAGAGTAGGATAAAGCTTTTCAATCTCTTGCATAGTGATGTGCTTTGCAATCTCCTTAAAGCTCCGTCCAGTGTACCATTGATAGTAAGCAAGAATCCAGCCACACCAATACTGCGGTGAATAGTCATAGTCAATCTTCGCTTGTGGAAAATCCATGTCCGTTCCCGATTTTGTGAGTACATCCATCACAAGTTCCGTGCCTGATATGCCGGATACATATTTGGGAACGCCTGCAGCAAATTGCTCTGCATAACCTGTGCCAATAAACAACTCAAGGAAACTATCCATATTCACCTGACAGCTATTGCCGGCATAGTCCATGGCTTCGCCCAGACATTTCATGGCATCATCAAGATATTGACTATCGTAAGCGCGGATCATCTGCTTGCACCTCCTCACGGATAATGTCTCTCATGTATAGACCATCTAAATCGTCTTTTTCAAGCTCTGCACGGAAAGCAGCTCTTGCTTCATCATCACGGGCTTTTCTTTTTGCGTAATACTCGGTATTATCAGCAATCTCATAAGAAACAAATTCAATCTTCTCAAAAGCAGCGGGGCTTTTCAAAACGAATTGCTCGCCGAGTTTTCCAAGTCGCATAGCATAGGAAAGCTGCGTGAGCGAGATTTCGTTGTTCACGAACGCTCTTGCAAAGGAGAAGTAGGAGTCGTCCGCACGATAGCCAATAACTGCATCATACGGTGTTAGATCAATAAGAAAATGTTCTTTCAGCCAATCCGCACCACGCTTCATAACAGGAGTTGAAACACGGAATTTGCGGTACTTCATCAGTAGGGCCAGCCAATGCAGAATTGTGTATTCGCTTGACGAAAGATTGAGAACAGAGAGATCAGCGGTATTAATTTCATATTTGTTTGCATAACCGTCTGTATTTTCAGTACAAGCCCATTCCTTTGCAAGTTCTAAGTGCTCTGTGCAATAAAAGCCCTTTCCATAGTCGTTATATGATTTGCCTTTTCCAAACACAGGCGTTTGAATAATTTCGGGTGAACCGTGATATAGAATTAGTTTGCTCATTTTTGTCGCCTCCATACTTCTTTAGAGTTATCCTGAATATATTATACTTCCACAGAAGTATATAGTCAATATGCTTGCTAAAAAGTTTACAATTAATTTGGATGAAATAATAGCAAATCATTTTGAAATCTCCTTGTTTGATAAAATATTGGTACCATTTTAATAATCAAGAAGGGCATTTTATGGGCGCTTACAAAGACAAAGGCGGACGTTGGTACGTATCCGTTCGCTACAAAAACTGGCTGGGAGAACCATCCCGCAAAACCAAAAGAGGATTCACGACAAAGCGAGATGCGCTGGCATGGGAAAGGGAGTTTCTACAAAAGTATTCCGGCAGTCTGGACATGACCTTTAA
>JAFUPV010000043.1 GCA_017472605.1 Lachnospiraceae bacterium
ACATGCGGGTGGGTCAATTCTGAGTATTAAATTTTCAAGGTACAGTGTATATCAGAATCGGATCTGCTTACTCATTGGCACTACTTCGGGTGGGTCAATTTTCAACGTGAATCCCGGGTCAGTTTTAAGTATAAATCAACACGCGCGAGCGGATACTTAACGGTTTTATTTAGACGTTTCTTGTAATTATGCAAAGGTAAGTTGTCGGTCTCTATTGACATTCTTCCCTCCGCATACTATAATATATCGCATGCGATACATAGCATGCGATATATCTAAGAAGGGAGTATCATGGTGATTAGAAAATCTCAATTTCAAACAGCCAGTAGAGTGGTTCAGTTAGGTAACTCGGTAACATGGCTGAGAAATCAAAATACACAATTTATGGGATTGACAGCTACGCAAAGCGAAGCTATCCGATTTATATTGAAAAATTATGCAGAAAAAGAGCTTACGGCAGCTGATTTGATGGAGCATCTTCATCTGTCGCAGTCTACAGTCGCAGGAATCATCAAGAGACTGGAAAACAAGTCTTTGATTAAGCGTACAATTGCTGTGGGAGATGGTCGAAAAAGTATTATAACGCCGAGCGAAGATGGTTTGCGTTTAGAAGAAAATCTGAAACTTACCGCTGTTGATACAGAACAAATCATTGTACATGGTATGACACCAACAGAACAAGCGCAATTTAACAGACTGCTGCAAAAAGCTTTAGATAACATAAATGCCGTAAGAAAGATGAGGGAAGAATCAAATGGATGAGAATAAGAAAATATTTGAATCAATGCCCGTGCCAAAGGCATTGGCTACATTAGCGATTCCAACGATTATCAGCCAGCTCATTACAATGATTTATAATCTTGCTGATACCTATTTTATCGGTTAGACAAATGACTCTTACAAAGTAACAGCAGCCTCTTTGGCGTATGTGCTGTTCTTCGTAATGAACGCCCTTTCAAACCTTTTTGGTATTGGCGGCGGAAGCCTGATTTCGCGCTTACTTGGTCAAGAAAAGGGGGAAGAAGCAAAAAAAGTCTGTTCCTTCAGCTTTTACGGTACGATTGCAGTTACTTCTGTATATTGTCTTGCCAGCTTCATTTTCATGGAGCCGTTGCTTCGATTGTTAGGAGCAAGCGATAATACACTTGGCTATGCATCAGCCTACACGCTTTGGGGTGTTGTAATAGGTGGTATTCCATCTACGCTTAGTATGACAATGGCACATTCGCTTCGCAGTGAAGGTTATGCGAAGCAGGCGAGCTTTGGTCTCGGTATGGGCGGTGTACTAAATATGATTCTTGATCCTCTGTTTATGTTCGTTATACTGAAGCCCGGATTGGAAGTAACCGGTGCAGCAGTTGCCACAATGATTTCCAATGAGTGGTATTGCTTTTGCAGGACTGTGCATTGTGATTTTTGAGCTTTTTGCAAGTCAGATTGTTGGAATGTTCATTGTTGAACCAGAAACATTACGTTTGGGAACAGAGTTCTTACGGATTTGCTGTATTGCAACACCTGTTATGATCTGTAATTTCCAGATGAGTTATACAGTCCAGGCAATGGGCAAAGGGCTGCAGTCTTTGCTGCTTTCTACCTGCCGTCAGGGACTTATCAATATACCTCTGCTGTTTCTTATGAATCACATTTTCGGACTCTATGGCATTGCATGGACACAGCTTCTTTCTGATGGTATTACGCTGATTATTTCCTTTGCACTCTATCAGAAAGTATATCGTGAGTTAACAGCCTCAGCGCAATCACAATAATATGCTGTTCGTTATCCTCAATCTCACTAGTATCGTATTCCAACAGATTTTCTGCACGGCAGTCTGGGTGAATCTTCCTTGCGCGAAGCGGCGGTCATCATGTGAAACAAAGGATCCCCCTTTTCCTCAGGCTTTCCACTCAAGATACCCGCTTGTAAACGGAAGATGGTCAAACTTTTTGGTTCCGGTATGTACAAAGCCATTCGCTATGTACCAATTCTTCAAAACGGTACTTTCTTCGATAATACCGATTTTTATCACACTGCCGCCCGATGCTTTCACTGCATCCTTTGCGTGATTGAGAAGCTGTTTTCCAAAACCGTTGTGTCTGTATTCCGGTAACACGGCAAGGTTGTGAAGCACGAAGGAATCGTCACTTTCTTTCGAGAGCGACATGTATCCAATAATTTTCTTACCGGCATAGAGTGCATACATATTCCAACCCCAATTCTTCTGTGTCTCAAGAAAACAGAGCGGGAGGAAACTTGTGTGCTTCGGACAGTTTTCTTTCGTCAATCCAAACTGATCTGCCACCGTGCGGAAGCTCTGATGAATGACATCCAGGCATTCACTCAACTCATTCGGCTCAACCTCATAAATCATCGGCAGGGAAACGCCCGCCGGGTCGAATGGTTCGCTTACCGTCTTTTTGAACATTGCCAGAGTCGGTGCGTCCTCCATGGTAATTCGTTCTCCGGTGTCGCTGTAACCGGCGCTCTGGTAGCATTTCCGATTCTTTTCCATGACTTCCGGAAAATCGACATAATAGAATTTCGCATCAGCAAATTCCTTTTCACAGAGCAGAATCGCTTTTCGTGCGATTCCTTTGTTTTGATAGTCTGGGTGAATGTAAATTCGTGCAAGATAATATTCGTGCTCACCAATCTCGTCGACAGGACTTCGTTTTCCGTACAGACGGTAGAAGATACCGCCAACAATTCTTCCATCAAGAAGAATTGTGAAATGACGGTTGAACTTATTAAGCCTGCGGAGAATATCTTCGGAACCTCTGAGGAATGGGTTTCCTTTATCATGGAATTTTTCGTACAAAGGTTGAAAAGCTGCTTTCTGTATTTGTGATAATTCCTCAGCTTCCGAGGCATTTGTGATTTTAATTGAAAGATTCATAACTCGATTCCTTTCTGAAAATATCAAGCGTGTGATGTGAGTAGCCTACCATATCCGGTCTTTCGCAGGTCGCAAGATGATACTTTACGTAAAGCTCATACATTCGATCATCCATATGATTCACCGTTTCTCTCATATGGTTCGTATAACCATCAGAAGCAACGAAATGGAGCTGCGTTACAGGAAATTCGGAGCGAAGTTTATCAATATCTTCTTTTCTGTAAAGCTCAAAAATATCCCATGGATTAGAGAACGTGTCAAAGGTTTCTGGATTGAGCATACATTTCTCAATAATATGATAGATTTCGCCACGAACAAATCCATACGATAAAATGCTTGCATCACCCATACAGTAAGCGGCAAAAACAATGCCATTTTTCTTTGTAACCCGGATTGCTTCAGACAAAGCTTTCCGTTTATCTTCTGTAGTGAAAAGGTGATACATGGGACCGAGCAGCAGGGTGATGTCATAGGTATCATCTTCAAACATGGATAAATCCATCGCATTGCCCTGGGTGATGGTGACTGTTTCGCCAGGAGTTGTGTTTTGCTTGAATATTTCGATGTTGTGTTCAACGAGTTCTACCGCATCCACGCAATAACCTTTCTGAGCCAGAGCATGACTATAGCGACCCGTTGCGGCTCCGATTTCCAGAATTCTCATGCCCGGTTGAAGATACTTTTCCACATACTTCATAGTGGTGAGGTATTCAATCATTCCGTGCCTGGAGATCAGACGACCGTTTTCTTCATATCCCTCATAATAGTTTGTCAAATAATCTTTTTTATCCATCTTGAAACCTCCGATCAGAAAGTATAAAAAAACGGTGCGAATCGAAAATTACTTCGACTTGCACCGTAAGTATCCTAAAATCCAATCATCCTGCAAAAAGGTTATCCTGAAATTTGGGTACAACAATACAAGCCCGACCGATACCAATACATAGTATCTGCGCCGTGCATCGGGACAGTATTAAGGTTGAAAATAGAATTCTTAACGGTCATTGTCGTAGTCCTTTCAGAAAATTTTATCAAATATAGCACATTTTGAAGATGAAGTCAATGCACAATTAGAAATTTCTTGAAAAAGTGGAATGCATATGACTTTATTCTTTCAACTCTACGGGAATCCAAACCTCGTAGTATCGATTCTTCTGACGGAGATCGTGGTCTGTCCAGAGGTGCAGAACTTCGATAGCGAGATCATATTTCTGCCTGTACTCAGAGGCAGGAAGCCACGAATCGAAGATCAGATCAAACAGCTTCGGAAACTCCTCCCATGCAAGTCCGCCACATTCCGTTTTGAACGCTGCATATGTTCCTGCAGGCAGTGTTCTTGTTTCCAGGTCAACGGTCTTTACGTTGTCTTTCCCGCGGGCAATCATGTATTTGCCGTCCTGCCAGATGCCATACCAGACACCATCGTAAGAAGTGCTGCCGGGCTGATTCCAACCACCTTCGCAAAGCTGACCGGGCACGTCATCGCAATTATTCGCCCACATGGAATGGCGCAGTTCTTCACGAGTCTTATAACCTTGTCCCTCGTACTGCCTGGATACACCGTACACAACGGTATCCTCTAACTCAACAATTCTGAAATCCATTTCTTTTGCTCCTTTAATCATGATGTGAAAGGAAGCAGGTGAATATACTTTGAGCGAACCGCCGTCTTTCCGATAAACGGACGGTGTAATGCCGTGCTGTTTTGCAAAGGCTCTGGAAAAAGCTGCAGCGCTGTCATAGCCGTATTTTATGGCAATGTCCATGATTGTGTCCTGGCTGTGCTGCAAATCCTGCGCCGCAAGAGTCAGCCGTCTGCGCCGTATGTACTCGGTCAGAGTCATTCCGGTCATGTAGCTGAAGAAGCGAAGGAAACTATCAGCAGCAACACAGGCGATACCGGCTGCCGTATCAAGATCGAATTCTGCGCATAAGTTCGCCTCAATATATTCAATCGCTGAGTTCAGTTGTTTTAACATATTCATCTGTTTCACCTCCCGCATATAGTTTATCAAAAAAGCATTTTGGATGTCTGACTTTACATGGGCGAGAATGGTTCTTTCTTAATTCTCACGAAGTTTACGAAAACAGGTGTTGTGAAAATTGGAATATAGAACGAGCGAGTATAGAACGAATACTCCATTGTTTCCGTGTTTTTATTGGTGCAAAGCAAATGGAAGAAGTGCAAAGTCCTGAAAACGCATGGACTTTGCACTCTGGCAGAATCGGGTAGTTGTTCATCAAGCTGTTTGTTCTAAGACGTCCAGTCTTTTTTTTACGTCTGTGATATCGCTTTCCAGGTTGCTTAAGTGAATCATGAAAAACTCTTTTTCGACTGTGTTAAAAAGGAACTGATCCATTTTGCTGTGCAGTTCGTTCAGGTTACGTTCGAGATCCAGATGACCGTCTGCAATGAGCTGAATGTTTTTGTCCGTTACCTGTTCAAGATGGGTATTGATAGCGGCAACATCCGATTTTACTTCGGCGATTGATTTGTCCATACCATCAAGTCGAGCGTCCATGTGGTCAAACTGGTCATCCATGCAGTCAAACCGGTTATCCATGCTGTCGAGTCGAGCATCCGTGCGGTCAAACCGAGCATCCATGCTGTCGAGTCGAGCATCCGTGCGGTCAAACCGAGCATCCATGCTGTCGAGTCGAGCATCCATGCGATCAAACCGAGCGTCCATGCTGTCAAGTCGAGCATCCACACGGTCAAACCGTGCATCCATGTTGTCGAGCCGCGCATCCACGCTGCCGAGCCGTGCATCCACGCTGTCGAGCCGCGCATCCACGCTGTCGAGCCGCGCATCCACGCTGTCGAGTCGTGTGTCCATGCAACCAATCTTCGTTGCAATCATTTCCAACAATTCTCTGTCTGTCATCGGCAATACCTCCTTTTCATAATGAAAGTGTACCATACGACGGAGCAAAAGTCCAATGAGAAAAAGTATAAATTTTCGACACTAGCGTATGAAACATTCCTTTATATGGAAATAATTGTCAGTGAAAAGTCGAAGGAGGGATTCATTTTTCGATTCCTTCTGCCTCCTCCTTCTGATTTTTCATCCGCCGGAAATAAGAACTCATTTCATCTGCCATTCCGGACAGACGATTCAGGAGTTTTGAGAAATCCTTCAGCATCTCATCATCTTTATAGTAGGGATAGACGATATCATGGTCAATTTCGCTCCAGCCTTCCTCAAACAGCGTTCTGCCCTGAATCTCCACATAGTAGCCCTTGTATTTGATAATGTAATGGAGAGAACGGTAAATGCCGTCTGATTTGATTTCAATTTCCTTTGCGTCGTAGATGCGGCTGTCTCCGGCACGCTTGTAAACCTTTGGACGTTCTGCAATGTAGTAATGGTTTACGTTCTCATCAAAATCGTCAATCCGGTCTTCGATATAAATCCGCGGGTTATTCTCAAAGATGCCGGTGATGTATCGGTGGAACTGGATCCAGTCTTCACGGTAAAGGAAAAAGACACGGATTCCAATGAGGTCTGTCAGATACTTATAGAAATTGGAGTGGTCCAGATCCCCGTAGAGTTCCGGTTTTTCCTTTTTCTTCCGGATGATTTTTTCCAGAAGATGACCAACCTCCTTGGTGCGGTACCGGTAGGAGTGGATTCCTGCTTCATTGGTATCGTACAGGTAATCATTGATAAAATCTTTTCCAATATTGCGAAGTATCGTTTCGATTTTTTCATAGGCACCGGCAATCTGTTCCAGTTCATCCCAGTCAATCTGTGCCTGTTCCAGATCGGCCTCCGTCATGTTATAGGTGGATAAAAATTCATACTTGTCAATCATAGCGAACCTCGAATCTGTGAATATTCCTTCCAGCTGCATAGAACAGTATAGCACAAATGGAATCCGGTGTGAATGGTTTTATTGAGAAGTCTTTGGCTGTTGCAAACAAAAGAAGAGGTGTGTATAATAAAGTCACAGGAGACGAACGGAAGAAGATGTGGCAGTTTTGCCATGCAGAAAAACCAACCAACGATTGCAGTAGAATGGAGGAATCAGAATGTCGCTGGAGAAAAACATGCAGGAATTTATAAAAGAAGTAAAAGAAAACGGTCTTTTCATCGAAGGAATCGCTGTGGCAGACGAAAAATCAGTAATTTTTGAGCATCACTTTTCGCCGGATCTTCCGCGTAATATTTATTCCCACACAAAAAGCTACACGGCGACAGCCGCAGGACTTGCAGTCAGCAGTGGAAACATGACGCTGGATGACCGCCTTGCAGATTATTTTCCGGAGGCGGTGCCGGATGATCCGGATCCGCGAATTGGACAGATTACGTTTCGGAACCTGCTGACGATGTCAAGCGGATTCCATGGGGCCTATCTGATGAATGGGGATCGAAGAAACGGTGTTGGCGCGCCGGATTATCTGAAATATATGCTCAGCCGTCCGATTCAGGCGGATCCGGGAAGCAGCTTCTGTTATTCATCCGCAGACAGCATTCTTGCGGCACGAATGATTGAGAAAGCGACCGGAAAACGTCTTGGCGAATATTTATATGAAAATCTGTTCAGCCGTCTTGGACAGGGATGGCCGCTCTGGGAGCATGATCCGCAGGGCCATCCCAACGGCGGCGGCGGTATTTTTATGAAGCTGACGGAAATGATGAAGCTGGGACAGCTGTATCTGGCAGGAGGGACATGGAACGGGGAAGTGGTTCTGGACCGGCACTGGATCAGCGAAGCGACTGCAAAGCAGATTGAGACAGGAACATGGGACGATGTCTGGAACTGCGGCTATGGATATCAGTTCTGGATGTCTCCGTATCCGGGAGCCTACCGTGCAGACGGCGCATATGGACAGGTTACCACTGTTTTACCGGAGAAAGGACTGGTAATCGCTGTGCAGTGTCCGGAATGGGGCGATTTTGGAAAGGTAAAGCAGGCGCTTCATACACTGTTTGTCAGAATATAAGACAGCATGTTCCGGAAGAAGTAACGGTTTTCAGAGAAACAGTGAGAAAAAACGGATTGACAAGATTCGCAGCAGGCCTTATAATGCAGACAACCGCATAAGAAAAAACAGAAAAGCGCAGGGGCGCTGGAGGACAACTCCGGCTGAGATTGAAGCATAGTGCTGCTTCATGCACCTTGTACCTGATCCGGGTAATGCCGGCGTAGGAAGCACGCGTCTGATAATTAATGGATTCGTTTCCCGCATGGTGTTTTTTATCATGCGGGAATTTTTTCATTGCAGAGCGTGTATGTACGCGGAAAGGGGTCTTTATGACAAACAAAACAAGCAGTTTTCGAATGCACCTGATTCAGCTGTGTGAAGGTGCAATGATGGTGGCGGTCGCTCAGGTTCTGAGCTATCTGAAGATCTGGGAGATGCCGTGGGGCGGAAGTGTCGTTCTTTCCATGGTTCCTCTGGTATTTTTTGCTGTTCGCTGGGGTGTCGGAGCAGGATTGCTGGCCGGTTTCGTCTTCGGTGTGCTGCAGTTCCTGTTTGACGGCGGGTTTGCCATCGGATGGCAGTCTATCATTGGTGATTATCTGATTGCTTTTACTGTGATCGGTCTTGCCGGCCTGATGAAGGGAAAAAATTGGGGTGTCTTTACCGGAACGCTGATTGCCGGTTTCGCCCGTTTTCTGGTTGCTTATGTTGTAGGAGCAACAATCTGGGCTGAGTACATGCCGGAAGAATATTTCGGTATGACGATGACAACACCGTGGTTCTATTCCTTCCTGTACAACATGGCATATATGCTGCCAAACATCATCATTACAGCAGCGGCATTCGCACTGATGTATAAACCGCTGAAGAAATACATGACAGGAGCGGACCTGAAGAAGTATTAAACGAAAAACAACTGAACAACAGGGGAGCTTGCAGAGAGAAAGCAGACAACATGTTTCTTTCACCGGACAGGCTGAGAGGAAGGTATGCCCTTCGACCCATAACCTGATTTGGATAATGCCAACGTAGGGACTTGCAAGCAGCACAAGATGCAGATATGCGACAACAAAAGGCATACCTGCATCTTTTTTACGCGAGGGCAATTAAAAAATGAAAATGAAAAGAGGAGATCATTATGTTAGGAAACTGTCTGGAAAACGTGAAGAAAAACGTACCGCTGGTATATAACATTACCAATTATGTGACTGTAAATGATGTGGCAAATGCACTGCTTGCCTGCGGCGCAAGCCCCATCATGTCTGATGATCCGGAGGATGTGGTTGAGATTACTTCCATTTGCAAAGGCCTGAATATCAACATCGGTACGCTGAATAAACGAAGTATTGAAGGAATGTTTCTGGCAGGTGCCCGTGCAAACGAACTTGGTCATGTGGTGCTGCTGGATCCGGTGGGGGCAGGTGCCAGTTCCCTGCGCACCAATACGGCGCTGGAACTGATGGAGAAGGTCCATTTCGATGTGATCCGTGGCAATATTTCCGAGATTAAGACGCTGGCAAACGGAAATGGAACGACAAAAGGCGTAGACGCGGATGCGGCAGATGCCGTGACCGAAGAGAACCTGGATTCTATGGTATGTTTTGTCAAGACATTCGCAAAGCAGGTCGGTTCTGTTATTGCAATTACCGGAGCAATCGATCTGGTATCCGATGGCGAGACCTGTTTTGTAATCCGAAACGGCCGTCCGGAAATGAGCAAAATTACGGGAACCGGCTGCCAGCTTTCCGGAATCATGACGGCCTATCTGACCGCTAATCCGGAAAACAAGACGGAAGCTGCCGCTGCGGCTGTCTGTCTGATGGGGCTTGCAGGCGAGGTGGGATCTGGAAGGTCTTGGTGTCTTTGATGTACCGGCTGAGCTGGAGTGGCTCAATGAAGAGAAATCGCTGGCGCAGACAGTCATCCGGTATCGTTTTCAAAAAGAAGGGATCCATTTCCCGGTTCTTCGTGCTGTTTCTTCAAGAAATCCGAAAGACCAGTACATCCGGATCAAAAATCTGGACCGGGCGCGTGTGACAGTGACAGAATAAAGCGTCAATTTGCGTCGGAAAGAGTCTTGGAGCCGGGCAAAAAATATGGTATGATACAGGAAAGAAACAATGGAAGCAGGTGAGAAGATGACTTGGAAGTTTAGAACTGCGGATTCAGGTATTTCAGGAAATGATATCCAGTGTAACAAATCTTGGATTTACTGTGTTGAATGGAGAATTTCACATTGTTCAGAGTAATTCAGAGTTTCTGGATAAATTTCAGCTTCTGTTTCAACTGGATGGGGGAGATTCCATGGAGAGCATTCATGATGAATCAATCATCAGCCAGCTGAAAGCACCTCAGATTTTCACCAACTCCATCGGAATGACCTGGATATCAGAGGTTCTTGTGAAAAATGGAAAGGTAGAGCGGATTTTTGTGCTTGGACCGGCAGTTCTGGACGATTATTCGACAAAGATCATCAATGACAGGCTGAATGAGCTGAATTTTGCCGTTTCCGGAAAACACATATTCATGGATCTGATGAAACAGATTCCTGTGATCTCCCTGTCCCGTTTCCAGAATTACGGAGTCATGCTGCATCGGTGTGTGACCGGAGAGACAATTCTCGCTGACGATATCCTGTATCCGGACCTGGAAACGGAAAAGAAAAACGAGGCGATATCGCCGGAGGATGTCTTTCAGAACCGGCATGGAACCTATGCTGTGGAACAGGAATTCCTGAAGCTGCTGGAAGAGGGGAACTATGACTGTCTGGAGGTCAAGGATAAAATGCGCCGCTCCGGTGAGGGAGCAAAGCTTTCCGGCGGTGATTTTATGCGTCAGGCAAAAAATTCCGTCATTATCATGGTTACTCTCTGTGCAAGAGCGGCAATCCGCGGAGGCCTGTCTTCCGAAACGGCTCTTGAACTCAGTGATCAGTATATTCAGGCTGTGGAAGAGGCAGATACGCTGGCAAAAATAAAGGAAATCAATCAGCGAATGCTCAAGGACTATGTAACAAGGGTTCACCGGCTGAAGCTGGACGATGGGATTTCCGTTTCCATCAAGAGAAGCTGTGACTATATTCAAAGTCATCTAAACGAAGAGATTGACATTCATCTTCTGGCTTCTCAGATGGGATATACCGACTACTATTTCAGCAGCAAGTTCAAACGGGAAATGGGCTGCAGTGTCCGTGATTATCTCATGAATCAGCGCGTGGCACGGGCGAAAGAAATGCTGCTGGACGGGAACATACCAATCCAGAGAATCAGTGATGTCCTTGGTTTCGGTACCCAGAGCTATTTTGGTAAGATTTTCAAAAAGCTGTCGGGAATGAGCCCGGGAGAGTACCGGGAACAGCAGAAAGAAAAAGACGGAAAATAGAAATAGAATGCGTAGAAGGGGATTACAGAGACCGGTTTCTGTAGTCCTTTTTTGTTTGTAAGGCGCAGAAAAATGAACGGAAGGAAAAGCGAGAAAACTCTGGAATCCAAAACAGCGCACCGCCAAACGTGGGCAACCATCCGGGAACATAACAGGGATCAGAAAAAAGAAAGCGAAAATGGAACAGAAAAAACGAATCTGTAATAACTGATTCCACCTCCTTTCGACTACAATACAGTCAGAAAGGAAAACAGTCAGTAACGGATCTCCTGTGTGGGAGATCGGATATGTGATCGACTCTTTGAAAACATGAAGGGAAAAAAGGAGGAGCATTGGATGCAGATCATTCAGGAACAAATGCAGGAAGGGATGGAAATTCCGGTTCATGCAATCAAACTTCCCACTTCCGGCGGACAGGTTTCGGCCATTTCGTTTGTCCCGGAAGAACAGGGCTATGGAAGGATTGGAGACTTTTACCGGGTAAGCGGAACGATTAGGGGACACCGATTGAAGAACGGCTGGATCCGGAGCTTGGAGAAGAAGGATACCGTTTGCTTTTCAAGCAGGACCGGGTTCTCATGGAAGGCGGAAGCGCCCGCGGAATCGGCTATGCAAGGACGACGTTTGAGCAGATCTGCAGACAGTATCCAGAGGAACGGCCCTGTCTGGAAATTACCGATGCACCGGCTCATCATCTGCGTTCCTTTCACATTGACTGCGCCAGACATTTCTTTTCCATCGAAGAATTGAAAAAAATGGCATGTACGGCATCTTTTTTCAAACTGAACATGTTCCACTGGCACATCTCCGATGATCAGGGATGGCGTATCGAGAGCCGCGCATTCCCCAGGCTTCATGAGATTGGTGCCTGGAGAAACGGAGATCATTTCGGCAATTATGACAGCGATGAGCGGGAAGGCGGTTACTATACAAGGGAAGAGGTCAGGGATCTGGTTGCGTTCTGCGAAAATCTGGGGATCCAGGTGGTACCGGAAATTGACATGCCGGGTCATGTAACGGCGATTCTTGCGGCTTATCCAAACTTGAGCTGTCAGAAAAACCAGGTGCAGGTCGGAATGAAATCCGGAATTTACCGTGACATTTTCTGCGCTGGTCAGGAAGAAACCTATAAATTTATCGAAACGCTGCTGGATGATCTGCTGGAACTGTTTCCGGGAGATTACGTTCACATCGGCGGCGACGAAACGCCGAAAGTCCGCTGGAAAACCTGTCCGGCCTGTCAGAAGAAAATGGAAGAAGAGGGACTGACCAGTCTGCAGCAGCTTCAGGGATACATGGAAAACCGAATCATTTCCTGTTTAAAGAAGCGAGGAAAGACTGCGATTGTCTGGAATGAAGCAGCTGCAGGCGGCAATCTGGATCAGGATGCCATCGTTCAGCTCTGGACGGAAGACAAAGAGGGAATGACGCAGGCCCATGTGGCGAAGGGAGGTAAGGTTCTTCTTTCGACGATGATGAATTGTTACTGCGATTATCCCTATGGGTTTATCAATACGAATCGCGTGTATTCCCTGGACACAAAACCGAAGGAACTGATGGACGCAGCCGCGCAGTGCCTCCGGCAGGAAACAAAGACGTCTGAACGGGCGGAAAACACAAATGCTATCATTGGCACGGAATGTCTGATCTGGACGGAATATGTACGGACACCAAAGCGGCTGGAGGAGCTGAGCTGGATCCGTTTCTGTGCGTCAGCGGAAGTCGGATGGTGCGGAGAAAACCGGCCGGGCTATGAAGATTTCGCAAGTCGTCTGAAGGGACTGTTTCCCGTGTTTGAGGAGTATGGCATTCATGCAGAGGAGCCGGAGGGGTGGGTACCTTCCCAGGAAGAAACCATGCGTCAGCTAATGGCATTTAAACAGAATCTTCGTCAGTCGGATTTGGATGAAATGAAGGAGGCACAGAACGAAATATGAGCACGATATATTGTAATCCCATTTCCTGTGAATATAAATATCAGTTTAACCGCAATCCCATGGAACCAGACCGCATTTCTGTAAACAGGGAGGCTGCCGATCCGTCGGTGATCTTCTTCAAGGGAGTCTACTATCTGTTTGCATCCATGACGCTCAGTGTCTGGAGTTCGGTCGATCTGGTTCACTGGGAGTCCCATCGGCTTCCAAAGAATCTGCCGCTCTATGGATATGCACCGGATGTGCGGGTGATCGGAGATTATGTCTGGTTTTCCGCCTCCAATGAAAAGAAGGACTGCAGCTTTTACCGGACAAAGGATGTGCTCAACGGTCCCTATGAAGAGATTCCTGGAACGATGCGGTATACGGATCCCAATCTGTTTGCCGATCTGGACGGCAGGATTTATTTTTACTGGGGCTGTTCCAATGTGACGCCGATCCGAGGTGTGGAGCTGGATCAAAAAAACATGGAGCCCATCAGTGAGGTCAGAGATCTGATCTGCGGCGACGCATTCACAAAAGGCTATGAACGCATCGGAACGGACAATTCCATTTATCCGGCCACAGAAGCGGAAGTGGAGGCGCAGTTTACCGGATTCCTTCAGTCGAAGGGCATGAAGGAGGAGGACATGGATCCGGGAATTGCGCAGATGATCCGCGGTTTCATCAGCCGGACTCCCTACATCGAAGGAGCCTGGATGAACCGTTTTGGCGATACCTATTATCTGCAGTACGCCTTTTCCGGCACAGAACACAATGTTTACGGCGATGGCGTTTATGAATCGGACAGTCCGCTCGGCCCCTTTAAACCGGCGAGGAACAATCCCTATTCCTTTTCCCCGGGCGGTTTCATGCCCGGCGCCGGTCATGGATCAACCTTTGAAGATTCGTTTGGAAATCTCTGGCACGCGGGAACCATGCGCATCAGCGTGAATCACAATTTTGAGCGGAGAGTCGGCATCTGGCCGGCCGGACTGGATGAGGACGGGGAACTGTTCTGCAACCAGCGGTTTGGTGACTGGCCAATAGCTCTGGTCAATGGAAAGAGGGATGTCTGGGCAAAGCCACAGTGGTATCTGTTAAGTCACAGAAAACCGGTGACAGCTTCTTCCTTCGCAGCCGGACATGAACCGTCCCTGGCAGCTGAGGAGGATGTGAGAACCTGGTGGAAGGCAGGAACAGGGGAGTTCGGGCAGTGGCTTCTGATGGATCTGGAGCAGGAATACGCAGTAAAGGCAGTGCAGATTAATTTTGCCGATGATCACCCGGCACTTCCTGTACCAGAGCAGATGGCAGATACCAGTCGTGAGCGCTACATTGAAGAAGAGAAGCTTTTCACAAGATGGAAGCTGGAAGCATCGGCAGACGGCATTTCATTCGATGTGCTGGAAGATAAATCCGCTGCAGAGACGGACCTGGCCCATGATCTGGTGATTCTGAATGGAGATCAGAAATACCGGTATGTGAAACTGACGGTATTTGAAGTTCCCTATGATCAACCGCCCTGCATCAGTGGACTTCGTGTGTTCGGTGTGGGCGAAGGGGCGCTTCCTAAAGAAACCGAATATAAGATTGAACGGACATCCGATCTTGATTTTGATGTGGTAATCGATGCGGATGATGCCGTTGGTCACCTGATCCTGTGGGGCCATCAGCCGGATAAGCTGTATCACAGCTGCATGGTCTATGGGGAACGGCAGCACATTGGCGCGCTGATGAAGGGAGAAACGTATTATGTGCGGGTGGATTCCTTTAATGAGAGTGGAATTACGGAAGGGGAGGTTATCCGGCTGAAAGGTTGAATGATGGAATTAAAAACGTTGAAAAAAGTTGGATTTGTGATTGGATTTGGATGTATCATTGTGTTATTAAATATATGTTACATCATGCATGAGAGAATGAAGAAAGACGGAAATTTATTTAATTACTTCATTGAATATGAGAACGGTATATTTGCTCCGAAACAAGTCGATTTTGGGATGAGTTTTGATGAAGCAGCAGCCGAACGGCAAATCGATACGGAATCTGTCATTGATGGATTGGCAGGAAAACGTATTGTTACATCATTCAGCATGGAAAACATACAATCGAATATTGATGAGATTTTGTCATTTTATAAGAATGAATTGACAGGTGTCGAATACGTACTAAAAGCGGATGCAATAAATTAGGATGAATTATGTGAATTATTGTATGAGCAGGCAAAAACAAATATGCCGGAACCGTTTTCGAAAAATCCGTCGGTCGAAGAATTCAAAAACGGGACGGGGATTATGTGGCTAGATCAGAATCAAAACAGGGTTTCGATTTCTTTTCCGGAAACAGGGAAAGAAACGCGGGTGATTCTGCTGGGGATTTATCGTGGAGCTGTGGAAAATAATTAAGGATGGCAGGGGCAACTGGTGTTGAGTCAGTTGTTCCTGCTTTTTCCTTTTTACAGTGTGGAATCAATTGATTTTAGCTGAATTTTACGGTATAATTTCAAATAGAGTATTCAGATTCATGGATGGAAAGAATATGGAAACGAAAAAACAATACAACATCGGAATTCTCGCCCACGTAGACGCCGGAAAAACAACCATTACCGAGCAGCTTCTTCTCCTTGGCGGAAGCATCCGCTCTGCGGGAAGTGTGGATTCTGGAACGGCTCAGACGGACTGGCTGGACGTGGAGCGCCGCCGCGGCATCTCCGTCAAAACAGCATGTGCTCAGATTGAATACAGGGATGCCGTAATCCGGCTGGTCGATACACCAGGACATGTGGATTTTGCTGCTGAAGTAGCCCGTTCTCTTCAGATACTGGATGCGGCTGTTCTTGTCATTTCCGGTGCAGAAGGGGTTCAGGCTCATACAAAAACCATCTTCAAAGCGCTGCAGCAGATGAAAATCCCCACCCTGATTGCAGTAAATAAGATCGACCGTGCCGGTTTTTCCGCCAATGCGCTGGAAGAACAGATCAGAAAGCAGCTGACAGACAGGCTTCTTGTTCTGCAGGCGATAGGGAAGGAAGCAGAGGAAGAATGCGAAATTTTCACTGCATTCTCGTTCGGCAGCAGCGATTTAACACAGAATGGAACATCAGCATCCGGTCAGTCCAAACGGTCGGATGACGGCGTTTGTGATGCGGTTCGTGAGCAGATTTTTGCCCAGCTTGCGGAAGTGGATGAGGAAATGGAAGGTATGTATCTGGAAGAGACGACGCCTTCTGCCGATCTTTTGAAGGAGAAAACAATCGATGCCTGTCAGAAGGGAACACTGGTTCCTGTTGTCTATTTATGCGCGAAGGAAGGAACGGGAATCCGTGAACTGGCGGATACGGTCATTACCTGTCTGCCGGATGCCTCCAGGCGGAAAACCGAACAGCTTGGCGGAATCGTGTTCCAGATCACCCATGATCCGGTGATGGGAAAGGCAGCTCACATCCGGCTGTTTGGAGGCAGTCTGACAAGCCGCGCCGTGGTTCCGATTCAGGGAAAGAAGCCGGAGGAATGGGAAAAGGCAACGCAGATCCGAACGATTCAGGGCGGAAAGTTTCTTGATACCGGACGAATGGAAGCCGGTGAGATTGCCGCTGTTTATGGTCTTTCCACCTGCAGTGTCGGTGATGTAATTGGTGAATTGGAAACTGTTTTGGACAGTGTGGCATACATGAAAGCACAGCCGCTGCTGCTGATCCGGGCAGAACCGGAGGATAACGCAAAGGAGATGGAGCTGGCTGCAGCGCTGACTCAGCTGTCAGAAGAGGATCCGCTGCTCCAGTATGAACGAAATCCGCTCACAAAGCAGATGTACCTTCGTGTGATGGGAACGGTTCAGATTGAAATTTTGCAGGAATTGCTTTTGAGCCGGTTTGGATTGTCTGCAATTTTCTCAAAACCGCAGGTAGTCTATAAAGAAAAGCCGGGAAAGACGGCAGTCGGACAGGAAGTCTATACCATGCCAAAGCCCTGCTGGGCTGTGGTGGAGCTGCAGATTGAACCGCTGCCGGAAGGAAGCGGAATTGTCTTTGAATCGGTAATCAAGGAAAAAACGCTGCCTTACCGCTACCAGAACCATGTCAGAGCAAGTCTTTATGACACGTTCCAACAGGGAATTTACGGATGGGAGGTCATGGACGCTAAGGTGACGCTGATTGGCGGTCAGCATCACCATGTACATACACATCCGCTGGATTTCTTTGTGGCGACACCGATTGCCGCGCTTCGTGCGCTGACAAACAGCGGATCGGTTCTGATGGAGCCTTACATGAAAGTAACGCTGTCAGGAGGGGAAGAGCTGATCGGAAGAGTCCTTGGCGATATTCTGGTAATGCGGGGAGAGTTTTCCTCTCCGGTGATGGAGGAGGGAATCTTCACGCTGGAAGCAGTGATGCCGCTGAAGGACTGCATGGAGTATCCGGTCACGTTCCATTCCCTGACCTCGGGACGGGGAACCTGCACTATGGAATTTGATTCCTGGCGGCCATGTGAGAAGGGAATGATTGAGACATTGCCAAGAAGAGGCGTGGATCCCCTGGACCGTGCAAAATGGATTCTGTCGTGCAGGAGTGCATATTAGTAATGAAGAGAGAGGGATAACAGAAGGCAATAAAAGGCGATCAAAGATGGTGAATGATTGTTAAAAAAACGTTCAGAAGGGGGGACACGAAATGAGAAGATGGAAAAAGCAGCTGCTGGCTTCTGCTGCCGAAATGGTCTTTTTCGCGCTCAGTCTGATCCCGGCATTGGCGTCGGAGGATGTGGCTGTCGGAAACGGTTGGGAGAAGAAAGAATACACGGGAGAGGAAGCAACCATCCGTTTCAGCTGGTGGGGTGATGAGGATCGGATGGCCGCAACTCTGGCAGTTGTTGTGGCATTTGAAGAAGAATATCCGATGATCCATGTCATACCGGAGTTTTCCGGCATCAGCGGATATCATGAGTTGCTGAGAGTGGAACTGGAGCAGGGAAAAGCACCGGATCTGATGCAGATTGATGCAAAGGAGATGGAATCCCTTGAAAATGCGAATCCGGCCTGGTTTGCAGACTGGGAATTGGCTGGCTTTGATTTCTCTGACTATGAGGAGGCATTTCTGCAGCTGCCGGTCAACGGGTCCTATGGAGAAGTGCAGCTGGGAATTCCCGTTGATCTGGACGGCAGCGCGATGATTGTTAACGAGGAATTTTCCGATGAGATTGGGATTGATCTGACCGAAGCATATTCCTGGGATGATTTGATTGAGTGGGGAATCATTGTCCGTGAATATGATGACGAAATGTATCTGCTTTGTGCAGGTACACCGGAAATTGCCGAATATATCGTTACGCTCTATGCCAAGCAACTGACCGGAAAAACTGCTTTTGATGAAACGGAAGGAGTCCTGAACATAACCGAAGAGCAGCTGGCAGAATGTTTCCAATATGTTGCGAAGCTGTATGAGAATGAGGTGGTTCCATCCGTTGATGTCAGCGCGGCTTACGATGGGAACCGGCACCAGGATCCGGGCTGGATTGACGGCATGTATCTTTGTTCCTTTGCCCGGATATCAGAAATGGATGAGATGCTGAAGGCAAATGAGGAAGCCGGCTGGCTGTTTGGGCTGCTGCCGATGATGGAAGAAGCAATGGATGACGGTTGGACAGCCGACTGTACGCAGGTGATCGCTCTTTCCTCAGGTTGTGAACACCCGGAGGCTGCGGTTTTGTTTGCTGACTATTTGCTGAATCATCCGGATTCGGTTTCTACCCTTGGACTTACGCGGGGGATACCGGCATCAGAGACGGCAAGAACGGTCTGTGAAGAAGAAAGAATTCTGGATGAAAGCGTAACACAGGCATCAGAGATTGCACTTAATTATGCAGGACTGACATCGGATGGTTATTGGTCTTCGGATGATGGAAAAAACATTGTTACGGAAGCAATTGAACAGATTGGATCCGGTGAAAAAACACCGGAGGAAGCAGCTGCGGAAGTGATGCTTCGGCTACAGGAACTGATCCCTTCTGTTACAGAATGACAGATAGAAGAGCTTTCAGAAGATCTTTTAGTGAAAAGTACAGGGAAGAATTTGGTACATATCGATTAAGATGAGAACAAGGAGAATGCAATGAAAGGATTTACATGGAACGCCGACAATGGAGACGGCACTTACACAAACCCGATTCTGTACACCGATTATTCCGATCCGGATGTGATCCGTGTCGGGGAGGACTACTACATGGTGGCCTCCAGCTTTTGCAACACACCGGCACTTCCGGTACTTCAGTCAAAGGATCTGGTCAACTGGAAGATGATTTCCTATGTTCTGGAGCAGATTGATGAGCCGGGCTATGAAGTGCCGCAGCACGGACATGGCGTCTGGGCACCGGCAATCCGCTATCAGGAAGGATATTTTTATGTGTATTATCCGATGCCGGACGAAGGAATCTTCATGTCAAAAGCGAAAGATGCAGCAGGTCCCTGGTCGAAGCCGGTCTGCGTCAAGAGGGCAAAGGGCTGGATTGATCCCTGTCCTTTCTGGGATGATGACGGAAAGGCCTATCTGGTCAATGGATTTGCCAAGAGCCGCTGCGGAATCAAGAGCATCCTTCATATCAGCGAAATGAGCTGGGATGGAACAATGTTATATGGAGAAGGCCAGCATATATTTGACGGCCGCAATACCCAGCCAACCATTGAAGGTCCAAAGATGTATAAGAGAAATGGGTATTACTATATCTTTGCTCCGGCCGGAAGTGTGAAAGCCGGTTGGCAGACGGTTCTTCGCTCCCGCAATGTCTATGGCCCATATGAAGAAAAGATTGTTATGATGCAGTGCGATACACCGGTAAATGGACCTCATCAGGGCGGATGGGTGGATACACCATCCGGAGAAGACTGGTTCATTCATTTCCAGGATGTCCGCAATCCGGGACGCATTGTACACCTGCAGCCGATGGAGTGGGAAAACGACTGGCCGGTGATTGGATTAAATGGAGGAGACGGGTATGGAACACCGGTTTCCACCTGGAAGAAGCCGGATGTAGGCGGTGTCTATCCGCCGTGCTCACCGGATGACAGCGATGAATTTACGTCTGAGAAGCTGGGTCTGCAGTGGCAGTGGAATGCAAATCATCAGGACAGCTGGTATCAGATGGAACAGCCGGGAATCCGTCTGTTTGCACAGAATTATGAAGGGGCTCTCTGCGATGCGCCTCATCTGTTGTTGCAGAAGTGGACGGCTCCTGCCTTTACCGTGGATGTGACGGTGGATGTGACAGATCTGAAGGACGGTGATGTGGCAGGTCTGGTGTCACAGGCGAGATTCTACACTGCACTTGCCGTGGAAAAAGAAGAGGGAACCTGCTATCTGACTCAGGTTTTGGGACATATCGGAGCGGAGGAAGAGACAAAACGCCTTGGTGTGATCGGCGGCGGAATCCTCCACCTGGGCATGGAGGTGTTTGCCGATGGTACCGGCCAGTTCTATTTCCCGGATGTGATGGGTGTCTGGAGACCAGCCGGTGAGAAAGTCACCTTTACTCCTGGATACTGGGTTGGTGTGAAATATGGTCTTTTTGCGTCCCACAGGGGAAGCGGTGCAGCAGGAAGTCTGATCGGAAAATCGATTCGGATTGGCACGGATGGAGCCATGGACGGAACAAAGGGATAAAACAAACCGGTAAGGGATAGAATAGAAAACAATAGAATAATACATGGCAGATAAGAGTGTTTTATGCTATACTGTAACAAAGTGCCGTAATTAAAACGGATGAAAAACAATGTTACGTTGACTCTGAGAACAAACGTAAGAGGCGACCAGGCGAATGCAGGTGATTCAAAGAGCGGTTACAGGAGGTAAAACAATGATCTGTCTTGGAGCGGGAAATTTTGGAACGAAAACTTCAAAGGAAGAAGCATTCCGTATCATGGACCGCTATCTGGAACTTGGCGGTGTCATGATTGATACCGCCAATGTTTATGCCAGATGGGGTGTGGAGAAAGAGAATCTAAGCGAGCAGTATATTGGTCAGTGGCTGGCAGACCGTCGTGTAAAAGAGAAAATGAAGGTGGCAACAAAAGGCGGCCATTATGATCTGGAAACTCCGGATGTCAGCAGGATCCGTCGGGACTGCATCCGGAAGGATCTGGAAGAAAGTCTTCGCTGCCTTGGTCTGGAGAGAATCGAACTGTACTGGGTTCATAAGGATGACCGTTCGGTATCGGTGGAAGAGATTGTGGACTGGATGGAGGAACTGGTCAAAGAAGGGCTGATCGTGAATTATGGTGCGTCCAACATGAAGCTGGACCGTGCGGAGCAGGCGAGGCAGTATGCACGGGAGAAGGGGCTGAATGGTTTCTGCGCCATGCAGAATCGCTTTACGCTTCCGGTGGTGAATCCGGGACATAAAATCTGGCAGGATCCGGGGACTGTAATACCGGATGCCGATTACCGGAAATGGCACGCAGAGCATCAGGTTCCGCTCTATGCTTACTCCTCCCTGTCCCAGGGATTTTATGCCAAGTGGAGCGAAGGAAGCCTGACAGAGCCGCTGAAGGAGATGTATCTGAACGAAGAGACGGAGAGGATTGGAAGAGTATTGACAAAGGAATCGAAAGAAACCGGCTTGTCATATGCTGCGCTGACCTTGAGAGAACTGATGAAACAGTCATTTCCGGTGATACCGGTAGCGGCGGTCAGTCGGGCCGAGCAGCTGGATGAGTTGGAATCAGTGATTCCCTGACTTGCGTTGGAGTCGGTAAGCCCCTGAATTGCATTGAAATCAGTAACCCTCTGACTCGTAGACGGATGTTTTGGTCATCCAATCATTGAACCACAGGAAAAACAGGAGAAAAGGAAAGGAATTTATCATGAGAATTGGAATAAATACATCATTTCCCCACAGAAGCCCGGAAGAATGGGCAGATACACTGGTAAAAATGAACTGCCGTGCCGTTTCTTTTCCGGTGGATTATACAGCACCGGTCAGCCAGATCGATGCCTATGTAAAGGCAGCCAGGGAACGGGATATCAAGATCGCGGAAGTAGGAATCTGGAAATCACCGTTTGTGCCGGATGAGAAAATCGCAAGGGAAGTCCGCAGGCGCAGTGAAGAACAGCTTCGTCTGGCTGACTACATCCATGCTGCCTGCTGCGTCAATGTATCCGGAGCCTTTGGTGAAGTCTGGTCCGGCTGCTATGCGGAGAATTTTACCAGAGAAAGCTATCAGAAGAATGTGGAGTTTGTTCAGGAACTCTGTGATCAAGTGAAACCGACGAATACCTATTTCACGCTGGAACCAATGCAGTGGATGGTGCCGGATTCACCGGAACAGTATCTGCAGTTTATCAGGGATGTAAACAGAGATCGTTTTGCCGTGCACATGGATGTGATCAATTTCATAAAGGATCCCGATACCTACACCCACAAAAAGGAATTGATTGAACGCAGCTTTGCGCTTCTTGGACCATACATCAAAAGCTGCCATATCAAAGACTGTAAGCTGATGGACGGAACAACAGTAATGATCCGTGAGGTCCCGATTGGTGAGGGAACCATGGATCTGGTGACTTATCTGACTGAGATCGCAAAGCTGGATCCGGATATGCCGGTACTGGTGGAGCACCTTCCGGAGCTTTCCGCCTATGGAAAAGGAGTCGATTATCTGAACGCAATGCCGGAGTCAAAGCTGGATCTGCGTCCTGTGAAAGAAGAAGCCGGCCACTGCGGCGCAGAGGCGTTCCTGATCCGCAACACGACAAGAGCGCAGCGGGAACAGATCGTTCGTGATTCCCTCGGGTACGGCGAGTTTGGCTGTGATGACTGCGGGGACGGTTTTGACATGTACTGGCCCTACATTGAGGGAAAGAAGGAACTGAAGGAAATTACCATGGAATATCAGGCACGTTATGTGATTGATATGGATGAGAAACCAAGACGTGGATGCCCGATCGGATGATGGATGGGAGATGGGAGAAACAATGAGTCGTACAGAAACAGTGGAGCTGACAGTTTTGTGTCTGCTTCGGAAGGATGACAGGTATTTGCTGCAGGACCGGATCAAGAAGGACTGGAGGGGATATACTCTGCCGGGTGGTCATGTGGAACCGGGCGAGTCGATTGTCGATGCAGTTGTACGCGAGATGCAGGAAGAAACCGGCCTTACGGTATCCAATCCAAGATTATGCGGTGTGAAGCAGTTCCCCATCGAGGGTGGACGGTATCTTGTTTTTCTGTTCCTGGCGGACCAGTTTTCTGGAGAGCTGATTTCTTCCGAAGAAGGCCAGATGCACTGGGTTCAGAAAGACAGGCTTTCCGAGGTGAATCTGGTCGATGATTTTCATGAGCTGCTGGAGGTCATGCTGGATGAGAAGCTTTCGGAGTTTCAGTATGTAGTCGATGGCGATGAGTGGAACGCGGTGCTTCGGTAAATAATTGTTCGATGGAGAATCCGGCTTTGCTGGATTCTCTATTTATTTCGATACACAGATGGTGTAATCCCGACAATGGATTTGAAGCATTTGGAAAAATGATAAATATCGCAGAATCCACAGGCAGAAGAAATTTCTCCGATACTGAGAGTTCCATTCTGAAGAAATTCAAGGGCAAAGGAGATTCGGATTCGGAGTATGTAGTGGAAAATCGTACGTCTTGAAATCCTGTCAGTTTTATGATAGACTGGAATCCGGAAAATGAAAAATGAAGGGAGAATGCTTCATGAGAATAGGTATGGGATATGATGTTCATCGTCTGGTAGAGGACAGAAAGCTGATCATCGGCGGTGTGGAGATTCCCTATGAAAAGGGACTGCTGGGCCATTCCGACGCGGATGTGCTGCTCCACGCGATCATGGACGCGCTGCTTGGCGCTGCCGGCCTTGGCGACATCGGGAAACATTTCCCGGACAACGATCCGGCTTATAAAGGAATATCCAGCATGCTTCTTCTGAAGAAGGTTGGTGAACTGCTAAAGGAACATGCATACTTTATCTGCAACATCGACGCGACGATCATTGCCCAGCGCCCCAAAATGGCGCCTTATCGGGAACAGATGAGAGAAAACGTTGCCTCCATGCTGGGAATCGACGTGGATCAGGTCAACATCAAAGCAACGACGGAAGAAGGACTTGGTTTTACGGGAAGCGGAGAGGGAATCTCTTCTCAGGCAATCTGTCTTCTGGAAAAACCGGAGTTTTACTATGAGGCTCCTGTCTATGGCGGCTGCGGAGGCTGTGGAGGCTGCGGCGGAGCTGAGAAATAAAAAAAGTGTTGACAAATCGGTTAAATTCACATAGACTAGTAGCAGGTAAAAGCTGTGAACGGAAAAGTATGGCAGACGAAAGCGCCAGAGAGGATGTGTCAGAGGCTGAGAGCACATCCCGTGGAAACCTGTCAGAAGTGCATCCGGGAGCTGATCATGCGAAGCTTTGCAGAAAGACGGATCTGAGGAGCGGTTGATTGTTTGCAATCGCGGAAACCGAGTGCTGACTGGCAGAGAGATGAGTGTGATCCGGTAGCTGCCGTTATGAGCAGATTGAGACAACTGTCTTTGCAGAGAAGAGAAACGGATTGCTGTTTCCGGACGTTGCTGTTCGTTGTCTGAATCGAAAAGTGTTGGCTGTGCGCAGCCTTCACGGGAGTGGAACCGCGGATTAATTTCGTCTCCCGGCAGAAATGCCGGGGGACTTTTTTTCTTTGCCGGAGTTTTTGTTCACTGGCTTTACCTGTAAACCAATTGGCATGAGAGGGCGATGTGATGGGTCTGATCAAATATGTGAAGAATGAAATTGCTGTAATCCGGGAGCGGGATCCGGCGATTAAAACAAATGCCGAAGTGTTTCTCTATCCCAGCTTCCGCGCAATCCTCTGGTATCGTCTGGCGCATAAGCTGTTTCTGAAAAAGCATTACTTTTTAGCCAGATGGATTTCCCAGCGTACGGCAAGAAAAACAGGAATCGAGATTCACCCGGGCGCAACCATAGGAAAAGGACTGTTCATCGACCATGGACATGGTGTGGTGATTGGAGAGACGGCGATTCTTGGCGACAACGTAACCCTGTATCAGGGGGTTACACTTGGCGGAACAGGAAAGGAGCAGGGAAAACGTCATCCGACCATCGGAAACAATGTAATGATCAGTGCAGGCGCAAGAGTTCTGGGATCTTTTACCATCGGAGACAACTGCAAAATCGGAGCAGGAAGTGTGGTGCTGAAGGAAGTGCCTCCCAACTCCACGGTAGTCGGTGTTCCAGGCCGTGTGGTAAAGCGAAACAACGAACGTCTGCCTCAGAATGATCTGGATCAGGTAAATCTGCCTGACCCGATTCTCAAAGAGATCAAACGTCTGAGAAAAGAATGCAATTATCTGCAGGAAGCACTTGTGCAGGTTGCGCAGGCCGGTCATGTGGAACTGCCGGATCGGGAAACCTATATTACAGCAACAAGGCTGAAAACACCAAGAATTCAGAACAGCATCAACTGACTGTTTGAAAATAGAAAGGAAGGATTTGCCATGAAAATCTATAATACCTTAACAAAACGCAAAGAAACCTTTGTTCCGTTAGAAGAGGGAAAGGTGCGCATGTATGTGTGCGGACCGACCGTATACAACCTGATCCACATTGGTAATGCCCGCCCGATGATCGTGTTCGATACGGTGCGCCGCTATTTCGAGTACAAAGGATATGAAGTCAACTATGTATCCAACTTCACCGATGTGGACGATAAGATCATCAAGAAAGCGAACGAAGAAGGTGTTGATTCCGCCGAGGTTGCAGCACGCTATATCAAAGAATGCAAAAAAGATATGGCAGACATGAACGTTCGTCCGGCAACGAAGCATCCGCTGGCAACAGAAGAAATTGACGGAATGATCGAAATGATCCACACGCTGATTGAAAAAGGCTATGCCTATGAGAAAAACGGAACGGTCTATTTCCGTACCAGAAACTTCAAAGAATATGGAAAGCTTTCTCACAAGAATCTGGATGACCTGCAGTCCGGCTTCCGTAACCTGAAGGTAAGCGGTGAGGAAGAGAAGGAAGACGCCCTGGATTTCGTTCTCTGGAAGCCAAAGAAGGAAGGCGAGCCGTTCTGGAGCGCACCGTGGAGCGATGGACGTCCGGGCTGGCACATCGAGTGCTCTGTCATGTCAAAGCGTTATCTTGGTGAGCAGATCGACATTCATGCCGGCGGCGAGGATCTGGTATTCCCGCACCACGAGAATGAGATTGCGCAGAGCGAAGCATGCAACGGAAAAGAATTTGCCCACTACTGGATGCACAATGCGTTCCTGAACATCGATAATAAGAAAATGAGCAAGTCCCTGGGCAATTTCTTTACCGTTCGCGACATTGCTGAGAAATATGATCTGCAGGTACTCCGTTTCTTCATGCTCAGCGCTCACTACCGCAGCCCGCTGAACTTCAGCGCAGACCTGATGAACGCGGCAAAGAATGGACTGGAGCGAATTACAACAAGTGCAGCGCGTCTGAAAGCGGCTGCTTCCAATGCCGGTGAGCTGACGGCAGAAGAGCAGGAGCAGTTGACTGCGGCAAAGGCATATGTTGCCAAGTTTGAAGAGGCGATGGAAGATGACTTTAACACGGCAGATGCAATCTCAGCTGTGTTTGAACTGGTAAAGTTTGCCAACACAACAGTAACAGATAATGCCAGCGGCGTTTACGCGTCTGCTCTGGCAGTTATGCTGCAGCAGCTCTGCGATATTCTCGGCATCATCACAGAGAAGAAAGAAGAGATGCTGGATGATGAGATCGAAGCAATGATCGCGGAACGCCAGGCAGCAAGAAAGGCAAGAGATTTTGCGAGAGCCGATGCCATCCGAAATGAGCTTCTGGAAAAGGGAATCATTCTGGAAGATACGCGTCAGGGAGTAACATGGAAGAGAGCATAACAACAAAGAATCTGGAAGCGCATGGGTCAGACTGTGATTTCAGAGAGGCAGTCAATCGGGTCTTTGAACTGAAGCCGGAAGAAGCGGGGATGTATTCCCCGCTTGTCCTGGCTTATCTTGGGGATGCCGTGTATGAGCTGATGATTCGGACAATTCTGGTCAGCAAAGGAAACATTCAGGTAAACAAGCTGAATTCTCAGGCGACAAAATTTGTAAAAGCCTCTGCACAGGCGGCGATCGCTCATGCGATTGCTGAGGAGCTGACTCAGGAAGAAGCGTCAATTTACCGCCGCGGCCGAAATGCCAAGTCCTATACGGTCGCGAAACATGCAACCATGTCCGATTATCGTCATGCCACCGGACTGGAGGCGCTGTGCGGTTTTTTATATTTAAAGGGAGAAAGTGAACGACTCGTCTGTCTTCTGAAGAAGGGACTGGAGGAGAGCGGCTTGCTTGTCAAAGGAGAATGACATGGGATATCATGAATCCATAGTAGAAGGAAGGAACGCGGTGATTGAAGCGTTCCGTTCCGGAAAAACAGTAGATCGTGTTTTTGTGCTGGACGGCTGCCAGGACGGACCGGTCAAGACAATTTTGCGTGAAGCGAAGAAACAGTCTTCCTTAATCCAGTTTGTGAAGAAAGAACGTCTGGATCAGCTTTCCGAGACAGGAAATCACCAGGGTGTCATTGCGTACTGCGCAGCCTGTGATTATGCGGAGGTGTCGGACATTCTGGACCGGGCAAGAGAGAAGGGAGAAGATCCCTTCATCATTCTGCTGGACGGAATCGAAGATCCCCATAACCTGGGCGCGATCATCCGGACTGCCAACCAGGCAGGTGCCCACGGTGTAATCATTCCAAAGCGCAGAGCGGTAGGGCTGACTGCAGCAGTAGCGAGAACCTCCGCGGGCGCTGTCAACTACACGCCGGTTGCCAGAGTAACCAATCTGGTTTCCGTGATGGAAGATCTGAAAAAAGAGGGAATCTGGTTTGTCTGCGCCGACATGGGCGGAACGACGATGTATGATCTGAATCTGAAGGGCGGAATCGGTCTGGTAATCGGAAACGAAGGAGACGGTGTTTCAAGGCTTGTGAAGGAACACTGTGACATGGTTGCAACAGTTCCGATGAAGGGAGACATCGATTCGCTGAACGCGTCTGTGGCGTGCGGTGTGCTGGCTTATGAGATTGTGAGACAGAGGCTGAGAGGGTAACAGGCGGAAGCATGTGCGCAAATTCCTCCTGGAACTACAGCGCTGGATGAATATGCAGGAACCTCACGGGTTTGCTGCATGCATAAACAATAATTAAAGAAGAGAATCACAGAGAACGTCCGATGAGCTGCCTCCAAAAGGTTAAATCGTACAAATTTAACTTTTTTGAGCACATCAAGGGCGTTTTGTGATTCTCTTTTTTATAAAGGACAGGAGAGTATTAGTAAGAGTTTATGGTATCGTTTTTTGTCAGAAGATAGAGACAGTACTGGTTCATGCTGATCCCTTCGCGTTTTGACTGTTCGGACAGGTGACAGTGCAGCGATTTTGGGATGCGCAGTTTGAACTGGCCGGAATAATCGTTGATGGAATCCGGTTCACTGATTGGATAACCGCTTTCCAGTGCTGCTTCAATCCAGGCTTTTTTTGCATCCTTCGCATTTCTTACCGCAGATTCAATGGTTTCTCCACAGGTTATAGTATCATATACGGTGCCAATATTTTGTTGTAAATAAATGTGGGAGATGATAAGAATATAAAAAACAGGAAGCCATCAGAACTTCCTGTTTCATCTTTCGTGAGAGCTGACAACCGGAATTGAACCGGTGACCTCCTCATTACCAATGAGGTGCGCTACCATCTGTGCCATGTCAGCAAACTATGTATGAAATTGTTACACTTAACAAGTAAGTGAGAGCTGACAACCGGAATTGAACCGGTGACCTCCTCATTACCAATGAGGTGCGCTACCATCTGTGCCATGTCAGCTGATCGGCTGCTGTATTGCTCAGCACCAACGTCAGTAATCATACACGAAAACGGATTGTTTGTCAACACCTTTTTCAAAAAAAATGGTATGAATTTTTGGAACGATTAAAACAATTGATTGAGATGAAATTTCTGGCATAACGGTTGACATTTTTGCAAAAGTTTTATATTCTAATAACAGTGTTTTTATACCTGCACAAATTGTGCGGATTGGAAGCCAATACTGGAGGGATGTTATGGAAAATAAAGATATGGTAATGGAAAATACCGTGGAAAAAGAAGAAACATCAAAAAACTTTATTGAGATGATCATTGATAAAGACTTGGCGGAGGGAACTTACGATCATGTACAGACCCGTTTTCCCCCGGAGCCAAACGGATACCTGCACATCGGCCATGCAAAGTCCATTCTGCTGAACTATGGACTTGCTCAGAAATATGGCGGCAAGTTTAACATGCGTTTTGACGATACCAACCCGACCAAAGAGAAGACCGAGTTTGTCGAGTCCATTCTTGCTGATGTCAGATGGCTGGGCGCAGACTATGAGGACCGCCTGTTTTTTGCTTCCAACTATTTCCAGCAGATGTATGACTGTGCGGTATTCCTGATTAAGAAGGGAAAAGCGTTTGTCTGCGATCTGTCTGCGGATGAGATCCGTGCTTACAGAGGAACGCTGACTGAGCCGGGTAAAGAGAGCCCGTACAGAAACCGTTCCATCGAAGAAAATCTGCGTCTCTTTGAAGAAATGAAGGACGGCAGGTATCAGGATGGTGAGAAAGTTCTTCGTGCCAAGATCGATATGGCTTCTCCCAACATGAACATGAGAGACCCGGTTATCTATCGTGTTGCAAGAATGACCCACCACAACACGGGAGACAAGTGGTGCATCTACCCGATGTATGACTTCGCTCATCCCATTGAGGATGCCCTGGAGCATATCACCCACTCCATCTGCACGCTGGAATTCGAGGACCACAGACCGCTCTATGACTGGGTGGTAAAGGAATGTGAATTCGAAATGCCGCCGAAGCAGATTGAGTTTGCAAAGCTTTACCTGACCAATGTGGTAACCGGTAAGCGTTACATTAAGAAGCTGGTAGAAGACGGTATTGTAGACGGCTGGGATGATCCGCGTCTTGTAACCATCAGCGCGCTGCGCAGAAGAGGCTTTACACCGGAGTCCATCCGTAAGTTTGTAGAGCTTTGCGGTGTCGCAAAGGCAAACTCTTCTGTGGACTATGCAATGCTGGAGTACTGCATCCGCGAAGATCTGAAGATGAAGGCATCCAGAGTGATGGCTGTACTCAACCCGGTAAAGCTGATTATTGACAATTATCCGGAGGATCAGATCGAGTATCTGGAGGTTGCAAACAACCAGGAAAACCCGGAGTTGGGAAGCAGAACCGTTCCGTTTGGAAAAGAGCTGTACATTGAAGCAGAAGACTTTATGGAGGAGCCGCCGAAGAAATATTTCCGCATGTTCCCGGGAAATGAAGTTCGTCTGATGAATGCCTACTTCGTCAAGTGCACCGGCTGTGTGAAGGATGAAAACGGAACAATCAAAGAAATCCACGCAACCTACGACCCGGCAAGTAAGGGCGGAAACAGCCCGGACGGCCGCAAAGTAAAGGGTACCATCCACTGGGTTGCTGCAAAGACAGCAGTGAATGCGGAAGTTCGTCTCTATGAAAACATCGTTGACGAGGAGAAGGGAAAGCTGAATGAAGACGGAACCCTGAATCTGAATCCGAACTCTCTGCAGGTTCTGAAGGATTGCGTGCTGGAACCGTCGCTTGCCAATGCGGCTGCCTTTGACAGCTTCCAGTTTGTAAGAAATGGTTTCTTCTGTGTGGACTGTAAGGATTCCGTACCGGGAAAGCCGGTTTTCAACCGTGTTGTTTCTCTGAAATCAAGTTTCAAGCTGTAATGGCGGGATAACCGTTTACACAAGAGGTTTCGCAGTCCGCAGGGAAGGCGAAGCCTCTTGCCTGTATAGCGATCCAAAAGACTGTGAGCGGACGCCGTCTTTATTAATGAAAGGGAAAGCAAAATGAAAGAAAAATTATATACCATACCGATCAACGATGCCTTTGCCATCGACTGTGAGTGTCCCATCTGCGCGATGCGAAAAGTGCTGGAGAATAACGCGGTCGAATTTACCATGGGACCTAGCTACATGGAAGACGATATCCGCATGGAAACCGATAAGATGGGATTCTGTGCGCCGCACATGCAGATGCTGATTGATCAGAACAATAAGCTGGGCCTTGCTCTCGTACTGAAAACTCACATCGATAAAACAAATAAAGAGATCGACAAGCGGATGAAAATGCCGTCCGCAGGCGGTTCCCTGTTCAAAAAGGCTGTGTCCAATCCGCTTCTGGAATACATCGACGGGCTGAATCATTCCTGCTATATCTGTAATCGGATCAGCAACACCTTCGGCCGTTATCTGCATACGGTTGTCATTCTGTGGAAGACGGATGAGGCATTCCGGAAGACCTATAAAGAATGCAAAGGATTCTGTACCGAACATCTGGGAGATCTGCTGAAGGAAGGCGAAGCATGCCTTTCCAAATCCCAGTTCGAGGAGTTCCGCAAAGTAACAACGGAGCTGTATCTGACGAACATGAAGCGTATGGCAGAAGATCTGGAGTGGTTTGTAAACAAGTTCGATTACCGCTATAAGGATGAACCCTGGAAAAATGCAAAGGATGCAATTCCCCGTGCAATCATCAAGACAAACGGAATGATTGAGCTGGAAGATGAAAAGAAAAAAGAAGGATAAAATCGGTTTCTGGGGGAATATGTCTATGAAAAAGATTCTGTCATGTCTGAAAATGACAATGATTCTGATTCTGGCGGCTGTGCTGCCTTCTGCTGCCGCGCAGGCACAGGAGCAGTGGGAGAACGGGCTGCACACAGCGATGATCACAGTCGATGGCAGGGAGATTGATCCGGATGAGGAAATGAGCGTCCAGACCGTGATTGGGGAATGTGTGGAGGAACGCCTCGGACAGGAATTTGTGATCCGTGCCGGCGATGAATGGCTGACTCTGACAGCAGAAACGCTGGGGCTGTGCTGGGCGAATCCGGAGCTGGAGACCTATGTAAAAGATGCGCTTGCCTGTCCGTACAGCTGCATTCCGCTTGGGTTTCAGACATCCTACACCGTTGATGCAGAACGGCTGACGGCGCAGATTCTGCCGCTGATCGAGTCGGCGTCGCTTCAGCCGGAAAATGGAGTGATCTATAAAGAAAATGAACGTCTTCTTGTATCAAGCGGAGCAAGGGGAAGAAGCTATTCTGCCGAAACCATTCTTGGTGAGCTGACACAGCTTCTGATCTGTGAGGAAGACGGTCCTGTATTCTATGAATTTCCGTTTACATGGGTGGAACCGGAGATTTCTTCCCGTTCACTGAGCTTCAGCGAGAAGCCGCTTGGCGACTACACAACGCTTGGCCTGGGAGAACCGGGCAGAGAGAATAATGTAAAAAAGTCCTCGGCAGGAATCAACGGAACGCTGGTCATGCCGGGAGAAACCTTTTCCGCACTGACCATGTATGGACCGGTTACGGCAGAAAACGGTTACATGGAAGCACTTACATACAACAGCGGAAGACAGATTCCCGGAATCGGCGGCGGAATCTGCCAGACAACGACTACGCTGTACAATGCAGCGCTGCTGGCGGAGCTTGAAATTGTTTACCGCCGGCCGCATTCCATGATTGTCAGCTATGTGCCGCCCAGTCTGGATGCCATGGTTGACTATGCTTCCTGGTCCGATCTGGTGATCCGCAACAACACGGAATATCCGATCTATCTGGAATCCACAACCGGAACAAACCAGGAAGGAAGAGGATACATCAACGTGCGGATCTGGGGAACAGAGACACGTCCTGCCAACCGGACGGTGGAATATACCTATGAAGTGCTGGCGGTGAAATTCCCAAGCGTCCTTTATAAAGTAAATCAGGTCAATGACAGCTACTGCACGGTTGGTCTGGTGGAGCTTCAGAAGAAATTCTACCTGGCAGAGGAGGTTCACCCCTTTGTTCAGTCGAGAGCTTATAAAGTCGTGAAGGTAGACGGACAGGAAGTGTCAAGAACCGCACTTCCAGGCGGCCACGGATCCATCGATCAGTACCGGGAAGCGTCCGGCGTCCTCTACCATGCATCCGACAACATTGTCGATTACTGGGTGGTGCAGGACCCGAACACGTACCTTGGAACGCGGGTTCATTACCAGATCATGTTCCGAAACGGACAGCCGTGGGATCTGAATACAGCCAATGTGAACTATTATTAAGAAAAAACGATAAGAAAAAGACCCTTGCGATTTGTTGGAAAGCAAGGGTCTTTCGTATATGTTTGGAAAAATCAGTCAAGATGAATAGAAGAATCCGTGGATTCTTCTGCCGGGGTCTCTTCTTCAGAAACAGTCTCAGCAGTTGCTTCCGGCTCTTCCGGATTTGCCTGTCCGGCAGAATTTGCAGCATCTTCCTTTACCTGATCCCAGTCGAGGACGATGTTGACATATTTTCTGTTGACAGAAGGCTTTTCTGCTTCCGTGGTTTCAGCGGTTTCCTGTGTCTCTTCGGAAACGGTTTCCGCTTCTTCCTCTGCTTCTGCCTGCTCCGTTTTCGCGTACTTCCTGACAAAGTAGTAAACAAGGGCAGCTGCAGCAGCCAGTGCAGAAAGAACGGCCATCACTGTAACCAGAGTTTTGAAAAACTTTTTCATGGATGAACTCCTTTCTTATTCAGATTTCGCATCGTTGATGCTTACTGGTACCTATTATATATCATGAACCGAAAAAAAGAAAGTGCTTCTTAATATTTTTTGCGAATCTGGATGGAAAAAACAAAATGTGAAATTATATGTAAAATCAAGAAAAGAAGAGAAACAGAAACAAAACGGGCAAAAACAGAAGTAAATGGATGATTTGCGAGGTTTCAGAAAGTTGCATTCTGGTATTAAACTGTGTAATATAAACACATCGCGATTAGCACTCGGTTGGAGTGAGTGCTAATAAGCGGTACTTCAAGAAAAAAATGGGATCAACTTTCAATTAAAGGAGGCAGTATATATGAAATTAGTACCGTTAGGAGATCGTGTTGTATTAAAGCAGGTTGCAGCAGAAAAGACAACCAAGTCCGGTATCGTATTGCCGGGTTCAGAAAAAGAAAAGCCTCAGCAGGCAGAAGTCATTGCTGTAGGTCCGGGCGGAGTCGTTGACGGTAAGGAGATCATCATGCAGGTTGCTGTTGGTCAGGTTGTTATCTATTCCAAGTATTCCGGAAC
The DNA here is from genome assembly GCA_017472605.1 of Lachnospiraceae bacterium. Lineage (GTDB taxonomy): Bacteria > Bacillota > Clostridia > Lachnospirales > Lachnospiraceae > Anthropogastromicrobium. Next base: position 34,300 of record JAFUPV010000043.1, read on the forward strand.
AGAAGTAAAGCTGGACGGCGAGGAGTATATCATCGTTAAGCAGAACGATATTCTGGCAGTTGTAGAGTAATGACTGCGAACGACCGCAAAATAACGTGAAATCTGGAGGAGATTATTATGGCTAAGGAAATCAAATATGGCGCAGAAGCAAGAGCAGCTCTTGAGGCTGGTGTAAATAAGCTGGCAGATACCGTTCGTGTCACTCTTGGACCGAAAGGAAGAAATGTTGTACTGGATAAGTCTTACGGCACTCCGCTGATCACCAATGACGGTGTAACCATCGCAAAGGAGATCGAGCTTGAGGATGCATTTGAAAACATGGGTGCACAGCTGGTAAAGGAAGTTGCTACCAAGACAAATGATGTAGCAGGTGACGGTACCACAACTGCAACCGTTCTGGCACAGGCAATGATTCACGAAGGAATCAGAAACCTGGCTGCAGGCGCAAACCCGATCGTTCTGAGAAAGGGAATGAAGAAGGCTTCTGATGTTGCTGTTGAAACAATCGCTGCAATGAGCCAGCCGATCACAAGCAAGGAGCAGATGGCTCGTGTTGCTGCAATCTCTGCTGCAGATGATTCTGTTGGTGAGATGGTAGCAGATGCAATGGAGAAGGTTTCCAAGGACGGTGTAATTACCATCGAGGAATCCAAGACCATGAAGACCGAGCTGGATCTGGTAGAAGGTATGCAGTTTGACAGAGGTTACATCTCTGCTTACATGGCAACGGATATGGATAAGATGGAGGCAAATCTTGACAATCCGTTCATCCTGATCACAGATAAGAAGATTTCCAACATTCAGGAGATTCTTCCGCTTCTGGAGCAGATCGTTCAGTCCGGCGCAAAGCTGCTGATCATCGCTGAGGATATTGAGGGTGAGGCACTGACCACTCTGATTGTAAACAAGCTGAGAGGAACCTTCCAGGTTGTTGGCGTAAAGGCTCCTGGCTACGGCGACAGAAGAAAGGAAATGCTGCAGGATATCGCAATTCTGACCGGCGGTGCTGTAATCTCTTCTGATCTTGGTTATGAGCTGAAGGATACCACCATCGACATGCTGGGCCGCGCAAAGTCTGTTAAGGTTCAGAAGGAGAACACCATCATCGTTGACGGTTATGGTGAGAAGGCTGCTATCGCTGCAAGAGTTGCTCAGATCAAGGGACAGCTGGCAGAGACCACTTCCGAGTTCGACAAAGAGAAGCTGCAGGAGAGACTGGCAAAGCTGGCAGGCGGCGTAGCTGTTATCCGTGTCGGTGCTGCTACAGAGACAGAGATGAAGGAGTGCAAGCTTCGCATGGAGGATGCGCTCAATGCAACAAGAGCAGCAGTTGAGGAAGGTATCGTTGCAGGCGGCGGTTCCGCTTACATTCACGCTGCAAAGGCTGTATCCGCTCTGGTAGCTACTCTTGAAGGCGATGAGAAGACCGGTGCAAAGATTGTTGAAAAGGCTCTGGAAGCTCCGCTGTACCACATCGCTGCAAATGCAGGTCTGGAAGGCTCTGTAATCATCAATAAGGTTCGTGAGTCTGAGGCAGGTGTTGGCTTCGATGCTTACAAGGAAGAGTATGTGAACATGGTTGCCGCGGGAATTCTTGATCCGGCAAAGGTTACAAGAAGCGCACTGCAGAACGCAACAAGCGTTGCATCCACCCTTCTGACAACCGAGTCTGTTGTTGCAAACATCAAAGAACCGGCTCCGGCAGCACCGGCAGGTGCAGGCATGGGCGGAATGATGTAAGCCGTTTATGAAATATAGGATGGAATGTGTCACCGGCACGTTCGTCTGAATAGAGAATCACTGAAACAGGAAGGAACCCGTACCATGGGTTTCTTCCTGTTTCTTCTCGTTGTTGAAAAGTGATGTTTTTCTGACACGGACAGAAGCGTTTTTGTGTGTTTCAATGTTTTTTCTTTTTTTATAAAAAAGGACTTCCAAAAATGCGAAAAAGAAGATATAATATTCCTAATACGCACATAGTGCAGCGATTTTCCTGAAAATCGAAAGACTGAAAGAGGAGGTTACCAATGAATAATGACATTTATGCAGAGTGGCTGGTAAAACGGAAAAAGCCAGGATACGCACCGCTTGTTTATGTCGGTGCTGTGCTGCTGATTCTGATCGGCCTGATTGCCAGCATGATGAATCCCTTCGGATTTCTTGTCCTGCTTCTGGCAATTGGCGGTGTTTACTTTGCAAACATCCGCATGAACGTAGAATACGAGTATGTTTTCGTTACCAACGAACTCAGCATTGACCGTATCTGCGCGCAGAAGACCAGAAAGCGTATCCACAATCTGGAAATGCAGAAGGTTGAGAAGGTGGTTTCTACAAAGTCCCATGAGTACGACTTTGCAAGAAATAATCCCAAGCTGAAGGTTGTTGACCTTTCATCCGGAAACAAGGACGCTGATACATACGCAATCGTGTACAGCGGCAGTGAGGGACAGGCAGTTTATATCATTGAGCCCAACAATGCAATCTTAAAGTGCATGAAGAGCTCAGCCCCGCGTAAAGTAATCGTGGAAAAGGCACTGACGACAAACAAATAAAAAGACGAGGAGAGGTAAAAGAAGATGGGTCAGATTATTGGCGAAGGCATTACATTTGATGATGTGTTATTAGTACCGCAGTATTCAGAAGTTATCCCAAACCAGGTTTGTTTGAAGACAAATCTTACAAAATCAATTCAGTTAAATATCCCGATGATGAGTGCCGGCATGGACACTGTTACTGAGCACCGCATGGCAATTGCAATGGCAAGACAGGGCGGTATCGGTATCATTCACAAGAACATGTCCGTAGAAGCGCAGGCAGCAGAGGTTGACATGGTTAAGCGCTCCGAGTACGGTGTCATCACTGATCCATTTTATCTGTCCCCGGAACATACCCTTCAGGACGCAAACAACCTGATGGCAAAGTTCCGCATTTCCGGTGTGCCGGTTACCGTTGGAAAGAAGCTGGTTGGAATCATCACAAACCGTGATCTGAAATTTGAGGAGGATTACTCCAAGAAGATCAGCGAATGCATGACCTCAGAAGGACTTGTAACCGCTCCGGAAGGAATCACTCTGGAGGAAGCAAAGAAGATTCTTGCAAAGGCTCGTGTTGAGAAGCTCCCGATCGTTGATAAGGATTTCAATCTGAAGGGACTGATCACAATCAAGGATATCGAAAAGCAGATCAAGTACCCGATGTCCGCAAAGGATTCTCAGGGAAGACTGCTCTGCGGTGCAGCAGTAGGAATCACCAACAACATTCTTGTTCGTGTGGACGCACTGGTAAAAGCACATGTAGACTGTATCGTAATCGACTCTGCTCACGGTCATTCCGCAAACATCATCCGCACACTGAAAGAAGTGAAGGCAGCTTATCCGGATCTGCAGGTAATCGTTGGAAACGTTGCAACCGGTGAGGCAACAAGAGCCCTGATCGAAGCAGGCGCGGATGCGGTTAAGGTTGGTATCGGACCTGGTTCCATCTGCACCACCCGTGTTGTTGCAGGTATCGGTGTTCCTCAGGTTACTGCTGTCATGGACTGCTATGAAGTTGCAAAGGAATATGGTGTTCCGATCATCGCTGACGGCGGAATCAAGTACTCCGGCGACATGACAAAGGCAATTGCAGCCGGTGCAAGTGTCTGCATGATGGGAAGCCTGTTTGCAGGATGTGATGAGGCTCCTGGTTCCTTTGAACTGTATCAGGGAAGAAAGTATAAGGTTTACCGCGGAATGGGATCCATTGCTGCAATGGAGAACGGTTCGAAAGACCGCTACTTCCAGAGCGATGCAAAGAAGCTGGTTCCGGAAGGTGTAGAAGGACGCGTTGCTTACAAGGGAACGGTTGAAGATACCGTGTTCCAGCTGGTTGGCGGAATCCGTTCCGGCATGGGCTACTGCGGTGCGAAGGATATCAGAACGCTGCAGGAGACCGGAAAGTTCGTAAAGATTTCCGCTGCTTCTCTGAAGGAAAGTCATCCCCATGACATCCAGATCACAAAGGAAGCTCCAAACTACAGCACAAACTAAACGAAAGAAACAAACAAACGAATTGAGGCTGTCGCGCAAGCGGCAGCCTTGTTGTGTGTAAGGGTAATTAAAAGTTTGCTTAATTAAGAAAGTGTAAAAATGAACAAAAACAATTGGAAGAAAAGCCGGTTTCAAACCGGCGTGCAGCTGATGGCGGTCATTCTGGTTTTGACTGCATTTCTGTCCGGCTGCACAAGCGAATCGGAAAAGAATCCGGAGGATGACAGACTCTCTGTTATCACAACTCTGTTTCCATATTATGATTTTGCGCGAGCAATCGCCGGCGACCGCATCAACCTTCAGCTGATCCTGCCGCCCGGCCAGGAGAGCCATTCCTTTGAACCAACAGCAGCGGATCTGATCGCGATGGAGGATGCAGATGTTCTAATCTTCAATGGCGGTGAGGGCGAACAATGGGTGAACCGCGTCCTGGAATCTGGAATCGGTCCGGATGTCTGTCTGGAGGGAATGGAAGTGGTTTCACTGCGTGAAGAAGAACATTCGGAAAACATGAAGGTTATTGGTCACAGTCATGATCACGAAGGTCATGCCCATGAAGAAGGAGAAGCATGCAGCGAAGGGACTGATGAGACAGAAGACGCTCATGAAGGTCATGCTCACGAAGAAGGGGAAGCATGCGAGGAAGAGACCGTACACGGAGAAGAGAATGGTGAGACGGAAAAGGATCATGATCATGTCCATGAAGAGGGGGGAACCGACGGATATGATGAGCATATCTGGACCTCGCCGGTAAATGCCATTCTGCTGACGGAGGCGATACGCGATTTGTTAATCGAAGAATTGCCCCAGTATGAAGAAGAGTTTACCGAAAATGCGAATGCCTATATGGAACAGCTGACGGAGATTGACCGGGAAATCCGCCAGGTCACAAAGGAGGCACAGAGGAATGTGCTGATCTTTGCAGACCGTTTTCCCTTTCTCTATTTTGTAAAGGAATATGGTCTGGACTATGATGCGGCGTTCTCCGGATGCAGCCACGATACGGAACCGAGTGCGGCGATGATCGCCGGCCTGATTGATCGGGTAACAGAAGAACAGATTCCGGTCATTTTCCATGTGGAGCAGAGCAGCCGGAAAACTGCAGTGATCATTGCGGAGTCAACCGGAGCTCAGATTATGGAGTTTCATTCCTGTCACAATGTGACCAGGCAGGAAATGGAAAACGGAGTGACCTATGTGGAGCTGATGCGACGGAATATCGAATGTCTGAAAAGAGGGTTAGGATGCTGATTGAATGTAAGAATGCCAGTTTTGGATATGAAAATCAGATTTATGTCAGTCATGTGAATTTTACGATGAATGAAGGGGATTACATCTGTGTTCTGGGAGAAAATGGTTCCGGAAAGTCAACACTGATGAAGGGGTTGCTGGGGTTGATCCGTCCTTATGAAGGAACGGTGGCCTATGGTCCGTCTGTGACAGGGCAGACCATTGGATACCTGCCGCAGAAGACCGTTGCCCAGAAAGACTTTCCGGCAACCGTGCGGGAAGTTGTCCTTTCCGGCTGTCTGAGCAGAAGAGGCTTTCTTCCGTTCTGGAGTCGGGAGGATAAGATGCGGGCAGACAAGCAGATGGAGCGGCTGAAGGTGAAAAACCTGGAAAAGGAGTGCTTCCGTGATTTGTCCGGCGGTCAGCAGCAGCGTGTGCTTCTGGCACGGGCGCTGTGCGCGACGGAGCACCTTTTGCTTTTGGATGAGCCGACTACCGGTCTGGATCCTTCTGTAACCAGGGAACTTTACGATCTGCTCCGGGAACTGAACCGGGACGACCACACGGCGATCCTGATGGTCTCCCATGACATTGAGAATGCGCTTTGCGATGCCAGTCAGGTGCTTCACATGGAAAAAGAAATGCTGTTTTTTGGAACAACGGAAGAATACCGGGAAAGCGCGGTAGGAAAAGAATTCTTCCGGAAATCCGGCGCAGGAAGGAGGGAAATGACATGGAATTAATCGTCCGCATGTTTCAATATCCGTTTATTCAGCGCGCGGCAATCGTCGGCGTTCTTGTGTCTCTGTGTGCGGCTCTTCTTGGAGTCTGCCTTGTGTTAAAGCGATATTCCATGATTGGAGACGGGTTGTCTCACGTATCCTTTGGCGCCCTGTCCATTGCCATGGCGCTTGGGATCGCTCCGCTGTACCTCTCTATTCCTATTGTAATCATCGCGGCTTTCTTCCTGCTGCGGATCCAGGAAAACGGAACGATGAAAAGCGATTCAGCCATTGCTGTGGTGTCGTCCTCGTCACTGGCGATCGGAATTACCGTAACGGCTCTGACTTCAGGAATTAATACGGATGTTTCCAGCTATATGTTCGGAAGCATCCTTGTCATGACGGATGAGGATGTGGTTCTCAGCGTTCTTCTCTCTGTTATTGTCCTGATTCTTTATGTGGTGTGTTATCAGAAAATTTTCGCGGTTACCTTTGATGAGAATTTTGCCCGTGCTTCCGGTGTCCGTACCAGGCTGTACAATCTGCTGATTTCCATCCTGACTGCAGTGACAATCGTTCTCGGTATGCGGATGATGGGAGCAATGCTGATCTCCAGTCTGATCATCTTCCCAGCGCTGATCTCCATGCGCCTGCAGAAAAGCTTTCGCGGAGTGGTAATCTGCTCGGCAATTGTTTCTGTTGTTACCTTTCTTGTTGGTCTGACTGCATCCTTCCTCTTTTCAACGCCGACGGGAGCCAGCGTTGTCATTGTAAACCTGATTGTCCTGCTTCTGGTTTCTCTGATACAGCATTTGCGCCAAAACGCATAAAATGGTTGACTTTTTTTTCGAAGTGTGCTAATAATATCTGTAGTTGAAATCGTTGATGAGAAGAGTAGCAAAGAAGGAATGCCCAGAGAGGATCCGGAAGCTGGGAAGGATCCGCAGGAATGCTTTGTGAAGACCACCTCTGAGAGGCACTAATCCTGCCCGGTGACTCCGTTATCGTCACAATGAGTCTTCTGAGACGAGGAGATTTTCCAAAAGAAATTTTTGACTGTCAATTTCTGAACAGTAATTTTAATCAGAAATCTTTTTTCAGAAATTTCCAATCAGAAGAAAATTTGGGTGGAACCACGATCCAATCGTCCCTTTTTGTGTGAAAACGCAGAAAGGGATTTTTTTATTTTCGCGAGCTGCAGCCTTGAGAGCATGCATGTGCATTCATTCGATTGGAAGCGCGGCAGCGAGAGAGACAAATGCGGATGAAATTCCGAAATGGAGGAGACAAAGATGAAGATCACATTAAAAGATGGTTCAGTAAGAGAATATGCAGAACCGATGCGCGCCATTGATCTGGCTTCTGACATCAGCGAAGGTCTGGCGAGAATGGCTTGTGTTGCTGAGGTTGACGGTAAGGTTGTTGACCTGCGTACTGTCATTGATAAGGACTGCGCAGTGAACTTTATGACTGCAAACGATAAGGAAGGTCTGGCTGCACTGCGCCATACCACCTCTCATGTACTGGCAGAGGCAGTAAAGAATCTGTATCCCAATGCAAAGCTGGCAATCGGTCCGTCAATTGACAATGGTTTTTACTACGATTTTGATACCCCTTCCTTCGGCAGAGAGGATCTGGACAAGATCGAGGCCGAGATGAAGAAAATCATCAAAAAGGGCGAAAAGCTGGAGCGTTTCACCATGCCGAGAGAAGAGGCAATCGCTTACATGAAGGAGCGCAATGAGCCGTACAAGGTGGAACTGATCGAAGATCTTCCGGAGGATGCGGAGATTTCCTTCTACAGACAGGGCGAATTTGTTGATCTGTGCGCAGGCCCGCACCTGATGTCTACGAAAAACATCAAGGCATTCAAGCTGATTTCTTCCTCCGGTGCATATTGGAGAGGTTCTGAGAAGAACGCAATGCTGACCCGTATCTACGGAACTGCTTTCCCGAAAAAGGAAGAGCTGGAAGAGTATCTGGCTTATCTGGAGGATATCAAGAACCGTGACCACAATAAGATCGGAAGAGAACTGGAGCTGTTCACCACTGCTGATGTCATTGGTCAGGGCCTTCCGCTGTTCATGCCGAAGGGAACAAAGATCATTCAGACTCTTCAGAGATGGATCGAGGATGAGGAAGAAAAGCGCGGCTATGTAAGAACAAGAACGCCGATGATGGCAAAGAGCGATCTTTACATCATTTCCGATCACTGGTCCCATTACAAAGAGGGTATGTTTGTTCTCGGTGATGAAGAGAAGGATGACGAGGTATTTGCGCTGCGTCCGATGACATGTCCGTTCCAGTACTATGTTTACAAGGCAACACCAAAATCCTACCGTGATCTGCCTTACCGCATGGGTGAGACTTCCACCATTTTCCGTAATGAGGATTCCGGTGAGATGCACGGTCTGACCCGTGTTCGTCAGTTCACCATTTCCGAGGGTCACCTGGTACTGACTCCGGAGCAGCTGGAAGAAGAGTTCAAGGGCTGTGTGGATCTGGCAAAGTACTGTCTGACAACACTTGGTCTGCAGGATGACGTAACCTACCGGATGTCCAAGTGGGATCCGAACAATGCAGACCACTATCTTGGCGATGCAGACATGTGGAACTATGTAGAGGATACCATGCGTACAATCCTGAATGACATCGGCATCGAATACACAGAGGCTGCCGGCGAGGCTGCGTTCTATGGTCCGAAGCTGGATATCCAGGCAAAGAATGTATACGGCAAGGAAGACACCATGATCACCATTCAGATTGACATGTTCCTTGCAGAGCGCTTTGACATGTCCTATGTAGACCGCGACGGACAGAAGAAGCGTCCTTATATCATCCACAGAACTTCCATGGGCTGCTATGAGAGAACGCTTGCATGGCTGATTGAGAAGTATGCAGGTGCATTCCCGACATGGCTGTGTCCGGAGCAGGTTCGTGTGCTTCCGATTTCTGAGAAGTATATTGACTATGCGAACAAAGTTGCTGATGAGCTGAAGGCAAATGGTGTTCTCTGCACCGTTGACATGAGAAATGAGAAGATTGGTTATAAGATTCGTGATGCGAGAATGCAGAAGCTTCCGTACATGCTGGTTGTAGGTCAGAAGGAGGAGGAAGAGAACCTTGTATCCGTCAGAAGCCGTTTCCTTGGCGATGAGGGTCAGAAGCCGCTTGACGAGTTTGTAAACGCAATCTGTAAGGAAATCCGTACCAAGGAGATCCGCAAGGTTGAGGTACAGCCGGAAGAGCAGAACAAGAATCCGAAGAAGAAATAACCGGCAATCGGTCAAGCCAGTCGCCGGCGTGTAAGCTGGATGAATAACGAGCAGAAACGGGAACGAAAGTGTCATGCCTTCGTTCCCGAATTTTTTGAGACTTATTTTGCTTTGAAGGTAGAACACTGAGTTGCGGAAGAATCAACAGCGGAAGTTCCGCTGATGTCTACCTGACTGGCAGTGCAGTACTGATTGGAATTGTAGACGCAGTGCACGGCATTGCATTCGATGGAAAGCTTCTTGTCCGGTGTTTCAAAGCTGTTGCGGAAGGAATCACCGTGGCGCAGATCAAAGCTGGCGCAGCTGGTATTTTCCTTCTGCTGTGCCTGTCTGCCGTCAACCAGAATCTCTGATTTGCAGCAGCAGCGGTCGCTGTTATGAATGCAGTTTTCTACGGTACAGGTACATTGTGTTGTCATAGTTGCCTCCAAATGAGTATTTCCGGTTCCGGGCACAGGGCTGCAGAATCGAATAGTAACAGTGTTCGTAAAAAAAAATAAAAATATACATGGAAAAAGACTTGCATTCGACGAAAAAGTGTGATACACTAGATTGCGTTGTGAATTTAGAGATGGTCCGCTGCTGCCAGGGTGCGGTATGAACGTCCGATTTAATTAGGAGGATTGCCATGAGCAAGATTATCGAGAGCATTGAGAAGGCTCAGCTGAAAGAGAACGTTGCACAGTTCAACGTTGGTGATACTGTAAAGGTATACGCAAAGATCAAAGAGGGAGACAAGGAGAGAATCCAGGTATTCGAGGGTACTGTTCTGAAGAGACAGAACGGCGGAATCCGCGAGACATTCACCGTTAGAAAGAACTCCAATGGCGTAGCTGTTGAGAAGACATGGCCGCTTCATTCTCCGTCTGTTGAGAACATCGAAGTTGTTCGTAAGGGTAAGGTAAGAAGAGCGAAACTGAACTACCTGAGACAGAGATCCGGTAAGAGCGCTAAGGTTAAGGAAATCGTTAAATAATTGAACTACGAAAGAGATGGAAGGGGCAGATACAGATTGTATTGCCCCTTTTTCTGCTAAGAAAACTGCTGCCGGAAAACGGAAGGATGCGTCTTCTGCGGCAGAGGATCCGTCAGACCGGATTCGGAAAAAATGGGGGCCGGCAAATGAAGAAAAAAGAAAAGAAGCAAAAGAAGTTGATCAGCCGGATGATCGGTTTTCTGACAAATCTGCTGCTGATGGTGGCGGTTGGTCTGTTTGTGCTGAACTATCTGATGTACTATGTACATCAGGACGGATATTCCATGGATGCGACGATCCGGCAGGGAGGCAGCGTGTTCATCAATCGTCTGTGGTACGCAATCGAAGAACCGCAGCGGTATGACATCGTTGCTTACCAATCCGGAAGCAAGGTTCAGGTGAGACGGATTGTCGGAATGCCCAATGAAACAGTTGAAATCCGGGATGGTGTACTTTACATCAATGATCTGCCGATGGATGAGAACCATGTCTACACGGACACAATTGAGATCGCAGGTCTGGCATCGAAGAAAATCACACTTGCACCGGATGAATATTTTGTCCTTGGTGATAATCCGGACAGAAGCCAGGACAGCCGTTTTGCGGATACCGGAAATGTGTCCGAGGAACAGATTCTGGGAAGAGCCTGGCTGACTGTTTCGTCGATTGTTGATGTCCGGCTGATCTGGGATACGGAGAGAGTTGAATAAATTAGGAAGAACGGGAGAAATGATATGCTGATACAGTGGTACCCGGGTCACATGACCAAAGCAAAGCGCGCAATGAAGGAAGATATGAAGCTGGTCGATCTGGTGATTGAGCTGACAGATGCCAGAGTGCCGCAGTCAGGCCGCAATCCGGATATCGATGAGCTGGCAAAGAACAAAGCGCGGGTAATTCTGTTAAATAAGTCGGATCTGGCGGATGAGAAGGCAAACAGAGAGTGGATTGCTTCGTTCCAGAAGCAGGGAATCCTTGCCGTTGCAGCAGATGCCAGACAGAGAGGCTTCCGCAAGCAGATGATGGAAGCCATCATGGCTGCATGCAAAGAAAAAATTGAACGGGACAGACGACGCGGAATCATGAACCGCCCCATCCGCGCGATGGTGGTCGGAATTCCCAATGTGGGAAAGTCTACGTTTATTAACAGCTTCGCCGGAAAGGTCAGCGCGAAAACCGGCAACAAGCCGGGTGTAACGAGAGGAAATCAGTGGATCCGCATCGATGACCGTCTGGAGCTTCTGGATACACCGGGAATTCTCTGGCCGAAATTTGAGGATCAGACCGTTGGACTTCATCTGGCAATGATCGGTTCTATCAGTGATGATATCCTTCCGATTGAGGAGTTGGCGTTTGAACTGCTGAAGTGGATGGCGGAGTACTATCCGGACCGTCTGAAAGAGCGGTATGATCTGGATCCGGAGGTGGAAGCGATGGAGCGGATGGATTTCATCGCGAAAAAGCGCGGCTGTTTAAAGAAAGGCGGCGAGCCGGACTATGAGAAGGCTGCAAGACAGATTCTGGATGACTACCGAAGCGGCCGTCTGGGCAGAATTTCACTGGAGAGAGTACAATGACGTTAGATCAGATAAAAAAAGAACTGGAAGGCTTTCAGGGCGATGAGCTTCTGGAGGCAGTCCGGGCTTACGAAAATGACAGCAGAAAAAGTGTGCAGCAGTACCTGGAACGCTGCCGGAAAAAGGTTGAAACATATTACCAGGAGCTGGCCCGTGTAAATGGAATGCATGAATTCGAGCAGAAGCTGGCGAGGGGCGCGGTTTACTGCGGAATCGATGAAGCGGGACGAGGTCCTCTTGCCGGTCCTGTTGTTGCGGCTGCCGTTATCATGCCTTCGGACTGTTCCATTCCCTACATCAATGACTCCAAGCAGCTGTCCGAAAAGAAAAGGGAAGAATTGTATGAAGTCATCATGAAAGAGGCGGTTTCTGTCGGCGTTGGAATTTCGTCGGAGGATGTGATTGACGAGATCAACATTCTTCAGGCAACCTATCAGGCCATGCGAAAGGCCGTGGTTTCTCTGGATCCGCTGCCGGAAGTTCTGATTAATGACGCGGTGCAGATTCCAGGACTGCCCATGAGACAGGTGCCTGTGATTAAAGGCGATGCAAAATGCTATTCCATTGCTGCCGCGAGTATTATTGCGAAGGTGACCAGGGACCGGATGATGAAGGAATATGACAGGCAGTACCCGGACTATGGATTTGCGGGAAATAAAGGCTATGGCAGTGAAATGCACATTCAGGCGCTGAAGACGATTGGACCCTGCCCGATCCACAGGCGGAGCTTTATTAAGAATTTTGGGTTTGGGGAATGATGAATTGCAGAGAAGTGGGCGGTGATTACGAAAGATATGCGGCACAGTATCTGGAAAAACAGGGCTATCGGATTCTGGAGAGGAATTTCCGCTGCAGAGAAGGGGAGATTGACCTGATTGCAGAGGAAAACGGGTACCTGTGTTTTATCGAAGTAAAATACCGTTCCACGACCGCTTCCGGCTATCCGCAGGAAGCGGTCGGGTATCGGAAACAGCGCAGAATTTACCGGACAGCAGCCGCTTATCTGCAAAAGAGGAAACCGGGCAGACATCTGCCCTGCCGGTTTGATGTGGTCGGTATCAGTCCGGAGGGAATCTGGCTGATCCGGAATGCGTTTGGAGGGATGTAAATGATATCATATAAAACGAAAGATGACTGCAGAGAACTGGTTCTGCGAAACAAAAACGGCGTTTCTTTCTTTCAATATGAAACCTACAGCAAAATGGACTGGATCGCCCATGGCTTTTCCACCAGGCTGGGAGGTGTCAGCAGCGGCTGCTTCGCAACCATGAACCTGGGCTTCTTTAAGAATGACAGCCGGGCAAACGTAGAAGAAAACTATCGCCGGTTTGGCGGCGCTGTCGGCTTTGACTGGACCAGGGCGGTTCTTTCCTGGCAGACGCACACCACCAATGTGAGAAGGGTTACGGCTGCGGATGCGGGAAAAGGAACGGTTCGCGACAGGGATTACTGTGATGTGGACGGTCTGATTACCAACGTACCGGGGCTGGCTCTTGTGACGTTCTATGCGGACTGTGTTCCTCTGTATTTTGTGGATACCAGAAACAAAGCCATCGGATTGTCCCATTCCGGCTGGCGTGGAACGGTGAACCGGATGGGTCTGGCAACGCTGAAAGCCATGAACGAAGCCTACGGAACCCAACCGGAGGACGTGACTGCTGCCATCGGTCCCAGCATCTGCGGGGACTGCTTTGAGGTAGGTCCCGAGGTGGTGGCGGAATTTGCAAAAGAATTTACCGGAGAACAGATGGAAAAGATCTGCAGAGCCGGTGAAGGAGACCGTTCCTATCTGGATTTGTGGCAGACCAACCGGTTTGTGTTGGAAGAGGCGGGAATCGCGCCGGATAAGATTTTGATAACCAATGTCTGCACCAGATGCAATCCGGAGCTTCTGTATTCCCATCGGATCATGGGAACAGAGCGGGGGAATCTGGCGGCGGTGCTGGCGATAAGGGAATAAGTAGTTGAGAGGTAACCTGACAGTGTTTTGCTGTCGGGTTTCTTTTTTTATCCATCCAGGAGAACTCGCCAGTAATGCGTTTGATTGTTTTTTTGTTTCAGCGAAAAAAAATTTTTCGGGTGCAACATTTTTTCTTTTTTATGTATGATATCTGTGAATGGGTGCAAAGGGGGTGATCCGATGCGGGATTGTGAACTGGTACGGATCAGTTATGAACGAAATAAGGACGAGCTGTATCGTCTCTGCTATTTTTATACGGGAAACAATGCGGATGCGGCGGACGCCATGCAGAATGCACTGATTAAGCTGATGGAATATGAGGGTACGTTTACTTCGGAGAAGCATGAAACCTGTTGGCTGATGAAGGTTGCTGTCAATGAATGCGAAGATTTTCGAACCGGAAAAAACGGGAAGGGAGGAGAACGATGAAACTGCATGAATTTCAACGGGTATGTAATCGGGTGAAGCTGTCACAGAGACAAAGTGATCGTCTGTTTGCCTGGGCACAGCGGGCAGTTCTGGAATCGGAAAAAAAAAGAGAACGGAAAAATGATTTCTTCATTGGAACGGTGGTTGGAATTGCCACGATTGCTGTCCTGCTGATGGCGCTGACGATTCCGATGGCATGGAACATGAGAAAAGAAGGAGAAGTGCCGCTGATGTCTGCTGCGGAAACGCTGGAAGGAACAGAAATCGGTGATGTTGATAATACCAATCAGACGCAGGTGTCATATTTGACTGTTTCCGGGGAGTCCGATGTGGAAACCTGCGCGGAAATCCTCTCTCAGATGCAGGATGGCAGCATCGTATATCTGGAGGATTTACAAGCTATACTGGCACAGGATCCGGGGATTCTGACACAAAATGGAATTGTCTGTGCGCAGCCAACGGATGAGACATTGCATCAATTGTTTGTTTACCGGAAATTTGGATTGAACCAT
>JAFUPV010000044.1 GCA_017472605.1 Lachnospiraceae bacterium
TCCTGTATTATAACACACCTCGGCTGTATTTTAAATCCCCTCTCTCTTCACCGATTCTTCAATATCCTGATACTCAGCCCGATACAGCCGCCCAGCCACACCAGTGTCCCCAGGTCCCCCATTCCTGACGTCACTGGTACTATCATACCAACGAGGCAAAGCCCGCATACCGCCAGTGCTTTCATCAGTGCCACGCCGTCGCTGTCTTTGGTACTATCGTATATGACGATGCCGCCGGAAGATTTCGTTCGGCTTCCTGCTGAGGCTTTGGGGCTGTCTGCCGCCTTCATGTCCATATAATGGTCGAAACTGTCTGTCTTTCCGTTTCCGTTCCAGTCGAATCCTGGTCCTCCGAAATTGTCATACATGCTGCAGCCTCCTTCCTTCGACATTTTTCGACAAAATTAATTCGAAAAATCCCCTTCTGTCCCTTCTGTGATTACAGTATACACCCAGGCGCTGTCCCATGTAAATGGTAAAATAAAGTGCACAGATTTCCGCCACTGAAACTGCACATTTCTTCGCCACAAAGTGCACAGTTTTTCGCCAGTGAATGCACACTTCTGGAATAAATGATAGAATGTATCTATCAATTCCAGAGGAGCGAAAAATGAAAGGATACAACGTGTACAGCAGAATTCAGCAATTAAAGGAAAAAGGCTTTAAGAAAGCCACTGTGGCAAAACAGCTTCATATCAATCGTCGGACAGTTGACAAGTATTGGAGCATGTCCGTCGAAGATTACGAAAAACAGTTCAAAAATGTGTGCAGAGCCTCTGCCCTGGACGAACACCAGGATCAAATTATCCACTGGCTGCGGGATTACCCAACACTTTCCGCAGCACAGGTCTGCGACTGGCTCAAAGAATACTACAATGAGTATTACAGTGAACGAACCGTATCGCGATATGTCAAAGTCCTTCGGGATGAGTACAACTTGAAGAAATCTCCGAACCCACGGGACTACGAAGCAGTTCCGGAGCTCCCCATGGGCCAACAGATGCAGGTGGACTTCGGGAAGAAGAACCTTCATAACATAACCGGCGGCACCACTGCCGTCTACGTTGCAGCCTTTGTTCTGGCCCATTCCAGGTACAAATACACGGAAATTCAGAGCAGACCATTTACCGCTTCTGATCTGGTGGCTATCTGTTACCGCTGCTTCCGCTATATGGGCGGCATGCCACAGGAGTTGGTCTTCGATCAGGACAGCATCGTGTGCGTATCCGAGAACGACGGCGACATTATCTATACCTACGAATTTGAAAAATTCCGGAAAAGCTGTAAACTCGATGTCTACCTCTGCCGCGGCGCTGACCCGGAGAGCAAAGGGAAAGTTGAAAATGTGGTGAAATATGTAAAAGGCAATTTTCTGGAAAACCGCCTGTATGTGGATGACGATACTCTGAATGCATCGGCCATCTCCTGGCTTGAAAGGACCGGAAATGCCAAGGAGCATGGCACCACCAAACGCATTCCTGCCGAAGTGTTCCGGGAGGAACGAGATTATCTCCGGCCGTTGCCGGAATGCCCGCAGCTGCAAGGTGCATATGTATTGCGCAATGTCCGCAAGGACAACACCATCCTTTACAACAGCAACCGTTATTCCGTTCCTCTGGGAACGTACAACAATCAGAAAGAAGTCCAGATTGAAGAGCGGAAAGGCGTGTTGTATATCAGCACAGTCTTTGGCGATCCAATCTGTGAGCACCGGATTGGCAGCGGTCGTGGCAAACTGATTCAGAACACCTCTCACCGCAGGGATCGCAGCCGAGCTATCGATAAATTCCAGAATCAGCTGGATGAGCGCATGGAACACAAAGCGACGGAGTTCCTGCAGCTTCTTCGGGAAGAAAAGAATCGCTACAGCAGGGATCAGTTTACAATACTGCAGAATCTGCTCGACACATATGATCGTTCCGCCGTCCTTGAAGCCATAGAGTTTTGTATGCGTAACCGGATCTACAGTGCGAATACGGTAAAGGATTATCTGGAGCATCAAAGCAGGCAGAAGAAGTCGGATACAGATACACAGCAGCAGGCAATACGGATCCCCCTGGATGATGCCAGATATCACATACAGACGCAGAAGAGGCCTCTGGATGTCTATGCAAGGATTGGAGGTGGTCGGCAATGACTGCACCCCTTGAACGTGTAACCCGTCTGATCGCAGAACTGCGGCTCCTACCGGTTGACCTGGATACTTTGTATCGCAGACAGAACTCCCTTTCGCCGCTTGAAAGCCTGGAAGTCTTCCTGACGGAGGAACAGAGGCTGCGCACGGAACGGCAGAATCAGCTCCGCAGACGCAAAGCCAATCTCCCGATCGAGAAGACGCTGGATACATTTGACTTCGGATTTCAACGCAGTGTTTCCAAGGAACAGATGCTGCGACTCAGCGATATGACCTGGGTGGAGCAAGCATACAACATCTGTTTTTTAGGACCGCCCGGTGTCGGCAAAACCCATCTGGCACTGTCACTTGCAGTGCAGGGCCTGGATTATGGATATGCAGTGGCCTTTGAAACACTGGAAAGTCTAATGAAACATCTGAAGATCGCAGAAATTTCCAAGTCCAGTCAGCACCGGCTGAAGTATCTGGGAAAATGCTCCCTGATAGTGATAGACGAAGTTGGCTTTTTACCGCTGACCGCAGCGGAGGCGAATATGTTTTTCAGTTTCGTCTCATCAATGTCGGAAAGAACGTCATTGATCATCACATCCAACAAAGGATTCGATGAATGGGTGGATTTTCTTGGTGACACCACAATCACCACAGCCATCCTCGACCGGCTGATTCACCGGTGCGAAATCATCAACATGAGCGGTAACAGTTACCGCTTGGAACATCATCAGCCGATCATCGGCTAAGCTACAAAAAACTGTGTATTTTGTGGCGAAAAAGTGTGCATTTTACTTGACTGCTTACA
>JAFUPV010000045.1 GCA_017472605.1 Lachnospiraceae bacterium
CTCTACATAGGTGAAGCCGTTTATACGGGAAATGATCTGTGCAGCATCCTTACCAAGACCTTTCAGGATAACACGCAGAGGCTTCTGACGAACCTTGTTTGCCTTCTCAGCGATACCGATTGCACCCTCAGCTGCTGCGAAAGACTCGTGACCAGCCAGGAATGCGAAGCACTCGGTAGACTCTTCCAGAAGCATCTTACCAAGGTTACCATGTCCAAGACCTACCTTACGCTGGTCAGCAACGGAACCCGGGATACAGAATGCCTGCAGACCCTCACCGATAGCAGCTGCAGCGTCAGCAGCCTTCTTGCAGCCCTTCTTGATTGCGATTGCAGCACCTACAATGTAAGCCCAGCAAGCGTTCTCGAAACAGATCGGCTGAATCTTCTTGATCTGTGCGTATACATCAAGACCAGCGTCCTTTGTGATCTTCTCAGCTTCTTCGATGGAAGCAATTCCGTAGCTGTTCAGGACAGCAGTGATCTTGTCTATTCTTCTCTCATATGATTCAAATAAAGCCATCTTTTCGTCCTCCCAGAATTAAATCTCTTTGTCAGTTCTCGGGTCGATGATCTTCGCTGCATCAGCAACGCGGCCGTACTGACCCTTTGCCTTCTCGTAAGCAGTGTTTGCATCGTCACCCTTCTTAATGAAGTCAGTCATCTTGCCAAGGTTTACAAACTGATAACCAATAATCTGATCATCCTCGTCAAGAGCGATACCGGTTACATAGCCCTCAGCCATCTCAAGGTAACGCGGTCCCTTCTGAAGAGTACCGTACATGGTACCAACCTGAGAACGAAGACCCTTACCAAGGTCCTCAAGACCTGCACCTACCGGCAGACCTTCCTCAGAGAATGCGGACTGAGAACGTCCGTAAACGATCTGAAGGAACAGCTCTCTCATAGCAGTATTGATTGCGTCACAAACAAGGTCTGTATTCAGAGCTTCCATAACGGTAAGGCCCGGAAGAACCTCAGCTGCCATTGCTGCAGAGTGAGTCATACCGGAACATCCGATGGTCTCAACCAGTGCTTCCTGGATGATTCCTTCCTTAACGTTAAGGGACAGCTTACATGCGCCCTGCTGCGGAGCACACCAGCCAATACCATGAGTAAAACCGGAAATATCCTTTACTTCCTTAACCTTTACCCACTTTGCTTCCTCCGGAATCGGTGCTGCACCGTGGTGAACGCCCTGCTTTACAACGCACATCTCTTCAACTTCACGTGAAATAATCATTGCAAAAACTCCTTTCAGTTCTGTAAAATATGCCGCGGTTTTCCCGCAGCCGGCGGTCTGACAACAGAATCCGCATTTGTTTTCTGTCGCTTTCGCTCGCAAATGCCCATTCGGTTTCCTCATTCTGACGGATCCGATGCACGGACGAAAAGTTCCCGCACTTAAATACATTTTCTCACAAAAACTCTGTTTCGTCTAGTCCTTTTTCACATTTTCCATCATATTTTTCTTCACAGCCGACTCGATCCCTTTCCCCTTCTGTTCTCTCAGTTGTCGGATCAGATCCCATGCCGTCTCATGCAGTATCTCATTCTCCCTAAGAAGCCGATCCTTCTCCTCTCTCAGTACACCAACTTCATTCTCCAGCTCACTGATCCGTTTCTCATACTCCCATATCACATGCTCACCCATATCCAGTCTCCTCCTGCGTTTCCTCTAACGGGACCTCATATACTCCGCTCCCGCCCAAGCATCATGCATTAGACAGCAGCTTCGTCCTGACGCCGTCTCTTTTTCTACAAATTACACATCATATTCTATCACCTCTGCCAAAAAACGCATCCGATTCCATTCGCCCATTTCGACTCTCACGGCATGCAAAAAAAAGCTCCTATACAACAGGTATCCATCAGCCTCCCCACGTCTCAAAGACCATGAAGAAACCGTGTCTTACCTCTTGTATCGGAGCTTTTTCGCGATTGTTAACGGAGTGTTCTGCGCTCTTACTTACGCCACAGCGAATTCATTCAGGGCGCACTCAAACGCTTCGTCTTTTTCATTGTAGATGACAGTAAGCTTGTTACTGAGATCCAGGCTGAAGACTCCCATCAGGGATTTTGCGTTTACAGTGATCTTGTTATAGCACAAATCCACATGAAAGTCACATTGACATGCTGCATTGACAAACTGTCTTACAGTTTCCTGTGATAAACGGATTTCTTTTTGATACATAACATTCACTCCTTACTGCTAGTGTTGCCGAAAACAATTTACTTATTCACGGGAAAGCCTGCGCTTCAACACCGTATTTAATGTATATCATACTTGAATGATTTTGTCAAAACTGGCTCATTCTTCGCTTATCCGCAGAAATTTTGTACAAAATATCAAATTTATGATTGACGAAACCCTCCGTTTTCGTATTGATATCTGATTAAATTTACTTAAATAAAAACAGGGCATCTGTAAATTGGATAAATTTACCTATTATCACGGTAAATTATCTACAATATCACAGATGCCCTTCTTTTCAGCATTTCCCAAACTTGTACGTTTCTATCATTCCGGCACGAATTTCCAGAATCAGTATCTGATTATTCGTCCAATAACATGATTACGCGCAAATGTCCGTCATTACTGCACACGAACCAGCAGACTCTTACCTGTCATTTCCTTTGGCTGCTTCATGTCCATCAGCTCGATCAGTGTCGGAGCGATATCCGCCAGACAGCCGCCCTCTTTCAGGGTGTAAGCCGGATCTGCGTTTACAAGGATGAACGGAACCGGGTTTGTGGTGTGAGCGGTAAACGGCTCGCCGGTCTCGTAATCAACCAGCTGTTCTGCGTTTCCATGGTCTGCGCAGATGAACATCTGGCCGTTTACTTCCTTAATCGCTGCTACTGCCTTGCCAACACACTCGTCAACTGCCTCTACCGCCTTGATCGCAGCAGCCTCTACACCGGTATGACCAACCATATCCGGATTTGCAAAGTTGATGATGATCACATCATACTTGTCAGATTTGATTGCTTCAACCAGCTTATCGCATACGGTGTAAGCGCTCATCTCCGGCTGCAGGTCATAGGTTGCAACCTTTGGAGACTTAACAAGAATGCGGTCCTCACCCTTATTCGGTTCCTCAACGCCGCCGTTGAAGAAGAAGGTTACATGGGCATATTTTTCGGTTTCTGCGATGCGTGCCTGAGTCAGTCCATTTGCTGCCAGATACTCGCCGAAGGTGTTGGTAATCATTTCTTTCTTGAACGCAACGTCCTTGTTGGGGATGGTTGCATCGTAGTCAGTAAAGCAGACGAAGGCAACATCCGGTCTGGCCGGGCCGCGGTCAAAGCCTGCGAACTCATTGTCACAGAATACATGAGTCATCTCTCTTGCACGGTCCGGACGGAAGTTGAAGAAAATAACGGAATCCTTGTCATTGATGGTTCCAACGGCCTTTCCGTCCTTTGCAACAACAGTCGGGATTACAAATTCATCGGTAACATTCTTGTCATAGGACGCTTGAATGCCGCATGCGCCGCAGGCTGCCTGCTCGCCCTCGCCATAGCGAAGCGCACGGTATGCCAGCTCAACGCGCTCCCAGCGGTTGTCACGGTCCATTGCATAGTAACGACCCATAACGGAAGCAACCTGGCCGACACCGATCTCCTCGCACTTCTTCATCAGCTCTACCACATAGTCTTTGCCGGAAGCAGGCGGTGTGTCACGGCCGTCCAGGAAGCAGTGCACATAAACCTTTTCCAGGCCATGCTTCTTTGCCAGCTCAAGAAGTCCGTAGATGTGGGTGTTATGGCTGTGTACGCCGCCGTCAGACACCAGACCCATCATATGAAGGGCGGAGTTGTTCTTTTTGCAGTTTTCAACGGCAGCCAGCAGAGCCGGGTTCTCAAAGAAATCGCCATCCTGAATGGATTTGGTGATTCTGGTCAGCTCCTGATAAACGATGCGGCCTGCGCCCATGTTCAGATGACCTACCTCAGAGTTGCCCATCTGTCCGTCCGGAAGACCAACATCAAGTCCACTTGCATATCCCTTTACAAACGGACAGGTTGCCTTCAGCTCATCCATCACCGGAGTCTTTGCCTCAGCAACTGCATTTCCGTCATTTCTCTCATTTAAGCCATATCCGTCAAGAATCATTAAAACGGTTGGTTTCTTGCTCATTTGATTTCCTCCTAAACGATCCGATCGAACGTGTCACTGGCACGTTCGCCTGGATGTATAAACAATCCGATCGAACATATCACTGGCATGTTCGCCTGGATGTATAAACAACAGAAGCCCGAAGGCGCGACCTGCGCCTCCAGGCAGCTGTATTTGAATTACTTATAGTTGACGATCTTGCCAAAATCAGGCTTCAGAGAAGCGCCGCCTACCAGACCACCGTCGATGTTAGCCTGTGCGAACAGCTCCGGAGCGCTGGAAGCACTTACGCTGCCGCCGTACTGGATGCGGATTGCAGCTGCAGTTGCCTCATCATAGATCTCACCGATGCAGACACGGATTGCTGCGCAAACCTCTTCTGCCTGCTCCGTAGTAGCAACCTTACCGGTTCCGATTGCCCAGATCGGCTCGTAAGCGATAACTGCAGTAGCAGCCTGCTCAGCGGTAACGTTCTGGAACGCGATCTTAATCTGCTGACGGATCCAGTCGATGGTGATGCCCTGCTCTCTCTGCTTTAAGGACTCGCCGCAGCAGATGATCGGGGTAATGCCATACTCGAATGCCTTCAGAACCTTCTTGTTTACTGTCTCGTCTGTCTCTGCGAAGTACTCTCTTCTCTCAGAGTGACCGATGATTACATACTTAACGCCGATGTCGGTAAGCATTGCCGGAGAAATCTCGCCGGTATAAGCACCCTTATCCTCGTAGTACATGTTCTCAGCACCGATCTGGATGTTGGTGCCCTTTGCAGCCTCAATTACCGGTACAAGATCGATCGCCGGTACGCAGAACACTACGTCAACCTCATCGTTTACTACCAGCGGCTTTAATGTCTCAACAAGAGCAACTGCCTCAGACGGAGTCATGTTCATCTTCCAGTTGCCTGCAATAATCTTCTTACGCATAAGAATGATCTCCTTATAATTCTTCTATTTCAGTATTGCCGGATTTCTGCCGCACCATCAGCTGTCGGCAGAAATCTCCGGCTTTTCTTCCCGTTTCCCGTTTATTTATCGTTTGCTGCAACTACGCCCGGAAGCTCCTTGCCCTCAAGGAATTCCATGGAAGCGCCGCCGCCGGTGGAGATGTGGGTCATCTTGTCGCCGTAGCCAAGGATGTTTACAGCTGCAGCAGAATCGCCGCCGCCAATGATGGTGATCGCATCGATCTCAGACAGAGCCTTAGCGATTGCCTCGGTACCCTTTGCGAAGTTCGGCATCTCGAATACGCCCATCGGTCCGTTCCATACAACGGTCTTTGCAGACTTCAGTGCATCAGAGAACAGAGCAACCGTCTTCGGTCCGATGTCCAGACCCATCTCGTCTGCTTCCATGCTTCCCTCAACAACACGGCTCTCTGCGTCGTTCTTGAATTCCTTTGCAACAACAGTGTCTACCGGGATCAGGAAGTTTACACCCTTCTCAGCAGCCTTGTCCATCATCTTCTGAGCGAACTCGATGTAGTCTTCCTCAACAAGAGAGGTTCCGATCTCCTGGCCCTTCGCCTTGAAGAAGGTATATGCCATTCCGCCGCCGATGATCAGGGTATCAACCTTGTCAAGCAGGTTCTCGATGACAGAGATCTTGGAAGAAACCTTGGATCCGCCAAGGATAGCAACCAGCGGACGAACCGGGTTGTTTACTGCATTGCCCAGGAAGTCGATTTCCTTCTGCATCAGATAACCAACAACAGAAGTCTCAACAAACTTGGTCACACCAACATTGGAGCAGTGTGCTCTGTGAGCGGTACCGAACGCATCGTTTACGAATACATCACAGATGGAAGCCAGATCCTGGGAGAAGGTCTCAATGTTCTTCTCTTCTTCCTTACGGTAACGGGTGTTCTCCAGAAGGATTACATCGCCGTCGTTCATAGCAGCTACAGCAGCCTTTGCGTTCTCGCCTACTACCTCATCATCAGCAGCAAACTTAACTTCCTGGCCTAACAGCTCGGACAGACGAACAGCAACCGGTGCCAGGGAATACTTCGGGTTCGGAGTTCCCTTCGGCTTTCCAAGGTGAGAGCAGAGGATGATCTTTCCGCCATCAGCGATCAGCTTCTTGATGGTCGGCAGTGCAGCTACCAGACGGTTCTCGTCGGTGATCACGCCTTCCTGGATCGGTACGTTGAAATCGCAGCGAACCAGAACACGAAGGCCTTTTACATTAATATCGTCAACAGACTTCTTATTCAGCATAATATGCTCCTTTCAAAACTTACGCATTTCCTGCATATAAAGAAGAGTCCGGTCCCTAAAGACCGGACCCTACAGGTCATTTACATGATGAGACTTCTACCTGCTTCAATCCTGTGATTAAGCCAGCTCAGCGAAGTACTTGATGGTGCGAACCATCTGGCTGGTGTAGGAGTTCTCGTTGTCATACCAGGATACAACCTGTACCTGATACAGATCATCACCGATCTTGGAAACCATTGTCTGAGTTGCATCAAACAGGGAACCATAACGCATTCCGATAACGTCGGAAGATACGATCTCGTCGGTGTTGTAGCCGAAGGACTCAGAAGCTGCTGCCTTCATAGCTGCGTTGATGCCTTCCTTGGTAACCTCAGCACCCTTAACTACTGCAGTCAGGATGGTGGTGGAACCTGTCGGAACCGGAACACGCTGTGCAGAACCGATCAGCTTGCCGTTCAGCTCCGGAATAACCAGACCGATTGCCTTTGCAGCACCGGTGGAGTTCGGAACGATGTTAGCTGCGCCAGCACGTGCTCTTCTTAAGTCACCCTTTCTGTGCGGTCCATCGAGGATCATCTGATCGCCGGTGTAAGCATGGATGGTGGACATGATACCGCTCTGGATCGGAGCGTAGTCGTTAAGAGCCTTAGCCATCGGAGCCAGGCAGTTTGTTGTACAGGAAGCTGCGGAAATGATGGTATCCTCAGCGGTCAGAGTCTTCTCATTTACAGAGTAAACGATGGTCTTCAGGTCGTTTCCAGCCGGAGCGGAGATAACTACCTTCTTAGCGCCTGCATCGATGTGAGCCTGGGACTTAGCCTTGGAAGTATAGAAGCCGGTGCACTCCAGAACTACGTCAACACCGATCTCTCCCCACGGAAGCTCAGCTGCGTTAGCCATCTTGTAGATGGTGATCTTCTTACCACAAACCTCGATGTAGTCATCACCAGCTACTACGGTATCAGCATACTGATACTTACCCTGTGCTGTATCATACTTTAACAGATGAGCCAGCATAGCCGGGCTAGTCAGATCGTTGATTGCTACTACTTCGTAACCCTCAGCGTTGAACATCTGTCTGAATGCAAGACGGCCGATACGACCAAAACCATTAATTGCAACTTTTACTGCCATGATTTTTTCCTCCTAAGAAAAATTAAAAAGATTTATATTTCTGTGCCGGTCTGCCGGTCACATGCGAACAGAACGAATTTTCTGCTCTTGTTAAAATATAATCAACCATTCCTTATTTTACATGATTTACGGAAATATAGCAAGCCTTTTTCTTCCTTTTTTTCAGTTTCTTCGCAGAATGAGCAAAAAGAATCAAGGCCTGTGATGTCTTCCATCCTTTTTTATTCAAAAAGCACAGCCTGATAGGACACATCTTCTCCCTGATAAAGATGGTTCAGTACGATCTGCGGATCGCTGCAGTTCAGTACCTGTTCTTCACTGAAAATGAAATAAACGTTATCGCTCGCCAATTCTGCAGCTGCCTCTTTCTCAAAGCGGTCCGCGATGTAGAGCGGAGCAGCCAGAAGCAGCAGCCTGGCGCAGCCATCCTCATCGGAATAGGCAACCAGATTGTGGAGTGCCTGCTTCTGTGACGCGTCATCCAGACTTAAATAAGGTGTGCGGATCTCGCCATTCTTTCGCTCATAATAGCGGCGGTCGTCCAGGCTGTTCATCGGATAATCACGAAGAAACACGATGCTTCTGGAACCGCTGTACTCCATCACTGCAGCAGGATAGATTTTCTGTCCGCTCCGGTCATATACATTAAATGAGTATGCCACATCACGTTCATCCAGATTTCGCGTAAATCCGTCATAGCTGGAGAGTGAGCCCGCCGTATAACCGGCTTTCGTCATCACATCAGCCAGATAATCCACAATAAAGGCATTTTTCATCCAGTAAAAATCAATCAGATCCGTGATATATTCCTCATTGGCATAGGCCAGATACTCCTCGGAAACCTTCAGGCAGATCTGATTGTCTCCCAGCAGCTCCAGGTCAATCGCTTCCGGATCCGATGCAAAATCCGCAATTTCCTGAAAATCTTCTCTCAGTTCCTCATTCAGCTGCGGATCGAAATTTACCAGCTCTGAATCATCATTGCTGTAAAACAGATTGTCGTAGATTTCATAGGCAGGCGCCAGATACAGATACCTGCTGCCGGTCTCCTGAATCTGCGCAAATGCCTCATAGAGCGCCTCATCCACCGTGATCCGCTCATTGGGATGATGATTGATGTAATACACATTATTCACACCTTCCTGAAGCTGATCATTATTAAATAGACGATATGCCTGTACGGACGCCTCCGTGTACAGCTTTTCAAGCGCTCTGCTTTCTGTTGCTGCGGAGACACCGCTGCTTCCGATATCATATAAAAAAACAAATTCTTCTCCGTAGTTCATCTCAGCAGACGAACTCACTTCAATTTCTCTCCAGCCGGATTCTCCTCCAAGCCAGCCCGCAACCCCATAGGCAAGCGCACCGGCGCCAAGAAGCAGCAGCAGAACGACTGCCGCCAGCCTCACCTTCACATGTTTCTCGGAAAGTGAAACCTTTTCCACCGGCTTCACATTTGGTGTATTTCGATTCTTTACTGTTCGATTCACTTCATTTCTTCCTTTTTTTCGTTCCATTCGTTGGGAACGACTCGAATTAATACGGCTGGCAACACGACTCTGCACAGAACTCCCGCGCAGAGATAAAAAATTCGTGACCGCCATGCAGGCAAGGCTGCCTTGAGGTTTTCTCAAAGCAGCCCTGTGTACATTTTATCCCGATTTCTGAATGATGGTTTCTGAACAACCAATTCTGAAATGTCTTTCACGAAATGGTGCAGACAGACTGTTTGCACCATTTCCTGTTATATCACTGCCAGGATCAGCAGGAAGGCAAAGATAAGAATGACAGCCAGAATGGTTACCAGACCGGCAATTGCACCTTTCTTACATGCCTTGTAGTTACGGATGTGATCGTGGCGTCTGAACAGAACAGCCGCGATCAGTCCAAATACCGGAAGGAAGAAGGACAGCAGAGAATACCAGAAGCTTCCGGTATCATGAACCGGCGGCAGCTTGTATTCATCCTCTCTGACCACACTCTCCTGCTGTTTTACTTCAGCCTGCGGGCTGTTCGGATCGTTAATGGTAATCGGATGGAGCGGAACGCCCTTCTCACGGATTGCCTTGTACTCTTCAATCTCCTTCTCATTTCCGAATACATAGTGATCATGACCGATGTTTACCAATTTGGGCTTGTCTGTGCTGTAATCATGAACAGACGGGTCATAGGTGAAGAGAACTTTGTTCTTCTCCAGCTGCGGATCCGGGATGGGAATTGCGGAGATCAGGGAGTGAGTATACGGATGAAGCGGATAGTCAAACAGCTCTTCCGCATCTGCAATCTCAACAATATCTCCTTTGTAGATAACACCGATACGATCGGAAATGAAACGGACGATGGACAAATCATGGGCAATGAACAGGTAAGTCAGTCCCTTGTCCTGCTGGAACTGCTTTAACAAATTCAGAACCTGTGCACGAATGGAAACGTCCAGTGCGGAAATCGGCTCGTCAGCTACAACCAGCTCCGGCTCCATGACCATTGCACGGGCCAGACCGATTCTCTGACGCTGACCGCCAGAAAACTCGTGAGGATAACGGGTCAGGTGCTCCGGCAGAAGACCTACCTCCTCAATCATGTTTTCAACCTTCTTCACACGATCAGCTTCATTTTCAAACAGATGGAAATTGTACAGACCCTCCGAAATGATATAATCAACGGTTGCACGCTCGTTCAGAGACGCGGCCGGATCCTGGAATACCATCTGGATGTTACGGATTACTTCACGGTCCAGTGAATTGGAAATCTTTCCGGAAATCTTAACACCTTTATACTGGATCTCACCTGCTGCCAGCGGATTCACACGGATTACTGCTCTTCCGATGGTAGTCTTACCAGATCCAGATTCACCTACAAGAGAGAATGTCTCACCTTTGTAAATATCAAAGGAAGCATTTTTTACTGCTCTGACTGCGTCGTCTCCCTTGCCGAATGTAATATCTACATTTTTCAATGACAGCAGGATCTCCCTGCCGTTTTCATCAATGGGTCCGTGCTCCGGCAGATGCTTCGCACGTACCCCTTCTTTCTCTTGCATAGACACGATCGAAATCTCCTATATGTTAAACGCTTTCAACAGTTTCTCTGTAATATTCTGGATGCCCTCCGGTTTTTCAATCTTCGGAGCATGGGGATCCAGCAGCCATGTTTTCGCATAGTGAGTATCCGTGATTTTGAACATCGGCGGCTCAGCTACCGTATCGATCTTTAAGCAGTACGGATTTCTCGGTGCGAAAGCATCACCAGTAATGCTGTTATACAGGGACGGCGGGGTTCCTGTAATGGAATAGAGCTTTGTGTTTCTCTGTGCCAGCTGCGGCAGAGAGGAAAGCAGCGCCCAGGTATAGGGATGGCGCGGATCATAGAAGATTTCTTCTACTGTACCAAGCTCAACAATCTGTCCCGCGTAAAGAACAGCTACACGGTCTGCCACATTGGCTACCACACCAAGGTCGTGGGTAATGAAAACAATGGTGTAGTTGAATTCCTTCTGCAGATCCTTGATCAGCTTCAGGATCTGCGCCTGAATGGTAACATCAAGAGCAGTTGTCGGCTCATCACAGATCAGAATCTTCGGCTGACAGGACAGAGCGATCGCAATTACGATACGCTGTCTCATACCGCCGGAATACTGGAACGGATAGTCATCGAAACGTGCCTCCGCGTTGGGAATTCCAACCTTTCTCATCAGTTCAAGCGCTCTTGCTCTGGCCTGTACCTCTGTACATTCCTGATGCTTCATGATGATAGAGGTAATCTGTTTGCCAATGGTAATAATCGGATTCAGAGAAGTCATCGGATCCTGGAACACAGTCGCGATTCTTGCACCGCGGATCTGATTCCAGTCCTTAGAATACTGAACCTTGGCCAGATTCAGGACACAGGTGCCATGCAGACTGTCGGAAGTCTCATCCAGATAACGAACACGGAACGCAACGTTGTCAAACACGGCATTGCGCTCTTCGTCCTTTGACAGATCTACACCGATCTCCATCGCTTTTTTCAGCGCCTCCAGCAGCTTGCCGATCAGCTGCACACGCTTATTAAAACCATAGCGGCCAACAGAAAGGTAGATTTCCTTTGCAAGGATTTCATTTCTCTTTTTTGTATCGGAAGAGATTTCCTGATGGATCTCCTTCTCATAGGAAGCCCGAAGAGCCGTCATCTTCTCCTGATACTCCTTTAAATAGGAAGTATCGTGGGAAGCCTCGCTGTTCTTCGCCTTTGCAAGCTTCTCATAATTCTTTTTCAGTGCCTTGATCTGCGCATCCAGCTGAGCGATCTGGTGGGAAGTCTCTTTGATCTTATCTTTTTCCTTAGACGGATCAAAGGTCTGCTTCAGGTTGAAGGCTTCCGTTCTCTTCACTGTCAGCTCCCGGATCTCCTGCTCTGCTTTTTCCTTTTCTGCCTGACTCAGGCCCGTTCTCTCACGTTTTTCGGACTCCAGAGAAAGAATCTGACGATAGGTGGCTGCTCCCAGTTCAAGACGGGAATACTCATCCAGTTTATTCTTTGCATTGGCAATCAGCTTCTGAGCAGTCGAAGTGACCTTTACAGTGGTATCTGCCAGATGCTCATCGTTAAAGAGAATCTGACCGTCACTGACAAAACCATTGGAATCCAGCATTCCGGCGAAGGTTTTGGTAAACACGGATTTACCGGAACCGGATTCACCTACGATTGCAATGGATTCATTTTCATAAATATCAAGGGAAACACCGCGGATCGCAGTCAGAATTCGTCCGCGCACACGGAATTTCACCTGCAGGTCTTTAATTGATAATAATACTTTCTTATCTTCCATGCCGGCTCCTCTTACATGTGTGTTCTCGGGTCTGACGCGTCACCAAGATTCTGACCAACAACATACAGTACAATTGTAATGATTGAAGAAACAACTACCGGGCTCCAGAACTCAAATCCCCATCCAGGAGTTACCATGGCACTCTCTGCCTCGAAGATCATTCGTCCAAGAGACATTTCCGACAGACCCATGCCAATATAGGCAAGGAACACCTCATAGGAGATGTATGACGGAATCTCTGTTGCAAGAAGAGTAACGATAACAGAAGTCATGAACGGGAGAATGTTCTTAATTGCAATCTTAATGGTAGAGGTTCCAAGACACTTGGACGCCAGATTGTACTCTCTGTCACGGATGATGATAACCTGGGTACGGATAAAGTACGCAATGCTCAGCCATCCGGTAATCGTAAGCGCAAATACCATCGTTGCAAAGCTCGGTGTAAAGATCATGATGATAACAGAGATCAGAAGAACGTAGGGAATGTTTGCAAGTACATTGTAAACGTTCATCATTACCGCATCAACTTTCTTGGAAAATCCCCAGATGGATCCGATGACAACGCCGACTGTCATGTTGATGGCGGCACAGGCAAGAGCCAGAGAAATGGAAATTCTGGAACCAAACCAGATTGCGTCAAAGGTGGACTGACCGGCTGCACCGGAACCAAGAATCCAGTGAATATTGTAGCCCAGCTTATTCATTGCTTTTAACGGAGACAGATGCTTTGCATCCGCATTCAGAAGGTTTCCGAATTTATCATAGTCGACAAACAGCGGATAGATATAAGCAAAAGCAATCAGAACCGCCAGAATTGACAGAATGATGATGTTGCTCTTTTTACGAAAAAACACACGGAACACAGACTGCCAGTAGGAATATCTCGGTGCTGTAATTTTTTCAGATTCAAGGCTGCTGTGATCGACAAGGGTGAACAGCTCCTCTTCTGACATATTGAATTGCTTGAAATCATAATTCATTATTCATCACCTGTCCTTCGTAGAGAATGAGATTCTCGGATCTACCAGCGACATCAGAATATCACCAAGAATAACCGAAACCACCGTCAACAATGCGTAAAACAGTGTGACACCAACAATAACACCATTATCGTATTTATTGATTGCCTCGGTCAGCAGATTACCTGCACCGGGAACGACATAAACACGCTCGGTAATGATCGCACCGGTCATCGCAAACAGCACGCTGCTGGGAATACCGTGTACAACCGGAATGATCGCATTCTTCAGAATGTGCTTGGTGAAGATCTCGTTTTCAGACAGACCTCCGGATCTGGCAAACTTAACATAATCGGAATTCATCTGGTCGATCATGTAACGGCGCAGCCACTTCATCAGGTTTGCAATGGAAGGCAGTGCCAGAGAAACGATCGGCAGAATATACATTACTTTGCTGCTGGACTCCATGTCAAAGGTCGTCGGCAGACCTGCCAGACCGCCGATTGCCTTAAAGAGGAAGATGTAGGCAAGGGACGGAACCGCGATAATAAAGATAATGTAGGTCGTTCCGATTTTATCAATCAGCTTATCCTTCTTTCTTGCCATCATGATACCAATCGGCACACCGAGGAAATAGGACATGATAACTGCAAGGATACCGATTACAAAGGAATATCCGATTTTGGAAAGACCGCCTCTAACCGTATCAACCTTGGTATAGTCATCAACAAAACGATCCGCATATACCAGGCTGGAACTCTGGGATCCTGCCAGATATTTTGCAGTATGAAGATCATCCGCACTTTCTTCTACCAGTCCTGACGGATAGGTAATGGTGGATTTCACATAAGATCCCTGCGATTTCGTCATTGTAGTGAATACATCAATTCCCTGATTTACCGAATAGGACGTTCCGAGGTTAATGGAAAGCAGATTCTGATGGATAAACGGGAACTTATTGTCAAAATAAAGCAGATACTTATTGTAAGTACCATTACCCATAATAGCCGGTGAAAATTTCTCACCGCCATATACAGGATCATATAAAGTAAAGGAAAGACCGCGGTCTTCCAAGTCATTTTCTACGTAATTAATGTTATCAACTGTGATCAGTCCGGTAAAGTATGACCACAAACGCGAAGCCAACGGGAGATCCTTGTAGGCAAACAGCTGCTGCTGACCGCCGCTGGCCAGTTTCTTGCCGCCCATTGTTACAGCATCCATACGCTCAACCTTGTAGCCCATTGACTCGTAGTATTCTGTAAATTTTGCAACGTATTCTTTTACAAGATCGGAATCCTGCTCTTCTGTTCGTCCGAAGCCGACTGCACTTGCTCTCGTATCTTCATCAATCTCACCCTTCTGGGTAAGCTCCAACATATAGTCCGCATAGGTAACATAATCAAGATAACCGTACTCTTCCCATTTCTGGTACTTGTAGGTTACTTTCTGATTGTTGCTCTGATGGGTATAGGTGGTATCCTGTGCAAAGATCAGATTTCTGTCCAGCAGAGAATAGATCATTACCATTACAATTGCAACCACAATGACTACAGAAAACAGTCCATACAATAAACGTTTTATTAAATATTTCGTCATATTTGTTCTCTCATCACATATTACAGGAGAATGGCCCTGACGACCATTCTCCTGCAACTTCATTTTTCCTATTTTAACAGGTAACGTGAATCAAATCTTAGAAGATACCGATACACTTAACCATGTATCCTGCGAAATCAGGCAGGAAGGTATCCAGATAAGTGGACGGATCACCGTAGTCCGGGCCCCAACCAGACAGATCATACATGTCATAGTTTGCCTCATAACCGTAATCGGTGTAATATCCAGCGTAGTACCACTCATTGTAGTCTACACACTCAACCAGGTTTACGATAACCTTGCCGCCAAGGGAAGCCTCTACGGACTGCTTGTAAGCGTTCTTCTGGTTTACATAAACTTCACTGTTCATTGGTGTCGGAAGGTCGATGTAGATCGGGTTAGCCTCGTCGATAACGATTCCCTCTGCAGCCAGCTCTTCGATTGCGATCTCAAGCTCAGCAACAGCGTTCTCAACGTTGTACCATCCGTCATAACCGTCACCGCTTCCGTTTCCGCCGTCAGCAGTCGGATCATAAGCCTTGATTGCAACGCCGTCAGCATCGATCTGAGCCTGCATGATCACACCGTAGTTGGTGCCTGCCGGGAAGGTGGTCTCAGTTCCGTTGATATCAATGGTAACATCCTCTTCCAGAGTTACGAAGTTCCACGGAGTATAGGAGTTTCTCAGGGAGGTATACTTCAGATCCTCACCAACGGTCTGCGCATTGTAAGCACCTCTGTCAGCTGCGAAGGAGATCGCACGGCGGAAGTGAACATTCATCAGAGCAGCGTTTGTTCTTGCAGCATCATCTTCTGTCTGCGGAGAAACAACAGTTGTCGGGTCAGCAACGTTTGCGAATGCGTTACGATTCAGGTTATAGAATCCCATGTAGGAAGTAGCGTTTGTATCGGATACATAGTGATACTGATCAAACCAGCCGTCTTCTACAGCAATCTCAAGAGTAGAGGAGTTCAGGTTGCAGCCATCGATAACGCCAGCCTTCATGTCATTGTAAGCCTTGGTAACGTCGGAACCGTCGTTGTACAGCCAGGTCAGAGTCTTAACATTTACAGCGTCCTTATTCCAGTAGGACTCATTTGCCTTGAACACGATGGTGTTCTTAGCGGTGGAGTTGGTTACCAGATACGGTCCGCAGTAAGCGATGGAGTTCGCATCCTTACCATAGGTGTAATCAGCTGCGGAAGCATCATACTCAAGACCGAACTTACCACCCTGGGACTCATAGTACTCTCTGCTCATCGGAGCGAATACGCCATAACCGAACATGGTTGTGAAGTAAGTGCACGGAGCCTCAAGTGTGTACTCAAGGGTATAGTCGTCAACTGCCTTAACACCAACCTCAGCGAAGTCAGTGATCTCACCGTTGATGTACTCGTTTGCGTTTACGATAACGCCCTGTACCAGATACTCAAGTCCGCCCTGAGCATCCATCATGTGCTGCATACCTGCTACGAAGTCATCAGCAGTTACATCATCAACTTTTCTTCCCTGGGAATCTACCCACTCAACGCCCTCACGGATCTTCAGAGTGTAGGTCAGACCATCCTCAGAAACCTCACAGGAAGTAGCCAGTGCCGGCTGCAGAACATTCTCATTGTCATACTCAAGCAGACCATCATAGGTATTGATGATTGCTTCACTGTCAGCTGCACGGGAAGTAGCCAGAACGTCCCAGGTTGCCGGGTCGCTGGAGTAACCGATGCTGTAGGTATCCTTTAAGGTATAGCCCTTCTCCTCAAGATATCCCTTAGCCCACTCATTGTAGGTACCGGTTCCCTTAACCTCATACCACTTTGCCTTCATCTCAGCTCTGTCCTCAGACTTGATCGGCTCAGTAGTGATCAGGCGGCTGTAGTAACGCTCCCAGTCATTTCCCCAAAGAACAGAAGAATTGGAGAACGGAACAACTCTGGAGATTGCATACATACCACCCGGTGTGCTGGTTGGCAGCATTACTGCGGACTCCATCAGCTTTGCCTCGGCAACAGCCATCAGAGCAAACTTCTCGGAAACTGTATCAGCTTCCTTTGCGGTCATGTACGCGTCATAGAACTCGCCCAGAACCTCATTGTAGATCTCAGTAGACTTCGCATAGTAAGCTTCAGAATCTACTTCTTCTGCGAACGCACCTGCGGACATGGTCAGGCAGGTAGCAGCAGCCAGTGTCAGGCTCAACACTTTTCTCATCTTCATATCAATATCCTCCTTTTGATACGTTTGAATGGTTCATCCGGAAAGGAGCCACCCTTTCCGTCTCTGCAACACTTTATCCTTTTAAATCATCAATGTGCAAAGACAACAGACATCTTTGTGCTGTTTTGTGCGCATTGACAACTGTGTGTCACAAACGAACAATCATACGATAGTAATTATACCATAGTAACCCCCCCTTTTGTCAATCTTTTTCCGTTCAATCATCTTAATTTTATCATGATTTCTTGTTACGCATTTGATTTATTTTATACACAAATGCCTGCCAAAACAGACAGTTTTCCGCCGTTTTGCCACAGTAACAAGCTTCACTTGACTTTTTTCGTTTCAGGCTTTATTCTTAGTAATAAGATTTTATCGTTTTGGGGAGGATTTTTCCATGGATCCAGTGAAAAAACAGGCGCAGCAGATTCTTGCGCTGTGCGACACCCTGCAGGCAAAAGGGGTTATCTATCAGAATCAGTCCATTTCCCTTCGGGAATGCATGACCTCCGAGCTGCTCTACTTCATGCTCTATCTCTCGGTCAATGGGACCGTTTCCGTAAAAGAGGCTGCTTTTATCAATGAGATTCTTGATTCATCCTATACTGTGTCCCAGATGCGCCAGATTTATGCCCGCCAGCACCTTGGCGCCGATTCTTTTCCAGCAAAAACGCCCCGTGCCCTTCAGGAATTTGTCCGCATGGATCTTCTGAACCGGCTTAACGGCAAATCGACTACCTTCGGTCAGCTGGCCGCCAATTTCTACAAATATCTCGGTCAGAGCTTTGCCGCCTGTGATCTGGCTACCGATTCCTCCGCCCAGCTGACCCGGCTCACCAACTATACCACCGGTCTCCAGCAGTTTCTCGGCCGTCACAGTGTCAACGCGGTAATTTCCCAGAAATCCGCTGACGCAGTCGAAGCAGGTGCCGCCTGTAATGTCTCTTCTGACGCATCAGACGCCCGGCAAAAGCAGGTGGAACCGGATTTCAGCAAAATTGATGAAATTCTTGAGGAGCTGAACGCGCTTGTCGGTCTGGACCAGGTAAAAAATGAGATCAACAGTCTGGTCAATCTTCTGCGCATCAATCAGATCCGCCGGGAGCGGAATCTTCCGGAAGTTTCCACTTCCCTGCACATGGTTTTCTCCGGCAATCCGGGAACGGGAAAGACAACGGTTGCACGCATGCTTTCCGAGATTTACTATAACCTTGGTGTCCTGAAAAAGGGACATCTTGTTGAAGTGGACCGTGCCGGAATGGTCAGCGGCTACATCGGTCAGACAGCCACAAAAACAAAGGAAGTGATCAATTCCGCCCTTGACGGTGTCCTGTTCATTGACGAAGCCTACACGCTCACCACAGGAAAAGGACAGAATGATTTCGGTCAGGAAGCGGTGGACACGCTCCTGAAGATGATGGAAGACAACAGAGACCGTCTGATCGTTATTGTTGCCGGCTATAAAAGCGAAATGCAGGAATTCCTGCTCTCCAATCCGGGACTGAAATCCCGCTTCAACAAGTTCATCCAGTTCGATGATTACACACCAGATCAGCTGACCTGTATCTTCGATTCCATGTGTCAAAAGCAGCAGTTTACCCTGGCAGCAGAGGCAAGACAGGCGGTGGAAGATCACTTCACTGCCCGGATCGCATCCGCACCGGAAAATTTTGCCAATGCAAGAGAGGCCAGAAACCTCTACGAAACGGCTGTTACCAGACAGGCAAACCGCCTTTTTGCCCTGCGCCAGACCATGGACCAGGAGCTGACCAACGAACAGCTTATGCAGATTGAAAGGGAAGATATTTTATGATACTGGCCGATTACCACATGCACACCGATTTTTCCACCGATTCAAACACACCGGCAGCGCTTCAGGCAGAAGCCGCTCTTGCTGCCGGACTGAACCGGATCTGCATCACGGATCACGATGATCCCGGCTATCCGGGCGGTGAATTTACGCTGGATCTGGATGCCTACTATCCGGCTATCCGGACTCTTTCTGACCGGTATCGTGACCGGCTGACCATCCACACCGGAATTGAGCTTGGTCTCTGGACCGGGGAGGCGGACCGGATCCGCGCCCATGCAGAACGTTTTCCCTGGGACTTCATCATCGGCTCCACCCACATCGTCGACGGAGATGATCCCTACTATCCCCGCTACTGGGAAGACCGTTCTGTCCGGGAAGCGATCCGCCGATTCTACGAAGTGACTCTGGAGAACATCATGACCTTCGACTGCTTTGATGTCTACGGCCACATCGACTACATCATCCGCTATGTTCCAAAAGGCCGGGAACAGGAATTTGACAGCCGTGACTATCTGGAGATTCAGGATGAGATTCTTCGGCAGCTGATTGCCAAGGGCAAGGGAATCGAGTGCAATACAGCCGGCTTCAAGTACGGCTTAAACCACCCAAATCCCCATGAAACGCTTCTCTCCCGCTACTTTCAGCTGGGCGGAACCATCCTGACTATCGGTTCCGACGGACACAGGCCTCAGCACATCGCCTATGATTTTTCCAAACTCCCCGGTCTGCTGAAGAGCTGCGGTGCCAGAGAATATACGATCTTTGAAAACAGAAAACCAACGCAGATTCCGCTGTAAAGAAAAAAACGTGAAGAACCGGTTCCCTGGAAGCCATCGCTCCCCGGAACCGGTTCTTCACGTTTTCCGTTTCTTTCCATCCGGATTTACGCAGCCGGCAGGGCAGGCGCGCAATTCCATCCGATCAGTATTTCAGTTTTTTACTTACTGTCAGAGCAAGTGCTCCCGGACCGATGTGGCAGGAAACACTTAAAGACAGATCATCGATGTAGATCTCATGACCCGGGAATGCCTCCAGCACTTCTTTTCTGTACTCCTCGGCTGCCTCCGGATCGTTGGCATGAACGATGCAAAGCACCACGTTGTCCGGCGTAGAATCACCGCCGAAACGTGTCTCAATGTCTTTCTTTACCGCATCCAGCATCGTCTGTTTTGCGATCTTGTAGGTGCGTGCCTTTGAGAAGGTATCCAGCTTGTCACCCTGGATCTGCAGAATCGGCTTGATCCGCAAAATGGTTCCGATTGCCGCAACTGCCGGTGTAATGCGGCCGCCCTTTTTCAGATAGGTCAGCGTATCTACCGTTACATAGATGGACGACTCCAGCTTTGTCTCTTCCAGGATCTTTCGGATCGTCTCTGCGTCATAACCCTTATCAGCCATTCCCCTGGCATCCAGAACAGACTGACGCTGTGTCACGGAGATCCGCTGGTTGTCCACCACAATTACCTTCCCCTCATAGTCTTCATCCAGAGCAAGTGCCTGAGCCGTTGCGCAGCTGTTGGAAAGTCCGCTGGACATGGGGATGTGAAGGATCTCATCGTACTCCTGAAGCAGTTTGTCCCAGAATTCCGTCAGATCTGCCGGTGAAGGCTGAGATGTTGTAATTTTCGCATTGTTCTGCTGTCTCTCATAAAATTCGCTCTTTGTCAGCGAAATTCCATCGTAATAGGTTTCATCATCAATCAGAAACGGCATCGGCAGGACATGAATGCCCAGTTCTTTTGCCTGCTCCTGGGTGATCCCGCTGTTGCTGTCTGTCATAATTGCAGTTCTTTTCATCTTGCCCCTCCTGTGTC
This sequence comes from Lachnospiraceae bacterium, assembly GCA_017472605.1. Taxonomy (GTDB): domain Bacteria; phylum Bacillota; class Clostridia; order Lachnospirales; family Lachnospiraceae; genus Anthropogastromicrobium. The sequence goes on from JAFUPV010000045.1 coordinate 20,682, forward strand.
CGAACGGATCATCAATTCTGTCAATCCATTCGGATCAATTTTTCTCATCATACCATAGTCAGTCAAAAATTGCAATTGAATCATAATTTATTAACAATTGCTCGTTTTTTCAGCCCCTTTATGTAGTTTTCATTACTTTATTCCGCTGTTCTTGTCTTTTTATCCCGTAGAATTAACTGTCACATCATGTACGTCTTCCATTTCCTGTTTGCGGATTCATATTCCTCTGCATTGACGCATATTCTGTAACAGCACTGCAAAAGGAGTCCGTCATGAGTTCCAGAACAAAGATTGTTGTTTTTAAAATGAAGGAGCTGATCTATACGGTAATCTTCATCGGTCTGGCAGTTCTTCTCATTGTCCTGCTGATCCTGATGTTCCGTCCCAAAGGAAACGATTCCTCTCCTTCTTCCCCGTCCGCCCAAACGGAAACCACCTACATACCGGGCACTTACACGACAGCCATGCGTCTTTCTGATCAGACGCTGAATCTGGTGATCTGCGTCGATGCCAATCACATCAACAGCATTTCTCTGGAAAATCTGGAGGAGACCATTGAAACGCTCTATCCGCTGATTCCATCCGCCCTGCAGAGTCTGAGCACACAGATCCTCGCCACCCAGTCCCTGGACGGTGTCACCTACAGTCCGTCCAGCCAGTATACCAGTGAGCTTTTGCTTGGTGTCATCAGCGAAACATTACAGAAGGCCCTGGCTGTCCAAAACGACAGCCAGAGCCCACTCTGATTCCGGTACTTGCGAATGATTCCTCCATCCGCTCCGGTCTGATTCTGTTTCCATTTATTTCAGCCCGTCTTTCAGCTCTTCCAGCTCGATCATCCAGATGTTTCTGCTGGCATCGCTTGGCATGCGCAGATCACCGCGCGGCGATACTGCAACGGAACCTACCTTTGGTCCGTCCGGCAGACAGGAGCGCTTGAACTGCTGGGCAAAATAGCGGCGGTAGAAGGTGTCCAGCCATTTGAAGATTACCCGGTCCTCATAAGTTCCCTGGAACGCATGCTTTGCGAGACGGAAGATTTTTTTCGGCATATATCCGAAACGCTGCAGGTAGTAGAGGAAGAAATCATGAAGCTCATAGGGGCCGACAATATCTTCCGTCTTCTGAGCGATCACACCGTCCTGCGGAGGAAGGAGCTCCGGACTGACCGGTGTGTCCAGCACGTCGTAGAGCACATCTGCCAGTTCTTTATCACTGCAGGTATCCGCATAGTAGCGAACCAGATGACGCACCAGCGTTTTCGGCACAGACGCATTGACGCCATACATGGACATATGATCGCCGTTATAGGTCGCCCATCCAAGCGCCAGCTCGGACAGATCGCCGGTTCCAATGACAATTCCGTTTACCTTGTTTGCGATATCCATCAGCACCTGCGTCCGTTCTCGTGCCTGGGAATTCTCGTAGGTAACATTTTTTATCTGCGGGTCATGGCCGATGTCCCGGAAATGGAGGCTTACGGCTTCTTTGATGTTTACTTCACTGAGGGTAGAGCCGATCCGCTCTGCCAGTGTACATGCGTTGTTGTAGGTACGGTCTGTGGTTCCGAAGCACGGCATAGTTACGGTGTGAATTCCCCTGCGGTCATAGCCCAGATAGTCATAGGCTTTTGCCATAACAAGAAGAGCCAGCGTGGAATCCAGACCGCCGGAGAGTCCGACTACCGTCTGACGGCATCCGATATGCTCCAGACGCTTGACCAGTCCCATGGCCTGAATGTTGAAGATTTCTTCGCAGCGCTGCACCCTGTGCTCCATGTCGTTGGGCACGAAGGGAGCCGGATCCACAAAGCGCTCCAGCTTCAGCGGCTTTTTCTCCAGGGTAAAGGGAATGTCCACATAGTCCGGCATGCTCTCATCTGCCATGAAGGTGCCCATGCGGCGGCGCTCACTTCTTAATCGATCCAGATCCACATCACCGTAGATGATTCCGTGACCAAGAGGAATCGATTCTGCCAGCGTATTTCCGTTTTCACAAATCAGATTATGACCGGAGTAGACCAGGTCCTGCGTGGACTCGCCTTCTCCCGCACTGGCATAGACATAGGCGCAGACGAGACGGGCAGACTGACCTTCCACCAGACTGCGGCGATATGCCTGCTTTCCGGTTACGGCATCGCTGGCGGACAGATTCATCAGCACGGTTGCGCCGGCAAGGGCATGGGAAATGCTGGGCGGATTGGGCACCCAGAGATCCTCACAGATTTCGCAGGCAAGCACAAGCTGAGGAATGGAAGTGCAGGCAAACTTCATGCTGCTTCCAAACGGAATCCAGCTGATGCGTCCGTCGGAATGCACATGGTCAATCACTTCACTGCCTTTTGGACCGGCGGCAAAATGACGTCCCTCATAGAACTCGGAATAGGACGGAATGTGCGTCTTTGTCACAAGACCAAGAAGCTCTCCATTGCAGATCACGGCAGCCACGTTGTAGAGCCGGCTGTTTTTCTCGTAAGGAAGGCCGACAGCAATGACCGCATTTTTCCCCTCGCTGTGAGAAATAATCAGATCCAGCGCTTCATTGGCACGGTCAATCAGCAGCGACTGTAAAAACAGATCGCCGCAGGTATAGCCGGTGATACATAACTCCGGAAAAACGATGACGTTTGCGCCGCGGTCACAGGCCTCGTCGATCTGTTCACAGATCCGCAGGGTATTATAGACCGGATCAGCGACCCGGATTTTCGGTGTTGCCGCAGCAACCCGGATGAAATTATCGTTCATGCTCGTATTCCTCCCTATATTTTCCATTTTTTCTTACATCATCCTCATCGTCCCGTCTTCTCTCTTCATCCCGATCCGGAACCACTTCTGAGGAAACTCAAATACGATTACGATTCCCAGCACAATGGCAACAGCTGTTTTCAGGGCGGAAAAGCCGCTCTGCGCCGCCAGACTGATCTGGTTTGTGACCAGATAGTAGGTGCTCCAGTAGATACCGGCTCCCGGTACCAGCGGAATGATTCCGGCAATCAGGAAGACGGTAACCGGGCAGCGGCACCGCACCGCAAAAAAGCGGGACAGAAGCATGATCAGCATGGTAGCAAACAGAACGGACGTAGTTGCTCCGAATCCATTCCGATCCAACAGCAGATAAACTACCCAGCCTGCCGCTCCGATGAATCCGCCTAACGGATAGTAATGTCTGGGGACGCCAAAGAGCAGGGAAAACGCAATTGTGGCTACCATAGCCGCAAGAAATTGAACAAGCATATCTAACATATTGTTTTCTCTCTCCAATTACAGAATCATTCCGCCGAATACACGGTTGTAGATCATGAAACAGAATGCCACTCCGATGGCGATGCAGGCGAACCCCAGGAGCGCATCCAGAACACGAACCGCGCCGGAAAGATAGTCGCTGCTGGCAATGTCACGGATTCCGTTGACAAAAGAAACACCTGGAATCAGAACCATCAGGGTACTGATGATCATGTTGCTCAGGTTCTGACCAGGGCCGAAGTTCTGCAGAAGCAGACAGACAAAGGTGACAAACGCGCCTCCTGCCAGCTTGCCCACAATCCTGGAAAGATACCGGTTGCTGACATAGATGACAAAAATCTGAGTAAACAGTCCCGCGAAGGCAGATGCCAGGCAATCGGCCCAGCTTCCGCCGAACATGAGGCTGAAGGCGGCAACGGCAATGGCACTGGCTGCAATGGTGGAACCGGTTTTCTTGCCGGGCATGCGCCGGATCTGGCGCAGCGCCTCTTTCGCCTGAACGATGGTGTAACATCCGCTTTCAATCTCTCTCGACAGCTGATTGACCGCGCAGACCCAGTCCAGACGGCCGCTGTTCACCGGAATGTAGGACACTTTTGCATAGAGAGGATCCGCATCGCTTCCGCTGGACGCCAGAATCCCGTTTGTCAGTGTGAAGAAACTTGCCGATTCCACGCCATAGTGGCGGCAGATCCGCTGCATGGTTTCTGATACACGGCTAATCTCCGCCCCGTTCTCCAAAAGCAGCTGCCCGGCTTCCATTGCCAGTTCCATCACTGCCAGCTTTCTTTCCCGCTCATCCATCCCCATTCCTCCGAAAACACGTCGCTGCTTACACAGTTTTGAAAGCAGTCTGCGTTATTTACACAGCTCCGCAACCACCTGATTGATCACCTTACCATCTGCTTTTCCCTTCATGTCAGCCATGACAGCCTTCATGATCATGCCCTTGTTCTTTGTTGCCACGGTGTCCGCAAATTTCTCCATGATATAGGCTTTTACTTCCTCCGCATCCATCTGAACCGGTGCATAGGTCTTAATCACGTCATAGCGGAACTGATATTCCGCCTTCAGATCCTCACGTCCTTCCGGACAGGTATCGATCTGCTCCTTTACGGTCTTTAACTCCTTTAAGATCACCTGATCCACCATGGATTCCGGAATATCCTCGCGGCATCCGGCATCAATTCCTGCTTTCTTTACTGCGGAAATCAGAGTTGAGATCGCTTCTTTGCGCTCTTTTTCTCTTGCCTTCATTGCTGCTACCATGTCTTTTCTTAATGTCTCCAACTGCATAATGGTTCCCTCCGCATATTCTTTTTGATTTCGCGATCACGCAGGCGAATGACAGACATCTCACGCACCTTGCGCGGCCGCGCCAGTTTATGGATTCCTTACTGCAGAAGCGCACGAAGCAGATCTCTCCTTCCGCGCGCTGCGTAAGTTCAGGGATACATGCCTGACATGTATCCCTGGCTATGATAGTCAAGTATATCACTGACTATGACCTGATTTCAACTATAATTTGGAAAAGTTATCCTTTCTGCCGCCATTGCTTTTTTCAGCAGAAACCGCTTCGCCAGTGCCTGATCTGTCCTTTCAGCAAGTGTCTTTACACCAGTTCAATCAGCGCTTCCACATCCTCCGGTCTTGTTGCCCAGCTGGTTGCAAGACGGATGACAGTATGTTCCTCATCATATGGTTCCCAGTAGCTGTAAACCACATGCCTGCGGAGTTCTTCCAGCTTTTTGTTTTCAAATACAAGGAACTGCTGATTGGTCGGGGACTGGCGGAAGAACTGGCATCCCCTGGCCGCAAGACCTTCCTTCAGCTTCTTTGCCATTTCGATGGCATGTCTGCCGTTTTCATAGTACAGACCATTGGTAAACAGCGCATCAAACTGGATTCCCAGCAGACGCCCCTTTGCAAGAAGCGCCCCATGCTGCTTTGCGATGGTCAGGAAGTATTTTGGCATATTTCCACGCGGAAATACAACCGCTTCTCCACAGAGGGCGCCTACCTTTGTTCCGCCGATGTAGAAGGCATCACAGAATTCTGCGATATCCTTCAGACTTACGTCCGTCTCGTCACTCATCAGCCCATAGCCGAGACGGGCGCCGTCCAGGTAAAGAGGAAGCTGATACTGTCTGCAGACCGATGAAATCTCCTGCAGCTCCTTTTTGCTGTACAGCGTTCCATATTCCGTCGGATGGGAGATGTAGACCATACCAGGAAATACCATGTGTTCATGGCTCTCATCCTGCCAGAATTTTTTCATCAGATCCTCCAGATCTCCCGCTGCAATTTTTCCGTCATGCTCCGGCAGTGCAAGGACTTTATGGCCGGTAAACTCAATGGCACCGGCTTCATGACAGTTTACATGTCCGCTGGAAGCAGACACGACACCTTCATAACTCTTCAGATACGCGTCAATTACCACCTGATTAGTCTGTGTTCCGCCAACCAGAAAGAAAACATCCGCATTCGGACTCTCACAGGCAGCGCGGATTTTTTCCTTCGCCTGTTCGCAGTAAGGATCGTTTCCATAGCCGGAAGCTGCTTCTCTGTTTGTCTCTGCAAGGCGCTGCAGGATTTTCTCGTGTGCGCCTTCGGAATAGTCGTTTTCAAATGCAAGCATATTTTTTCTTCTCCAATTTTCTGATTTTTTCTTTCGCATCAATTACAGCCGCACCGTAATCTTCTCGATGATGCCGCAGTGATACCATATCATTTCTTCTTCCCTTGCGATATCCGCAATCCACGTTCCTGTACTTACCGGATCACCCATTCCTTCTCGGATGCAGTATCAAAAATCACAGTCTGAAATTCCCGGCTTTCTTCTCTTGCGCAGAACCGCGCCACCACACCTTTGTCCTCCCAGAAATGCATGGGGAAGGCATTGCGGATTTTCCATGTCCGCAGATACCAGTCCATTCCCTTATCATAGGAAGCGCCCTGTCTGTCATCCAGAGGAAGGAATGCCAGTTCGATTTCGATTCCCTTCCAGAGATCCAGCTCTTCCTTAAAGTTTCTGGTCATCTGTTTGTTCCAGCCATGGTCCTCCCCTTCCCAGTACCACCAGTTCAGATCACCGGCATGGTAAATGGTTCTTCCTTCCGCCTCAACAAGAAATGCAACGCCCTCATCGGTAGACCGAAGTGTCCGGATTGTCAGATCATCCAGAGAAATGGTTTCTCTGGCTTTCGCCGCTGTCACCTTCTCCGCAAATGATTCCTTCAAACCAAAACGCATCCCTTTTGCGCTGCTGATCCGCACATCGTTTGCCAGGATGTAGTGAACTTTGTTACAGGCAGTCTTCAACTGAAAAATCTGCGGGTTAAAATGGTCACCGTGATGGTGACTCACGAATATGTATAGTGATTTCTCACGATTCAAAACCGGAATTGCCCCCTGATAGTAATCAAACAGAAGGTAACAATGTTCCAGTTCAACAAGAAATCCGCTGTGTCCAATGTAAGTTACTTTCACAACAATGTTTCACCTGCCTCTGTCACATAGTGAGCCGCCGATTCCCGGATGGAGGCAATCTCCTCTTCCGTCAGCGGCCGCCGGATCTTCGCCGGGCTGCCAAGAACCAGCTGTCCTTCCGGTACAACCGTGTTCTGCGTTACCATTGCGCCTGCACCGATCAGACAATTATCCCCAATTACCGCTCCGTTCATGATGATTGCCCCCATTCCAATGAGACAGTTATCCCCAATGGTACAGCCATGGACAACAGCGCGGTGTCCAATGGTCACATCATCGCCGATGGTCAGCGGGAAACTGGGATCCTGATGGAGAACACAGCCATCCTGCACATTGGTGCGGGAACCGATCCGGATTGGTTCCCCTCCGTTCATCCGGCCGCGAATCACTGCCTGATACCAGACAGAACTGTCTTCTCCGATGATTACATTACCGATCACATCAGCGCTTTCTGCTACAAATACATTTGTTCCCAACTGCGGTTTTATTGTCATGTTTTGTTCCCCCTCTCTCCGTTCCTTCCTATTCCACACTCCGTTTTCGCGCAGCCAGACTGACTTACACCTGTTATCTTCTTTATACTCTCCACTCACTGGTCAGACTTCTTGCGAACAGCTGATCCAACACCTGACGGCAATCCTGCTTTCGATACAGGATCTCATACACAGCCCGGCAAATCGGCAGTTCAACTCCGTAGTTCTTCCCAAGATTAACCAGCGCTTTTACCGTATAATAACCTTCCGCCAGCGCCTCGAATTTCTCTCCTTTTACATAGGATTCACCAAATTGACGATTGTGGCTGTATTTTGAGAAAACAGTCGCCTCATAATCGCCCAGATGACATAGTCCATAGGCAGACAATTCATTTCCTCCCATCGCTTTGATCAGGCGTGAAATTTCTCTTGTCCCCCTCGACATCAGAGCACCTTTCAGCGTGGAAAGACCAACACCATCCAACATCCCGGCAGCAATACCTACTACATTTTTTGCTGCTGCTCCAATCTCATTTCCAATCAGATCCTCTCCATAATAGAAACGAATCAGATTGCTGGAAAATTCGTTTACCAGTTTTTCTTTTACTTCTCTCTTATTGCTGTCGATAACCATGCAGTTTGGGATTCCCTGATAAAATTCCTGTACATGTCCCGGCCCAAGCCAGACTGCAACATCGTTGGAAAAATCAAGGCTGTCGCTTGCCACCTGCGAAAGTCGTCTTCCGGTAGATATTTCAATTCCCTTCATGCAGAGAACAACAATTTTATTTTGAAGCTCAAACGGCTCCAGTTCCTCCATTAATGCACCAAGCCCCTGTGAATTCACGGATATAACAATGACCTCTGTGTCTACTACACAATCCAGATTCGTGGAGAGCTGGATTGATTCCCCCAATTCCAACAGATGATTCTTTCTTGTCGAAAGAAATTGCTGCATGTTCTGCGAAGATTCTCTTCCATAGAGCGTTACCTGATGACCAATCTGATCCAGATACCATGCAATTAATGAACCCCAGCGTCCACAGCCAATAACTGTTATCTTCATTTCATTTCCTTTCAAAACCATCGCTCCATTTCTTTACTTACATCATGCGGAAATGGAACAGCTTTTTCATTTGCTTTGTCTTCTGCAGTCTCTTAAATAAAGCAATTCAAAATACCAATCACAAACCCGATTACTGCTCCCAGATTCACCAGCGCCGTCAGCTCTTTCTTCATCACCGACAACAGCAGCTGCTCCAGCTGCGGCAGTTCCATCCCATTGATTTTTTCTTCTACGATCTGCGCAATGTTCAGTTTTTCCATTGCCTTCTCCAGCTGACTGTCAACGACATGATGATACGCCTTCTGAACGGCGTGCCGGATCTGGGAATCGTCAATCTGCCATGCGGTAAGCATCTCGGTAAACGGTTTTTCCGTATAGTGATCCACCTTTTCCGCCACCATCGGACCAATCAGTCCAGAACCATGCTCTTTGATATAGGTACCAACGCTTTCACCAATCGGCTCCGCCACAGAAGCAATCACCCGGTCATTTAAGAACATCTCCAGCATCGTTCCCTGGGTCTTTTCCTTCACTGCTTTTGCGCCTTCTTCCGCAATGATCCCACCGATATTCAGCTTCTCAATCTGCTGGCACAACAGTTCACTGAACTGAACGCTGAAATTGCCTTTACGCTCCTGATAGGCCTCTTCTTCCATGAAATGGACAAGCAGCCGATGGAAGCTGCTGTAGTCTTCCGATTTCACCGCCAGAACCAGGCGGTCCGCAACCTGCTCTTCCATTTCTTCCGAAAGAAGCATTCCTTTTAAGTCATCCCCGGTCAGAAGCTCATTTCCTACCACCTGTCCCAAGGCTTTTGCCAGATGCCCTCTTCGCTTGGGGATAATTCCCGGCGTAAAGGGCAGTGTAATGGAACCGATCTTCACCTCACGGTAGGGATGAAACAGCATTTTCACAGCCAGATAGTTTGTAAAATAACCGATTACGGCTCCGACAAGGGGGCCGGAAAGGATCTTCAGAAATTCCATGATTCGTTTCCTCCTGTATTTCAGATCTTCCGTTTATCCTTCTCCTGCGGCGAAGCATTCACCTGCCGTCTTTTTCATAATCTCCATTATAACCGCCAACACTCCCCCTTGTCAATCGTTCGTCATTCGGTTGAATCATCGGACACTGCCAAAAGAGCAGCCGTCCCTTCCTTACTGGCAGGTGACGGCCGCTCTTTTTCACTTTTTCAACCCGGAACGCGTGAGTTCACCCGTTCCGGCCCAATTCGTTTCTGTCAGACAAGCATTTCCAATTACTGCTGCATGCTTGCATAATAATCCGCATAGATCTTTACATAATCCTGTGCGCCGAGAGCATCCATCTGATCAAAGTAATCGTCCAGCTCGCTCAGCGGTCTTGCGCCGGTGATGAACTTTGCACTTTCCTGCTCTGCATATTCCTTTAATCCGGTTAACAGATTCAGCGCTTCTTCTGCTGTTTCTTCATCCAGATATACGGAAGCCGGATATCCTTCTACGACATACTTTGCAAGTGTCTCCTGCAAACCAAGACGGAAGCTGATTTCACCGTCAGTCATGGTCTTGTAGAACGGAACATCTCCTTCATAAGTTGCCGGATCCGGATAACCGCTGTCGATCTCTTCTTCCGGCCATCCGCACAGACTCTGATGAACAACAAGGCTGTTCTGGCTTCCAAGACCGATTGTCTGCCATCCGAACAGAGCAACCTTCTTGTATACGAAGTCATTCTTACTTGCATACAGATCCGGATTATTGATTACATCCTGGAATACCTGATTCTTGGTTTCCTTATCCACATAGTAGCCTTCCAGGCCAAACATGTACTCATCCGGCATGCTTGTATTCGGACCGGCTGTTGCCATCTCATAGTTTTCACGGTTATAGAAGAAGTCTGCAAACGCCATAGCCAGTTCCGGATTCTCGCAGTCTGCGCTGACTACCATACATCCGGCGCTGATGGAGCTGCTGCTCTGCGGCCAGAACTGAGTCTCATTGTATTCGCTGGTAAGCGGCAATGCGCCCCACCAGGATGCAAAGTTCGTTGTGAACACAAACGGAGCCTGTGCCATTACGCCAACTCTGTCCTCAGCAAAAATTGCATTCACAGTTGTCGCATCTGTAGTAAAGAAGTCTTCATCCATCAGACCTTCTGAATAGATCTGGTTCATCGTTGTCAGATATGCGCCATATGCTTCACGATCAGCCACAGGCAGAACCACTTCACCGTTTCTAAGACCGATGGAAAGACCCTTCGGATCTGTCGTATTATATCCGAATGCATTCAGAATTGTCAGACACGGGTTATTTGCAGAATAGCTTCCGCCAAGCGGGATGATATCTTCGCCTCTCTCCTTAAACGCACGAAGCATGTTGATGAAATCATCCAGTGTTTCCGGTACTTCCAGTCCAGCCTCTTCCAGCCAGTCGTAATTCAGGAAGCCTCTCGGAATCTGACCGCGGTCAGCCGGATTGTTGATGTAACCAAGGGACCATACATGACCTTCGGAATCCGTCACAGCTGACTTATATCCTGGGTTCTCCGCATAGATTGCGCTCAGGTTCGGCATGTTTTCCTCATTAATGTAAGGAGCCATGTCAAGGATCATGCCTTCAGCGCCATAAGAAACCAGCTCTGCCGTTGTAATTACCTGTTTTCCGAGAATGATATCCGGCAGATCGCCATCGGCAAACAGCAGAGACAGATACTCGCTCTGATTCTCACTGGTATACTTGTCAACGACGAGGTTAATATTCATTACCTCTTCAATATACTTGAAGAACCACATATCCTCCGGGTTGCCGGATGCAGTATCCATCAGGATTGCCATGTGCAGCGTCTGTTCCTCTCCTTCTGCAACGATTGGCATGGAACCGTCTGTGTTCAGCCACTCCGGAATGTCGGCATAGGCAAATCCGCTCATTGCCATGACAGATGCCAGTGTAAGGCCGGTGACTCTGCGCAGAATTTTCTGTTTTTTCATATAGTTACCTCCTATTTATTAGTCATTTTCATGACATTATTTACGCTTCTCCAAGCAATCAGCCCTTTACGGAACCGATCATGATACCCTTTGTGAAATTTTTCTGTAAAAACGGATATGCAATCAGAAGCGGCGCGCTGGCAATGAAAACAATCGCATATTTCATTCCCTGCGCAACATTTGCCCGATGCATCAGATAGCTGACTGTATCCGCATCTGAGTTCTCCAGACTGTTAAGTGCCAGCTGATTGGAAATCAGAATACTTCGCAGCACCAGCTGAAGCGGCTGGAATTCCTTGTCACGGATATACAGCAGCGCATTGTAATAGCTGTTCCAATGAGATACGCCATAGTAAAGTGCCATTACCGCTATGATCGGTTTCGCCAGCGGAATTGCAATTTTCAGAAAACAACGAAGCTCTGATGATCCGTCAATGTAAGCTGCCTCGTAGATATCCTGAGGAATCGAGGTTGCAAAATACTGCCTCGTTACAATCATATTATAACAGCTGACTCCGCTTCCAATGACAAGAACCAGTGGATTGTTGATCAGTCCCAGATCCTTAATCAGCATATAAGTAGGAATCATACCGCCGCTGAAATACATGGTAATGAAAAAATACCAGGAAATCGTTCCGCGAAACGGAAGATATTTTTTCGTCAGTACATAGGCTACCGGGATGGTCAGTACCAGGTTATAGAGAGTTCCGAACAATGTATAAAAAATCGTGTTCCGGTAGCCAACCCACAGTTGACTTTCCTGAAGCACATATCGATAGGAATCAACTGTAAACCCTTTGATCCATAACATGGTTCTTCCCTGAACAACTTCCTTGACATCGGAAAATGATGCGATGATACAGAAGTACAGCGGATAAATTATGATAAGTGTAATCAGCACAACCAGTACCGTATTAATCAAATCAAACAGCGTATACCGTTTCCATTTTCTTTTTGTTTCTGCCCGCATTCCAAGCCTCCTCAAATGTTATGTAACGTGTCTTACCACAAGCTGACTTCCGCAACCCGTTTTGATACAAAATTGGCAATTACGATCAGAACGATGTTGATCAGGTTATTAAACAGGCCAATCGCAGAAGAATAGCTGTATTGATGATTCTCAATTCCTACCTCATATACATAGGTGGAGATGACACTGGAAGTTTCTTTATTCAACGAATTCTGAAGCAGGAACACTTTCTCAAAGCCGACTGAGATCAGAGAGCCCATTCGAAGAATGAACAGAGTTACAATGGTCGGTTTCAGATGCGGCAGCTGAACATGCCAGATAATCTGCATGCGTCCTGCACCGTCAATCTTCGCAGCTTCAATCAGTTCCATGGAAACGCCGGCAAGCGTTGCCAGATAGATGATGGTTCCCCAGCCAAGTCCGGACCAGAGATCTGTGATTGCATATACGGGAGCAAAGGCTGCAGGATTTGCGATCAGGTTTTCCGGTTCTCTTCCAAAAAACTGTGCAATGAGATTGATGACACCGTCTTTTTCCAGAAACAGAATTGTCATCGAGCACACAACCACAGTTGACACGAAATGAGGAGCATATGTAATCATCTGTGACACGCGGCGCACCTTGTTGCTTCTCAATTCATTCAACATGATTGAAAAGATGATCGGAGCAGGGAATGTCATCAGGGAATACAGACTGATCCGTATGGTATTGATCATAATCTTTTCAAAATACGGATAATTTATGAATTGAATAAAATATTTTAATCCAACCCAGTCGCTTCCCCAGATTCCTTTGCTTGCCTTAAAATTACGGAATGCCATCTGCAGCCCGCAAATCGGAATATAATGAAAGATAAAAACGGTAATCATTCCCGGAATTACCAGAAGATACAGCTGTCTGCATCGATAGATCCGTTTCCATAAGCCCTGATGTTTCTTTTTCCTGTCCATTTCACTCATTCCTTTCTTTTTTTTCATTTTATGTTTTACCATTGTGTTTTTCAATAACGTTTTCTTGTTTTTCAATGCCGTTTTGGTCATTTTTACTAACTAACATTTTCGTTTTCCAATACCGTTTTTGTTATTTTCAATCATGTTTTCTGTCTGTTCCTTGCTTTTTTTCCTTATCTTTCATATAATATAAAGTACTACATCGTTTTTAGAAAAGCTCTGCACCGTTTGTCAGTTGTTGCAGAACCGAAATCCCAGCATTTGAAAAAAGAGGGGGGCATATCAAATGGGACGCATCAGAAACCAGCATCATAACAGTCTCCTTTTGCAATACATAATCCAGTACGTCAGTATCGCGCTTCTGTCCTGTGCAATCATCAGCATGGTTGTCGCATCTTCCTACGTCAGGGAGCTCCAGATCAAAGAACGCTACTATACCGAAGAGCGAATGAATTATGTCATTGATGATTTAGAACAGCAGATGGAAGTGTTCAGTACGATCAATCTTCGCATTTCTATTTCCGGAGTCTACCGTCCCCAGGCTTTCACGCAGAATAAATACCATGAAATTACGCTTGTCAATGATCTGGCACAGTATAAAAATTATTCTGCCCTCTGCGATTCATTCTATCTTTACTACTATGGGGACACTCGTTTATTTAATTCCCTCGCAAGCACCACCGACTGTCAGGCCTATCTTGATACATTTTCCAGAAACGACGCCGATCAGCTGTCCCACCTGTTCGCAACGCCAATCGATACCATTCAGATTCTCGCACTGGAAAAGCAGATTGTCATCGCATTCCCGTTCCACTATGGCGCTCTAAAGGATCAGGTCATCCTCTGTTTTCCTGTTGATTATGCCATATTAAGTAACCGTATTCAGAGTACTGGAAGCAAGCTGTCCGGTACACTGAATCTTCTCTGGAACGATGAACTGATTTTCAGTAATTCCGGTACCCGGCTCTCCTCCGATGATAATTCCGTGATCACGGCATCCCGGCTGACCAATGATTTCACCCTCCTCTATCATCCAGACTCGACGCTGTCCAGCATGGGGAATTTCCTGATTCCAACGAACATTCTTCTTTTCTCTGCGGCAATCATTCTTCTAATCCTTCTTGCTTCGCTGCTCGCTTATCTCAGCTATTCGCCGATCCGCAGACTGGTTCAGCATCTGACGCGAAATGTAACAGCGGGCGAGAAAACAGAACCGGCTCCCTTCCGGTCCAACGAACTGAAAAAAGTGGACGAGCTGATGCAGGAACTGCTGGACATGAACCGGAATACCAGCAGAGAACTGGAGCGCAAACAGTCTCAGCTGCGCCGCCAGCTTCTGCAGCTTCTGCTCAACGGTAATTATTCGGAGCCCATGAACGTTTACCTTCAGCAGCTGGATCTGTTCTTTCCCGGTCCCTGCTTTTTTGTCGGTTCGCTTCGTCTTCCCGACTGTCTGGAGCAGAAGGAAGCCATGCAGTTGGAGAAGCACATGGAAGCATTTTCTGACGCATCCGACAGCATTTACATCTATACCTTCCGTCAGGAAGAAAGTCACCATCTTCTGCTTCTCTGCAGCATTCCGACTGCTGATATCCAGCAGGAAATTGCGGATTGGGTCAATGATCTGCTCTCCAGTCTGAACTATGACTGTACCCTGCACTATGGAAATGTGTACCGTTCTCTGACAAAAATGTATGCATCCTATCTGGAGGCAGGCAACCTGTCCAATAATGCGATGAAAGAACGGTCGGAAAGCGTACTGTCCCCCAGTCAGTCCTTCGTTTATGACCGTTCGTGGGTTCTTCACCTGTGTACCTCCCTGTCCCTTGGTGATGAAGAGACTGCCATCTGGCAGCTGGAAAACCATCTGACAGCCATCCATGCCGATTCGATTTCTCTGCTGATGCTTCAGTATATGATTGCAAACTTCATCAGTGAAGTTTCTGCAACTGCTTCTCAGCTGGACATCCACATCCCGGAGCAAATGATCAGCCTGATCATTTCTTCCAAAAGCAGTGATCTCTTTCGTGATGCCGCAAAATCGATGATTCACTATTGCTGTTCGCAGGTGGAACTGCAGAAACAGCTGCTTCTCAATGATAAATCGCTTCGGTGCATGCAGTTTATGAAAGAACATTTCATGGATTACAATCTGACCCTGGAGTCTGCTGCAGAGGCGCTGTGCATTTCTCCATCTGATCTGCGGACAATCATCAAAGATGCAACGGGAAGAAGCTATAAAGACTATCTGATTTATCTTCGGATTGAATACGCGAAGATCCTGTTGACGGAAAAGAATCTTTCTGTTGCAGATACCTGCCAGCAGGTTGGATACGGAAACATTTCCCACTTCATCAAATCCTTTAAAAATCAGGTTGGCCAAACACCCGCAAAGTACCGGGAATCCATGCTGACTCCCACCAATTCTGTAACGGATCAAACGGATTCATAACGGCTACAGACACAGAGCAGGATGACCATGTTTCGCACTTGAAACATGGTCATCCTGATTTTATTTACGTGAGCAATGTGTTTTTTCTCATTTCTTCATCGCAATGATCTCATAGGTTCCTTTGCCCAAAACAAATTCGCTTCCATCCTGCTCCATTCCATTTATCTGACAAATCTTCTGATTTTCCGGAAGACAAAATACAGCTTCCGCATCAAATGGTACGGTCAGCCGATAGAAAATCCGCTCTCCTTCCCATTCCCAGCTGCTCTCATAACGGCCGGATGCGGAATCATAGGTGCATTTCACGAATGCAAATCGCTCATCCGGAATCGGTCGGATTTCTGCCCTCTTCCATCCATATCCGTCTTTTCCCAGCTGCAATCCGGTCATTGCCCGGTACATCCAGCCAAGGATCGCTCCATAGGCATAGTGGTTCATGGAATTCATTCCCGTATCGCTTACACTGCCGTCTGCAAGCACGGAATTCCAACGTTCCCATATCGTTGTCGCACCAAGATTTACTTCATAGAGCCAGCCCGGGTAATCTTCATTTAACAATAAGGTATATGCATATTCGCCAAGCCCGTTCTCAGACAGAGCATCACAAAGCATGCTGGTTCCTACAAAACCGGTATCCAGATGAATGTTTCTTGCGTCCAGTCTTGCTTTCAGATCGGCAATTGTGCGTTTACGATATGGTTTCGGAGCCAGTCCAAACTGCAGCGCCATTACATGGGCTGTCTGAGTCGGTACTGCCAGCCTTCCTGTCGAAGTATAGTACTCCTTCTGAAATGCCTCTCTGATTTCTTCTGCCAGTTTCCCATACCGGGCAGCATCTTCCGCTTTTCCCAGAATTTCAGCTGCTTTTGCAGTCAGCATGGACGACCAGTAGTAATAGGCTGTCGCAACATAGGTGTTTTCTGTTCCGCCAAAGCTGCTGGTTTTGTCTGGATTATCCAGTGCCAGCCAGTCTGCATAGTGGAACCCGCAGCTCCAGAGACGGCTGGAATTACAAAAACTTTCATCCTGTCTGCGAACATAATCCACCCATAAATGCATGTTCTCATAGGCTTCTTCCAGAAGCTGCCTGTCACCATAATACTGATATACGGTCCATGGGATTACGGTTGCCGCATCTGCCCATGCACAGGATCCATGCCCGGTCATCGTTTCCGTTTTGCTTTTCTTATTCTTTTCTGAGCGGACTCTGGCTGTCAGCACATCCGGTATCACAAATGGCACTGATCCACCATTGTCCTTCTGCTCCAGAAGCATATCCGTCAGGTATTTCCGGTAAAAGGCAGCTGTGTCCATATTAAAGGAAGCTGTCGGCGCAAATACCTGTGCATCCCCGGTCCAGCCCATCCGCTCATCGCGCTGCGGACAATCGGTCGGGATATCCAGAAAATTCCCTTTCTGACTCCATACTGCATTCTTAATCAGCCGATTTACTTTTTCATTTGACGTTTCAATCGTACCGGTCTGATCCAGATCCGAATAGACTGCATATGCGGTGAATCCAGCTCTTTGAATCTGCGCTTTCGTCATCCCCTGAACGTTTACATAACGAAATCCATAGAAAGTGAAATGCGGACGTACCAGCCGTTCGTTTCCATCTGAACGATAGATAAACTCCGCTTTTGCGGTTCTGAGATTTTCATTATAGAAGCAGCCGTTCTGGAGCAGCTCTCCATATTGCAGACGGATTTCTTCTCCTTCCGGGATCTGCGCAGTAAACTCAATCCATCCGGTCATTACCTGTCCGAAATCCAGAACCAGTTCCCCGGCAGGTGTATGAATTAATGTACAGGTATCAAATATTTCCTGTTTCTTTACCGGAAGACTGAGACGCTCCTGCAGTTTTCCTTTCGGCGCATCTGCCCAAACAGGTGCATACAGAAATCTATTGTTTTCCAGACGGGCATCATAGATTTCTCCATCATAAATACCGCTTTCCACCACCGGTGATTTCAGACAGCTCCAGTCTGTTCCCGTACCAATCACACTTACCGTTCCATCCTCACAGGTGATATGAAGTTCCGCAATCAGCTGCATCTCGTCTCCGTAGATTTTATCTGTTTTTCCGTCGAAACCGAAGCGGCCGTGATACCATCCCCGTCCAAGCATCACTGCAATCCTGTTTTTTCCAGCTCTCAGCTGTTTTGTCACATCATATGTCTGATATTGAATCTGATGCTGATAGCTGGTGAAGAATGGAGCAAGGTATTCCTCTCCGATTTTTCCTCCATTCAGATATGCTTCGTAAAGACCAAGTCCGCAGATATACAGGCGCGCTGACTTCACCTGTTTTGCAAGTTCAAATTCTTTTTGAAAAACCGGATGTTCCTCAAACGGTGCACGGATCCAGAGACCGCTCCATGACTCCTCCATCTTTCCCGTTTCAAACCACGCAGGCTCCGACTGTCCACGGTCTCCATCATCCGCTTCTGCTTCCACCGTCCAATAGTATCTGGTACGCGGCTGCAGCGAAATCTCTGCAGCAAAAGCCAGCGATGAGATCGTCTGGTTCATTCCACTGTCAAAAACTATGTTCTGCATCACCTCATCCGATGCAATCCGAATCCTGGCTGCCTTCTGCTTTTTTCCAGTCGATTCCGATACCACATAGGAAAAAACCGGTTTGTTCATGCGAAACCCTATGGGATTTTCGATGTGATTCACTTTCATATTTTCAATTTTCATGACACTTACCTGCCCTGTCTTTTTTCAGGTTTTTCCTGTATTTTAAGCATATCCAATCTTCACGTCCCACGCAATCACGTTTTTCTTTTTCTCAATGTGTTTTTCCTTCTCGTTCCGCAGTCCACCATCATCTGCAAAAAGGGACACCGCCCACGACCACTGGTCCTGGAACGGTGTCCCCTTTTGCAACTTATCTATTATCTTTTCTTGTTGGCAGTTTTATTGGATTTTTCAATCAGACCAATAAGTCCCAATTGCATGGATCCGTAAGCCGGAGCAATTTATACGCAGCCCTGAGCCTTCATTGCCTCTGCAACCTTCAGGAAACCGGCAATGTTTGCACCAGCCATGTAGTTGCCTGGCATGCCATAGTCGTTGGCAGCCTTTTCGCAGGCAGCAAAGATGTTGCTCATGATGCCCTTGAGGCGCTCATCCACTTCTTCGAAGCTCCAGGACAGACGAAGGCTGTTCTGGCTCATCTCAAGACCGCTGGTAGCTACGCCGCCTGCATTGGCAGCCTTTGCCGGACCATAGAGCAGACCGTTGGACAGGTAGGTCTCGATTGCTTCCGGAGTGGACGGCATGTTTGCGCCCTCAGATACACAGAAGCAGCCGTTCTTAACAAGCAGTGCTGCGCTTTCGCCGTCAATCTCATTCTGAGTTGCACACGGAAGTGCGATGTCACACGGGATGGACCAGATTCCCTTGCTTCCCTCGGTGTACACGGCATCCGGATGGGTCTCAACGTAGTCCTTGATTCTGCGGCGCTCTACTTCCTTCAGCTTACGAACACAGTCCAGATCAATGCCGTTCTTATCGTAAATGTAGCCGTTGGAGTCGGACATTGCAACAACCTTTGCACCCATGGAGGTCGCCTTCTGATTTGCATAGATTGCAACGTTTCCGGAACCGGAAACGATGACGGTCTTGCCCTCGAAGCTCTTTCCGTTTGCTCTCAGCATCTTGTCAGTGAAGTAGCACAGACCATAGCCGGTAGCCTCGGTACGTGCCAGAGAACCGCCATACTGCAGACCCTTGCCGGTCAGAACACCGGTCCACTCGTTCTGCAGTCTCTTATACTGACCAAACATGTAACCGATTTCTCTTGC
The DNA here is from genome assembly GCA_017472605.1 of Lachnospiraceae bacterium. Classification (GTDB taxonomy): domain Bacteria; phylum Bacillota; class Clostridia; order Lachnospirales; family Lachnospiraceae; genus Anthropogastromicrobium. The sequence continues at coordinate 40,104 of JAFUPV010000045.1, forward strand.
GCCGGTTCCGATGTCACCAGCCGGAACATCACAGTCAGCGCCGATGTGACGATAGAGTTCCGTCATGAAGCTCTGGCAGAAACGCATGATCTCGCCGTCGCTCTTTCCCTTCGGGTCAAAGTCACTTCCGCCCTTACCGCCTCCCATAGGAAGTGTGGTAAGACTGTTCTTAAGTACCTGTTCAAATCCAAGGAATTTAATAATACCGATATTAACACTGGGATGAAGACGGATACCTCCCTTATATGGTCCGATTGCAGAATTAAACTGTACACGGAAACCGCGGTTCACTCTTGTCTTGCCGTTATCATCAACCCACGGCACACGGAAAATGATCTGACGCTCCGGCTCCACCATACGCTCCAAAACACCCGCATCAACCAGATCCTGTCTCTTGTCAACAACCGGCTCAAGGGTTTCCAGAACCTCGGTTACTGCCTGAATGAACTCCGGCTCACCCGGGTTGCGCTTCTTTACAGTCTCTAACAGTTCGATTAAGTATGCGTTTTTCATATCGTTGTCTCCTCTTCGATTCCTATTGAATTCTTAATACGCGAATTTAGCGGCGTTCAACAGCTGTGCGAATTCTGCGTCTCAGTCACCTGACGTAGACTAGTATGCTCCCAAAAGCAAAAAAAACACAGCTAACAAAGGCTCACGTCTTTGTCAGCTGCATTAATCCTCTTATTCACATCAGTTTTGAACCGATGGTGGTATCATAGCACAGACTGTTCCATTTGTCCAGTGCTTTTTTACACTTTTTCACTTTATTTCATAAAATTCTTTTTTGAAGCCGTTCCAGGCATTTGATCGGCGGCCTTTGCTGAGCAGTCACTGTGCAGTTCACTCACGATGATCAGTAGCTGCGCAGTTCATCTGCGAACCAGTTCACAGTTTCCTGAAGCTGCCACAGCTCCGATTCACGGCTGACACTGCGCCACAGCTTCTTGTACTCATAGAACCACTGTTCCAGACGGTCTGCCAGTTCTGCCGGCTTTTTGGCAGCTGCCGGGTTTTCCTTCTGATTTCTGTATTTCTCCAGCGTTGCCGCAATTTCATTGAGGATTCGCTGACCGTCGCAGGCAATCAGGTACGGTACAAGACGGGCGCGCTGTGCCGGTGCCAGCTTTCCTCCTGCTCTGCAAAGCTCCGCTTTTGCCGACTGCAGCCGTTCGCTGTCAGCCTGTGCCTTCTCATAGTTCTCCTGTGCCCAGAACGCTTCCTCCGAACCTTCCAGAACGCCGAAAAGACGGATTTCACGATACTGAACCAGTCTTCCCCAGGAAATGGTCTCACAGGTACAGCAGTCACGAAGAACACGGACGATGTTTTCCGTAAAGTCACCGAATTCAACGGCTGAAATCTGACGGTTGATTTCCTCTTCACTCACCGGCTTTTCGCTCCAGCTCAGTGCAGCGCCGTAGATCAGACCAGGAAGGGAGAACGCCGGATGGTTGATGTGGCCGTAATCACCCCAGTCTGTATTCAGCACGCCGAAGGCATGGAACCGGTGTGCATGAGCGCACATACGGCTTACATTGCTGTAGGCTCCGTCCAGGCGGTTCATCATGTGGTTCCAGCCGTGAACACCGGGACAAAGATACTGGGTAATTCCATTCTCAGCCATCTTTTTCGGTTTGATATCCGCTGCCAGCTCTGCATAATCCCAGTTCAGGCAGACCCCGTCCGAAGGCAGCTCCTGCATACACTCCGGATGCTCCAGAAGAATGTCGCCCCAGAACTGAGGACGCTTGCCCAGCTTTTTCGCAGTTACACATACTTTATTCAGGAAATCCACATAGAGCTTTCCGTTTCCGACTTTTTCTGCTGCTTCCTTACTCTTTCCCTTGCCGATGTCAAAGGTCTCGTCACAGCAGATGTTGAACCACTCGGAGGAGAACAGGGATGCAAACTGGGTCAGCATTTCTTCGATCATTGCGAACGCCTCATCGCTTGTCGGATCAACCATGTGGTGAAGTTGACGCTCGATGAAGGAAAAGGCTCTGCCGTCTTCCTCCTCCAGCTCGCACAGATGCTTATAGCTCTTTGTGCGGAGCAGCTTATAGAGATGGCCAAAGCTTGCGATGGTCGGCACCAGATCAACACCGCGGTCCTGACAGTAACGGTCCAGTTCCATGATATCGTCTGCAGTCAGAGGTGTGTCATCACGCCACATCTCGTTAAACTGAGGGAACAGGAAGGTATGCTCAAAGTAAAGCTGCAGCTGATTCAGCTTGTAATTGCTGCACCAGTCAACCAGCTGTTTCATGTATTTCATGGATGGAACGCGGCTTCTTGTTACATCATGCATGAATCCGCGGTAAGCCAGTGCCGGCTCATCCCGGATCGTCAGGCACGGAAGGCTGAATCCCTCCTGACTCAGAATCTGCCGCAGTGTCTGTACCGCATAAATCCAGCCCTGCTTTCCTGCTGCACGGACATTGATTCCTTCTTCTGTGATCACAAGTTCATAGGCCTGAGAAGAAAATTCCGGATTTTCGCTGCTGCAGATTTCTTTTGCATCCACCTTCTCAAACTGAACAATCACGTTTCTGTTGGAAAATCCTGTGACAGCCAGTGTGATTCCGCAGATTTCTGCCGCGCTTTCACGAAGCAGCCCGGCCGCTGCCCATGCCTCACTTCGAATCGCAGCCGGAAGCAGGATTTCACCATTATAAGTCAGGCAGAATCTTCCCTGACGCTCTTCCAGTTTTTTTACCATTGGCAATAAGTACATTCTTATCCCTCCCTTTTCTGCCGTTCGTCCAGACATGCTGCCGCATAGGTGAAGGATTCCTTCAGGTGCTGCTGCATCAGGCTGACGGCGGTTTCATATTCTTTTTTGTAATATGCTTCATAGATCCGCTCGTGGTACGCTTCAATCTTTTTCTGCGTTTCGAACGAAGCTTCATATTTATTGGAAAAAATGCTCAGTCTGCTTCTCAGCTTCTCGGCAGCTCTTGTCAGACAGCTGTTGCCGCAGTAATCATAAAACATCAGATGAAACCGGTCAGAGCGGGCAATCCACTGCTTTGTTTCTTCCTCTGTAAGCGATTCCTTCCGGTCAAGTATTTTTGTATATGTAATGTTTTCTTCCAGTTCTTTCAGCAGACGTTCCTGATCCGGTGATTCCGACGCATAGCGAATCGCAAGGGCATCCATATCTCCGATAAACCGGTACATCTCACAAAGATCCTCTTTGCTCAGTTCAATGACCTTGACTCCTACATTCGAATAATAAACAACAAGCTCATCCTCTGACAGTCTTGTCAGTGCTTCACGGATCGGTGTCGAACTGACATCAAAGCGGGCCTGAAGATTTTTCAGCGTCAGCCGCTCCCCAAAGGGAATTTTCTGCATCAGGATATCTGTCCGCAGGATCTGATAGATCTGTTCGGACAGAGTACTCTTTACTAGATTCATATTGCTACCTCTTCTTTCCATAGAAGTATCTTATCGCAAATCATAAAAAAGGTCAATTGTTTTCCCATTTTGCATTTTGCAAAATATTAGTTGCAAAATATGCCATTTCATGATACAATGCAGAAAACCGCTTCTTGTCGCTTTAAAGCATTAAAGAAGTTACAGTGTCTGATTTCGCAGCGTACCGGCTCCAATCGGTTTTTCGACAGCAACGTACCAGGCACCAGTATCAAAGGAGGATTGTACAAATGAGAAACGAAGCTCTGCTGAAGAAACTGACCCAGGCGCAGGGCATTGCCGGTTATGAGAAGGAAGTCCGCGATCTGATTCTTGAAGAGGTCAAGCCCTATGCGGATGAAATTCTGATTGATGCAATCGGCAGTCTGATTGTGAAGAAAAACGGAACCGGCGGACCGAACTCCAAAAAGATCATGTTTGCCGCTCACATGGACGAAATCGGCTTCATGGTGAAAAAGATTGAACCGGACGGCATGCTTCGCGTCTGCAACATTGGCTGGAACTGGGCTGCTTCCGCTTACAACGGCAGGATTCGGTTCCGTAACGGTGTAAACGGCGTTGTCGGCTGTAGGGGAACCATTGAAGACGCCCACAACGATGTGGGAAAGCTTTACATCGACATTGGTGCCAGGTCAAAGGAAGATGCGGAGAACTATGTGAAAGTCGGTTCTGTCTGCGGATACTATGGTGAGTATCTGGAGCTGCAGAACGGTCTGATCTGTTCCAAAACCTTTGATGACCGCGTCGGCTGCTTCCAGCTGATCGAAGCCCTGAGGGAAAACGACGGTACCTATCCCAATGACATCTACTATGTGTTCACCGTCCAGGAAGAAGTCGGCTGCCGCGGTTCCAAACCGACTGCCGAGCGGATCCGTCCTGACATCGGCATTGCGGTCGATATCACACCGGCTCACGACTATCCCTGCGATCTGGAGGGAAGCAACACAGTCGGCAAAGGTATCGGCATTAAATACGCGGATCCGTCCGTAATCTGTGATGAGGAAGTTGTCTCTGCCATGGAAGCCTGCTGCAAGGCCGAAGACATTCCGTTCCAGCCGGAAGTGATTGACAAAGGAGGCTGCGACGCTTCCAGCATGAACCTTTCCGGATTTGGCGTTCGCGCCGGCGGAATTTCCGTTGTAACCCGGTATCCGCACTGCCAGAGCAGCGTTGTTTCAAAGGATGATGTGGAAGCGGGAATCCGCCTCTGCACTGCAATTTCCAAATATACCTTTTCCTTTTAGTCAGTAAGGCGTGTACCAGCCTTTCGCTTTTTGCCTCCAAACCACTCCGGTGAGGGGCATTCCATATCAAACAGGAGGATTTTGAATGATGAAAAAGTTTACCGCACTTGCACTTGCCGCATGTATGACCGCATCCCTGACATCCGGTGTCTGGGCCGACGAAGAAAAGACCGATCTGGTGATCGCTGTTGACGCTGATGTAGATACCCTGCACCCGTCAGACTATTCCACCACAGTTGAGCTGAACATCCTGAATCAGATCTATGACACACTGATGTACATGAATCCGGACGGAACTCATGAGCCAGAACCGCGAATCGCAGAATCCTATGAAGTCAGCGAGGACGGACTGGAGTATACCTTCCATTTAAGAGAGGATGCCACGTTCCACGATGGTACTCCAATTACTGCCGATGATGTTGTTTTCTCCTTAAACCTTTACCTGGAATCTGAGTATCAGAACACGCAGGTAACCGGTCTTTCCGAGGCTGAAGCCGTTGACGATTACACAGTTGTCTGTCATCTGGATACACCATATGCTCCGTTCATGCTTGGTGTCTGCACTGCACACATCGCTTCCAAAGATTACTATGAGGCATCCGAGGAAGATTTTGTCAGCAAACCAATCGGAAGCGGTGCTTACCAATTCGTTGACCGCAATACCGGAAGCAGCATTGTTCTGGAAGCTTATGATGAGTATTACCGCGGCGAAGCAGCTATTGAGAACGTTACCTTTGAGGTGATCCCGGATCAGTCAACCATGGCAATCGCTCTTCAGACCGGTGACATTAATTTCGCTGAGATTGACTCCGCAAGCCTGATTCAGCTGGAGTCCGATCCGTCGATTTCCGTTGCCAAGGTAAGCACCTCTTCCTTCGCCTACGTTACCATGAACACAGAACAGGCTCCGTTTGATGATGTAAAAGTCCGTCAGGCAGTCAACTATGCGATTGACCGTGAAAACATTGTTTTTGTCTGCTTTGAAGGCGAGGCAACGGCAAACTCCAACCTCTGCTCCACAGACCGTTTCGGCTATTCTGAAGAGCAGCCGGTTTATGACTATAATCCGGAGAAGGCAAAGGAACTCCTTGCAGAAGCAGGAATTACCACACCTTATGATCTCGGTGAGATCCTTGTTGCGGAAAAGTATTCCAACCTTGCAGCCGTGATCCAGAATGATCTGAAACAGGTTGGCCTGGAAACCACCATTTCCGTTAAGGAATTCAACGCGTACATTGAAGACCTGACCAGCGGCAACTATGCACTCAGTGCCCTGAACATGACACTGGAAGGCGACACCCAGATGATGGAGATGGCTTTCACCACAGACTACATCGGCACTGCTAACAACGCAAGATATTCGGATGAGGAGATGGATGAGCTGTTCAATCAGACCCGAATCACCGCCGATAAGGAAGAACGTGCCAAGCTGTTTGATCAGATCTTTACCAAGGCTCAGGAAGAAGCAATCTATGCTCCGCTTTGCAATCCGCTGATCCTGTTCGCATACAACGCAGATCTGAAATGTCCGGAAATCGCATATGAAGGCAGCTACTTCCTCTACGATTTTGAATGGTAAGGCAAACACGCTTGTTCTGCCACATCATACCCTCTCCGCAGCCTGCTTTTGGCGGGCTGCGGTTTTTGCTTACTAACCTTTGACCGGATCAATCCGCAGCATTATCCGGCAAAACGTTCAGAAAGGATTCTTCGCTATGACAAAGTTTGTTGCCAAAAGGCTTCTCTACATGATTCCTGTCCTGCTTGGAGTTGCCTTTCTTGTTTTCTTTATTCTGTCTCTGACACCGGGCAGTCCCGGCTCTATCATACTCGGTATCACCGCTTCCAAAGAGGACATTGCGGCACTGAACGCCGAGTTTGGCTATGACAGGCCGCTGCTTGTTCGCTTTTTTAATTACATTGGCGACATTATTTTTCATTTTGACCTCGGTACCTCCTACCAGACGAGGGAACCGGTAATTGACAGCATCATCAGCCGTTTTCCCAACACACTGCTTCTGACGATTCTGTCTCTGTCCCTTTCCTCTGTCATTGGAATATCCCTTGGCATTTTGTCTGCGGTTCGTCAGTACTCGATTCTTGACCATACCTGCGTTGTCGTTGCACTGATCTTCGCTTCCATTCCCGGATTCTGGATGGGGCTGATGCTGATGCTCCTGTTTTCTCTCCATATGCGGCTGCTTCCCGCTTACGGCGCGTCTTCCCTGAAGCATTTCATCCTGCCCACACTGACAACCTCACTGAGTTCGGCTGCCAGTCTTCTTCGAATGACGCGTTCCGCCATGCTGGAAACAGTCCGTCAGGAATACATCCGCACTGCAAAGGCAAAAGGCGCATCGGAAAAGCGCATCATCTGGAAACATGCGCTGCGCAATGCTCTTCTCCCTGTTGTCAC
>JAFUPV010000046.1 GCA_017472605.1 Lachnospiraceae bacterium
CTGTGGAAGGCGCCATCGGTATTGCTGAGAAAGCCAACAAGGTCCGTCAGAAACCGCTTCGCGTTATCCTGAACGGTCTTGGCAAAGACGCTGCACAGATCATTTCCCGTATCAACGGCTTCACCTATGTAGAGACTGAGATGGACTACTACACCGGCGAGGTTAAGGAAATCTCCCGCACCTGCTACTCCAAGGATCCGAACAGCGCACGTGCAAAGGTTAACTGCTACGGTTCCAACGATGTAACTGAGGGTGTTGCTATCATGTGGAAAGAGGGCGTAGACGTTTCCATTACCGGTAACTCCACCAACCCGACCCGTTTCCAGCATCCGGTAGCTGGTACCTACAAGAAGGAGTGCAACGAGAAGGGCAAGAAGTACTTCTCCGTAGCTTCCGGCGGTGGTACAGGCCGTACCCTTCATCCGGACAACATGGCAGCAGGTCCTGCTTCCTACGGTATGACTGATACCATGGGACGTATGCACTCTGACGCTCAGTTCGCAGGTTCCTCTTCCGTTCCGGCTCACGTAGAGATGATGGGTCTGATCGGTGCAGGTAACAACCCGATGGTTGGTATGACTGTTGCTGTTGCAGTAGCGATCGAAGAGGCTGCTAAGGCTGATAAGTTCTAATATTTCCTGAAAAAACAGGAATTTAGGGAACAGAGAGATACAGAAGAACATGTCAGGATACGGACGATGCGACATGATTTGTACATAGTTCGTACACTGCGGTTACCATACGAAACATAACGATAAAGGCGCATGCACAATGATTGATGCATGCGCCTTGTCTTGTTTCTCTGCGGGAAGAAACAAGTGTAAATTTGAACGGGTATGCCGGGGACACGTTTCCGGGTGTCTGGATTTGTCTAATCAGAAAAGCAGGAACGTCTGACAAGGAGGAAGTTGACGATGAAGAAAATGACAGGAAAAAAGATTGCGTATTGTTTGTGTGGACTGTTGTGTGCGATCATGCTTGCCGGATTTCGGGAAGAACCGGCGAAACGGCAGATTTGTATCATTGAACTGGTATCCGGTAATGAAATGGAACGTGCTGTTGAACAGGAATCGGAGCCTGATACGGCAGCAGAGGAAGAAACGGAAGATACGGAGCAAGAGCTCATGGAACCAGGAACGGAAGAAAGCAGTGAGACTGCATTCCAAGGCGATGATTTTTGCTCACGTTTCCAGGTGATTTCTGATGAAGAAACTGACTATGCATTTTATGTCAATGCAATTCATGCAGAGGAGCAGATTATCGGACGAATGCTGCAGGAAAGAAATCCGGCATGGACATATGACTCGCTCTCTCTTTATGACATTAATCTGGAAGCGGAGGCAGCAGACGAACTGCGGTTCCGATGTTTTTTTGACGATGCTGATGTGATTCTGTATCGGTTGGACGAAGAAGGAGAATTACTGGAAACACAGCTGGAAGCAGATGAAGAAGGCTGGTACAGCTTTCAGACAGAAGCAGAGCGCTGGCTTGTGGCGGAACTGGCGCAGAAGGGGAGTGATTCGGAATCGGGTGCAGAAGGATCCGAAGATGAGACATCGGAACCGGAAGTAAACAACACTCCCGCCGGGGAAAAGCAGGAAACCGGAACGGAAGAAGGTGCCGCAAAGCAGGAAACCAGGACAGAAGAAGACGCTGCAAAGAAGGAGAGCGGAGCAGAAGAGACTGGCGCAAATCAGGAGAGCAAAGCAGAAGAGACTGCCGCAAAGCAGGAAACCAGAACAGAAGAGACTGCTGCAAGTCAGGAGACGGTGACTGAATCATCAGCAGCGGTACCAAAGACTACGGAACAGGCAACGGCAGAAGTTATGGAAACACCGCATCAGCACAGTTATATGGAAACCGGACGGAAAGAAGCAACCTGCGCGGAAAGCGGAAGTATCATGTACAGCTGTACCATTTGTATGGCGACGAAAAGTGAATGGATTCCGGAAACCGGTGCTCATAACTGGAATTTGATTACATCCAATAAAGATAATACCTATCAGTGTTCGATGTGCGGTCAGCAGTACAGGGAAGCGAACCCTGCTTATGTACCATGGAGAGAAGCGACAGCGGAGGAAAAAGCACAGTGTCTTGCCGCGATCAATGCGGAAAGGGCGAAGTTCGGATTTGCGCCATTGTCGCTGAGAGCGGATTGCGGTGCTCAGGCCTGGGCAAATCGGCTGGCAGAACGGAACCAATCGGAACACGATCCATCGTCCCCGTTTGTGTATGACGAAGGAGTGGGATACAATTCCTCTCCGGCGGAGGCGGGGATCGGTCAGTGTTATACATGTCTTGGCTTCGCCGGAGGGGCAGGAGACTACTATAATACAGATCCGTACATTGAAATTGGTATGGCATATCATGAATTGACCGGGCTGTATTACTACTGTATCCGGCATGTAGTGACGCGATAACCAGATTTCGCATTCCACGCAGGCGGTAAAACAGCAATAATTGTCACTTTTTGTCGAAAAAATACGATAAAAAATTCTTGACAGAATGATTGGAATCTGCTATTCTGTCGATATCACAGGAAAACATCCTGCCGGTCGGACTTTTTTTGCCGGCAGGAGAAAATGCCAGGCGATTTGAGCGATCAAATGCCGTTTTTGTACGTAAGAGTAATGAATGGAGGAAATTCATTGCTCTTTTTTTGTGCTCAAAAAGGAGGAATTCCCATGCATCATCATCGTGCGCCGCCAAAACAGAGAGAATCAGGTCGCAGTATGGAAGGAAAAGAAAGGAAGAAATGATGAATTCCAGATTTAAGAGAAAAAAGCTGAAATCACAGATTTTAAGCGTTGCAATGACACTGTGCATGGCTCTGCAGTCTCTGAGCGCAACCACTGTCTATGCAGCCGAAATGGAACCGGGGACAGCTGCGCAGGAAGCAGAAGCCGACATGGCACTGTCGACGGGTGGAATAGAAGAAACGATGCCGGGGAATGAATCGCCGGAGACAAAATCCTGGGAAAATCCGGATGAGAATGGAGAAGAATCCGTTTCGATGAGCGGACTGTCAGCGACGGAAATGGATGAAGGATTAACAGAAATCGGGACAGAAGAATCCGTTTCGATGAGCGGGCTGTCAGCGACGGAAATGGATGAAGGATTAACAGAAATCGGGACAGAAGAATCCGTTTCGATAAGCGGGCTGTCAGAAGAGAAAACAGAGGAAGAATCGACGGCGATGAATGAAACTGCGGTGGTGGAATCGGAAGCTGGACTGGAGGAGACAGGAGCAGAAGCAGAAACTCAGATACTTCTGTTTCCTGATAATCCGGCAGCCTGTTTTGCAGCCGGGGATGAAGGTGCCGTCTATTCGGCAGAAGCGGAAACGTACCGGCCTGGAAGATATGCATGGCGCAGGACATCTATGGAACAGGAGGAAGCGGTTGCAGTATTCATCAATTCGCTTCTTTCCAGAGTTGGAAAAGGGTACACACTAAACAGCCCGGATAATGTGAATTACTATGCCTGCAATACACTGATCTCGGAGGCCTTTGAGGATCTCGGAATTGATATCCGCAAAATCCTCGGCGGAACCGGCTGGGCAAATACAGCTGACTGGAAAGCGATGCTTGACACGCATCAGGTTGGCGATGAGATTACCTTCAGCGGTACCAACGAGATTACGTTTGAAATCATTGCGAAAGATACAACAATCCTGGGGAATCCGGATGCTTTTCAGGAACCGGGAACGATTATTCTGTGGATTGAGCCGGGAAAAACGACTGGTCACCTTGGTGTTTCGCTGGGATATTTTGAGCGGGTAACAGATGGAATGGATCCGGCCTGGAACGGAGCTGCAATTCAGGAAAAGACGCTGGATTCAATTCGGGAATTTCTGATTGCGTCCTATGGCGCAGACCGAAACCTGATGTACGGAAACAATCAGATCTATGGCCTTGCAAATGTACAGTTTTCATCTGAGTACATCGGAACGGATGTGGGAATTCTTGGGGATGCCTATGGAAATATTCTGCAGTACTCCGGCCCCTACAATGGAATTTTCAAGGTTGACGCATTGAATACAACCTATGGAGTCAGTGTCAATAATTTTGTAAACGGAAAAGAGGGAAGCACCGTTGCCTATGTGCTGCAGCCGACAGAGCCGAAAACGGCAGAAGGATATGCATATTTTACAAAATATGGAGAAGCACTTGGAACACCGATAAAAGGGGCAGCGTTTACCGTTTACGATTCCAGGGAACATGCAGAAGCGCATGATGGTGTGACGGGTGTTGTAGGAACAATCACAACGGATGCGGATGGAAAGGCGGCTGCCTGGCTGTCGACAAACCATGATTATTACGCAGTTGAATCCGTCACGCCGGAAGGGTTGAAACCGGAGCCGGATAAAATCTGGCATATCTGGCTGGATCCTTACGTGGAAGCGCCGACAATGAATATTGGCGTTCCAAATTCGGAAATTCAATCGGGAACAGTAAAAGTAATTAAGAAGGATGCAGTAACCGGTCAGGAGCTGTCCGGTGCAGAGTTTACACTGTATGAATGGAGCGCTGCAGCTGGTAATTATACCGAAGTTGCAAAACTGACTGATCAGGAGGATGGTACATACACTCTTTTTGGCTACACACCACGTGCAACCGGTGCGTATTACGAAACGGACAAGCTGATTTATACCCAGGACAATAGCGGAAAGTTCAAGGTTGCTGAGACCGGTCTTCCGGCTGGTCATACCGGTACCTGGGAGCGTGAGTTTGTACTGGATGAAGATGGAAAAACATTTGTGTACACAGCGGAAAATACCCCATGGTATGGAACCGTCTCTTTGACGAAACTGGATGCGGATACCAGAGAGGAACTGAAAGGTGCGACATTCATTCTGCAGGAGTGGAGCAGTACAGAGAATAATTATGAAACGGTCGGAACGTTTACCGATCATGGCGATGGAACCTATGATCTGAATCAGTATACGATCCGCAGCAGCCAGACCGAGGTAACCGATGGAAAGATCTGGTATACACCGGATAATCAGGGAAGATTTCGGATCGCAGAGTCAAAGGCACCGGAGAACTATATTGGCGGATGGTCAACCACATTTGTCCTGACAGAAGACCGTCAGGTATTCTATTACGATGTGGAAAATGTTCTTGGCAGTGAAGAACTGATGATTCTGAAAAAGGATGACCGCGGAACGGTGCTTGCCGATGCAGCCTTTGGCGTGTACACAACAAGAGAGGAGGCGGAAGCAGCAAGCAATGAAAACCGGGGAAATCCGGCTGCGATTCTCGTGACGGGAGCGGATGGAACCGCAAGTGCGAAGCTTTCGATTGGTTCGTATTATGTGAAAGAGCTGATCGCCCCGGAAAACTATAAGCTGGATGAAACGGTTTACGGCCCGTTTTCCGTAAGCAGCAATCCGGAACAGAACGGTATTCATGAGATTGTGAATTATCCGGATAATGGTACGGTGGAACTGACAAAGACCGGTCTGAACACAGACGGCCTGCTCCATGGCCTGGAAGGAGCCGTTTTTGCAGCATATACAACGAAGGAAGCCGCAGAAGCAGGAACCATTGGCAACACGGATACAGCAGCGTATGTCTGGACGACGGATTCTAATGGTAAGGCCAAAGGAACGGTGGAACCGGGCAGTTACTGGATCAAAGAGATCCAGGCTCCGGAGGGCTATGAACTGGATGTTACTGTCTATGGAGGTGTCAGTGGTTATGCGGTAAGTGCAGTGGATGGATCCGTTACTGTCCCGGTGAAGGAGAACACTCCGCTGACCGGTAAAGTAAGGATCCGAAAGGTCGGAGCAAATGACCAGGGACAGGAAGTTCCGCTTGCCGGAGCTGTCTTTGCTGTTTATGACAGGAAGGACGCAGCCGAAGCAGGAAACGAGGAAAACACGGAGACCGCCGCAGCCGTGATTGTGACCGGCGCAGATGGAACCGCGGTGACAGGAGAACTGAAGGCCGGTCATTACTGGGTGAAAGAGATCGCAGCTCCGGATCATTACCAGCTGGATGAGACTGTTTATGGCGGAAGCAACGGGTTCGTGGTTGGATGGACGACACCGGTTCGTAACGTCTCCGTGGATCCCAATGTTCCTGCAGGCGGTATGGTTGAGGTGAGCAAACAGGGGGCATATCCGGATGGAACCGTGTCCGGACTGGCAGGTGCCATGTTTGCCGTTTACAGCAGCAGGGATGCGGCAGAGGCAGGAAACGCAGAGAATACGGAGACTGCAGCTGCAGTGATAACAACGGACAGGGATGGAAAGGCGAAGACAGCTGAACTGGAAGCCGGATATTACTGGGTGAAGGAGATTGCTGCACCTGCCGGATATGTACTGGATGAGACCGTCTATGGCGGTCCGGACGGATTTAAGACCGGCTGGGATGTGCCGGTGCGGGCTGTGGCTGCCAATGACAATGTGCCGATGACCGGAAAACTGTCACTGGAAAAGGATGGCTATACGTTCAACGGTGAGGCTGCTGCACTGGCGGACGCGGAATTTGCGGTGTACGCAAGCAAGGCAGACGCGGAAGCAGCGGAACATGCAGTAACCGTCCTGAAAACAGGTGCGGATGGAACGTCAGAAACGCAGGAGCTGGCAGCTGGCTATTACTGGATCCGTGAGACGAAAGCCCCGGAAGGTTATTATCTGGACGATACGGTTTATGGAGGAGATGACGGATTTGTGGTAGGCTGGACCTTCGATCAGGTGGCCGTATCCGTCAACACAAACCTTCCGAAGGAAGGAAAACTGACGCTGACCAAGGAAGGAAAAAATGAATCCGGCGAACTGGGAGTCCTTGCCGGTGCCGTGTTTGGCATCTACAAATCCAGAGAAGATGCAGAGAACGGAACACTGGAAAATACGGCTAATGTATACCGGATGCTGACAGACAGCGACGGTACAGCGGTATCGGAACTGCTTGCCTGTGATGAATACTATGTGAAGGAACTGCAGGCACCGGATGGTTATGAATTAAATGAAACGGTATACGGACCGCTTGAAGTCGGTATCCGGAATGATCTGGTGGAAGTGCCGGTGGAGGAGAATATCCCGAAGATGGGCATCCTGCGTCTGGAAAAAGTGGATTCCCTGACCGGAAATCTGCTGGATGGAGCTGTTTATACGGTCTATACCGATGCCAACGGCAGAAAAGAAGCGGGAACCATTGCGGTAATGGACGGAACCGGAAGCATCGAACTGCCCTATGATGTGTACTGGGTGAAAGAAACAGCGGTTCCATATGGCTACCAGCTGGATGAGACCGTTTATGGACCGTACACCGTTGGCGGACCAGAGGGAGATGTGGATGTCCCTCCGATTCGGGAAGAGGAACAGAGGATTGAAATACGCCTGGAGAAGCGGGATGCAGAAACAGGAGAAGCGCCACAGGGAGATGCGACCCTTGCCGGTGCTGTGTTTGAGCTGCGTGCCGCAGAGGCGATTGTTCATCCGGATGGAGCAACCGGAGTTGTTTATGAAGCCGGTGAGCTGGTTGCGACTCTGGTAACGGATGAAAAAGGACATGCTTCCGTTTCAACGGATGAGGACGGAAACTGGCTGCACTGCGGTCAGTACGAGCTGGTTGAGGTGAAAGCTCCGGCTGGTTATGTGCTGGATCCGACGCCCCACGCAGTGGACGCGTCCTATGACAGGACACAGGTAACGGCTGACCTGGTATCCCATGACGCGGGAATCGTTTGGAATCAGATCATCCGGCAGCCGGTGGTTCTTCACAAGTTCGCGGATGAGAAACAGGCACCGGCCAATGAGCTTCCGGGTGTAGGTTTTACGTTCTACCTGCTGTCTGATGTCTGCAGAGCCAACGGAGTGGACAGTTATTATGACCTGCCGATGAACGAAAAAGGCGTTGATGTCACAAAGCTGGAGCTGGACGGTCTGGCTGTCAGGATCGGTGGAAACGGGGAAACGGAACTGTTCTCAGATATGAATGGTAAGGTGCGTACCGTACCGCTTGTTTACGGAGAATATCTGGTGGTGGAGACCACGCCGAATCCCTATTACCATGCCAGCGCGCCGTTTACCGTGACCGTTCCAACGGTACAGACAACGGATGAAAACGGCAATGAGGTGGAGATCCATACCATTGATTACCAGCCGACCCTTCCGTTTGAGGTTTCCGTGATCAACTGGGCGGCGAGGGCATATCTGCAGATTGAGAAGATCGACGCGGAGACAGGAAAGCCGGTACGGAATGCAGCGGCACAGTTCCAGATCCTGAATGCCCAGGGAAAGCCGGTGGTTCAGCATTACTGGGATGGAAAGGAGGAGGTGGAAACGGATCGTTTCACCACCAATGCGGAGGGAATCCTGCGTACCTGGCAGACCCTGAAAGCAGGAGAGTATACATTGGTTGAGGTGAATGCGCCGGTTGGCTATATCAAGGGGGATCCGATGCCATTCAGCATCAAAGCCAGCGGTGTCACGTTCGAGCTGGAGGGAGAGACTTATCCGGCCAAGATCAGTTACACCGCAGATGGGGAGCCGGTTGCTGCGCTTGCGGTTAAGAACACAGCGATCACACTGGAGATTTCCAAGTCCGATATCACAACCGGTGAAGAGATCGCTGGTGCTGTCCTGAGCATTTATAAGCAGAAGGAGGATGGAACAAAGGGTGATATTGCCACTTATCAGTCCGAAGAAGGGATTGAGACAGAAGCAATCTGGACAACCAATGGAACAAAGACCGTGATCAAGTGTCTTCCGGCTGGAAACTATATCCTGGAAGAAGTATCTGCACCGACCGGGCAGGGATATGTGAAGGCGGAAGCGGTTCCATTTACGATTGAGGAAACGGGAGACATTCAGCGTGTGGAAATGAAGGACGATCATACAAAGATTCACATTTCCAAGACAGATATCGCAACCGGAGCAGATGTGCCGGGAGCAAAACTGCAGATCCTGAATGCCAGCGGAGACGTATTTGACGAGTGGACAACAGATGGAAGCGAGCATGTGATCGAGTACATGCCGGTAGGTGAATACACGTTAGTTGAAATCCAGGCTCCAACGGAGGACGGTTACGTTCATGCAGAGGACGTAAAGTTCGAAGTAAAAGAGACAGGAGAAATTCAGACCGTGGAAATGAAGGATGATCATACGAAGGTTCACATTTCCAAGACCGATATTACAACTGGAGCAGATGTACCGGGAGCAAAGCTGCAGATTCTGGATGCCAGCGGAGAAGTATTCGACGAGTGGATAACAGATGGAAGCGAGCATGTGATCGAGTACATGCCGGTGGGTGAGTATACGCTGGTGGAGATCCAGGCTCCGACAAAGGACGGATATGTTCATGCAGAGGACGTGAAGTTCGAAGTGAAGGAGACCGGAGAGATCCAGACTGTGGAAATGAAGGATGATCATACGAAAGTAGTGATTTCCAAGAAAGATATTACAAATGGAGAAGAGCTGCCCGGAGCAACGCTTCAGATCATCAATGAAACAGGTAACATCGTTGAGGAATGGGTATCGGAAGAAGAACCGCATCTGGTTGAATATCTTCCGGTTGGTTCGTATATTCTTCGCGAGATCACTGCCCCGGAGGGATATGCATCGGCAGTGGATGTCTCCTTTACGGTGACAGAAACAGGCGGGATCCAGCCGGTTGAAATGGTGGACGATATCACAAAGGTATCGATCCGCAAGACAGATATTGTTACCGGAGAGGACATCATCGGTGCAACACTGACGCTGACCGATTCCATGGGAACGGTTATTGATGAATGGGTGACAGATGGAACGGAGCATTATATAGAGAAACTTCCGGTTGGAACCTATACGCTTCGTGAGACCATTGCACCGTCCGGATATGTTCTGGCTTCTGATATTTCATTTTCCGTGACAAGTACACTGGAAATCCAGAAGGTTGTCATGACTGATGATTACACGAAAGTGGAAATCAGTAAGAAGGACATTGTGACCGGAACGGAAATTGCCGGAGCAACCCTGACAATTACGGATTCAGAGGGAAAACAAATTGCACAGTGGATCACGGATGGAACCGTGCACCGAATTGACCGTCTGGCAGCAGGAACCTATACGCTGACCGAAACGACCGCACCGTATGAGCAGGGATACACGACTGCAGAAAGCGTGGAGTTTACCGTAGCAGCAACGGGAGAAATCAAGAAGGTTGTTATGGAAGACAGTAAGACAACAACAGAGATCAGAAAGACAGATATCCTGACCGGAGAGAACCTGGCCGGAGCGGTTCTGATTCTGACAGAAAAGGAATCCGGAAGAGAGATTGAACGCTGGGTATCCAATGAGGAAGCACATACCATCACCGGTCTGGTTCCCGGACGGACTTACATTCTGAGTGAGGCGGCGGCACCGGATGGATATGAGATTGCAGCTCCTGTGGAATTTACGGTGGAAGATACCGATAAAGTCCAGATCGTTGTCATGAAGGATGTACCGACTCAGGGAAAAATTGTCAGTACAACAGAAGAGGAAACAGAAGAGGATACGTCGGAAGCAGAGGAGCGGGAGGAAGTAATCCTTGGAATTGAAGATGACAGCTGGCTTCATGGAATACTTCTGCTTGGAATCGGCACGACAATTCTGTTGCTTGCTGTTTACCTGGCAGTGGAACGCAAGAGCGGGGAATAAGTGAACACGGAAATAGATAAAATAAGAATAATTACTGAAATTGTGATTGACAGATGGAGAAAAAGGTGATACACTTAAGATAGTTAGAAGAGACTAACAATGGTCTCTTCTAAAAATAAAGAATGTGGTTAGATTAAACTAACTTCTAAAGAAAAGTGAATGAATGAACAAAAACAGCATAGCTGACATAACGAACAGAACTGACATAGCTAACAGAACTGACGTAACGAACAGAAAGGAGGTAGACCAATGTCCGCTTTACTTAATCCGATTATCAATGAATTACTGTCAATTGCAATTCCGGCTGTGGTAATGATTCTCTGCGTTTCCATTAAGTCTGCCAGTAAAAAAGCGTTGTCTGCTTGATTCTTTTCATGGATAATGATATGATATTCCTGTAGAGTCACGTGAATTCTGCAGTCGAAACAGTGCTGATTGACAGCGGTATGTTTTGCTTGTTTCTATAACGCTGTTTGCAGATGAGTCATGGACAAAAACTGCGGGAGGAATCAGAAAATGGTTAGAAAAATCGTCAGAGATCCCATGTTTCTGGCGCAAAAGTCGGAGCTGGCCGGACCTGCGGACCAGCAGGTTGTAACCGATCTTCTGGATACGCTTCGCGTCAATCTGGATCATTGTGTCGGACTTGCCGCAAACATGATTGGTGTCAGAAAGCAGATCATTGCAGTAAGTGTTGGAGCATGAGATTGATCATTGTAATGGAATTGTCATTTAGGAGGGAGTCAGATGGAAACTTTCTATTATATCGTAGCGGGAATTGACGGTGATTATGCAAATCTTCAGCGGACAGACATCGAAAGTGATGACTTGAAGCTGGTTGCGAGAGCATTATTGCCGGAAGCGATACAAGAGGGAACAAAACTGAAATATGAAATGTTTCAATATGAAATAATTGAATAACAGGAAGAAATCAAAAGGACCGCCGATGGGAATGGAACGAAGCAGAATATGCTCAGAATCGTTTCGTACCATCGGCTTTTTGACGGAAATCCAGGCAGGTGCTCTACTGTGGATTGGGCGGATCCTGCTGAATCCTGCAGATTGCTGCCAGAGAAGGAAGTCGGATTGCAAATGACAGCGCGTATAGTCGAAAGAAAATTGGCTGTATGACATAATGTGACAAATGTTTCGCTTTCCATTTTGGCGAAGCAGTGATAGAATAGAAGAAGCTTACAAAGGAGGAAAAAACAGGAAAGGAGAGGATGATTGTTGAATAAGACCAGATTCCTGGATGAATTCAGGCATGAGTTATGCGCTGCGAAAGAGAAAAGACTTCTCTTACTGGATGCCGGTAAGGAACTTTTGGAGAAATTTGACAGGGATGAGTGTCTTGCAAAAGATAATCTGGAAGAGATTTGTTCGATTGGCGAGCAGATTTGCAGGATGCAGAAAAGGATGGAAGAGATCTGGCCGTTTTTGTGCGGGAAGGAAAAAATGCCGTCGTCAATGAATGCCATTGAAAATCGGTGCGTGTGGCTGGAGGCGCAGATGGAGCTGATTCCTTTTTTCTGCTCACTGACTTCAGATGACATGGGAATACAGAGGATGCTGGAAGAATCCGGCAGAAATCTGGAGAAGCTGGGGGAAATGAGTGATGATCTGTCTGCTGCGATGGAGCCTTTTCGTACCTTTCGCAGTCTTCTCGAAGAAAAAGAGAACAGAAAACGGTTTCAGCTTGCGCGCAGCCTGAGAGATTTTTTTGATCCGGAACTTCTGCTTGCTGTCTGTTTGGGAATTGTTGAGGCAAAAGAGAAGGAAATTGGTTTGGAATCTGCAGCAGAACCGGTGCGCGAAATTGCCGCCGCAAAAGTAACGGTACAAGATTCGGAGAAAGGCCGGCAAGGTACAGATACAGTGGAGTGTGAGGCGTGGACAGGTACCGATGCAGAATATGCCGGACTGAAAGCGCCGGAGGCGGAGAGTCATGAGCCGGAAGTGCTGGAAACGGAGAGTCATGAGTCGAAAGCGCCGGAGGCGAAGAGTCATGAGCCGGAAGTGCCGGAGGCGGAGAGTCATGAGCCGGAAACTCTGGAAGCGGAGAGTCATGAGCCGAAAGCGCCGGAAACAGAGTACGGGGAGCCGGGAGTGGCAGGGACAGCGTGTGATAAGGAAGTCTGCGAAGCAGGGTATCTCGTGGATGGGGAACGGACTAAGAGAATGGAAACGGTTATCGTATGCCGGAATTTGATTCAGGAAAATAAGATTTACTGTGCGTTGGCTTATGCAAAGGCACAGGCAATTGCAGATTCGCAGATAGAGCCGTACTATAAAGAACTGGCCTATGCGGTGAACGATCCTATGGCGGAATGTACCTATAATTCAGATACTATCTTTCTGATTTATTTCAATGACGATGAGCAGGATGAATATCTCACTGTGGCAGCCATGCTCCGGAACTATTTTTATAATCAGTGCAGCTTTGACTATCAGATGCTGCAGCTGATGGAGTCGGCGTCTTCCTTCCGACTGATGGAAAATAGCCTGCTTCGCTCCGTGATGTATGATCTGCTGAACTTTAAGCGGAAATATCACTGTGGAATTGACCGCTATGCGGATTACAGAGAAAAAGAGCGCAGGGATTGGGAAAAACGACTGGATGAGGTAAAGCTGGAAGCAGGAAAGTATTACAGCACCTATGTTCATGGAATGATTAAAGAAACTGCGTCCCATAAGCGGGTGATTGAAACAAGAAAGATGATTTTTCATGCGAATGGAGAACTCAGTACATATCTTCAGGGTGTCCAGAACGATGAGAGAAGTCTGCTTCCGGAGCTGAAACAGTTTCTAATGAATGATTATGTAAAAGAGCAGGGTGAAATCTGCGCCGAGAACATTGATAACAGGAAATTGAATGCGGTTCTTGATTCGTTTTGGGGGAAAGCCGGAAATCAGATGAATGTGATCCGGCATTCCTCAGATCTGATGAGCCATCTGAGAAACAACCTGCTTGCAGCTCTCAGAAAAACGGTTGCCGTTTTGTGCAGCTATGTCCATCTGCTGGATTCCTGTATGGAGGAAGAAGAGGGAACGGCACGCAGTGAATACAGCAAACTGAAAAAGACGCTGTTGGAGCGGATGGAAGTTCTGATCTGCGAGATGGAAGAGAAAGACGGAAGAGAGGCAGGGAGAGAAGCAGGGGAAACAGGAACTGTGATTCTGGCAGGAGCGCTTCGGGAACTGAAAGCCAGACTGGATGGAAGCTGGAATGAAAATTCCAGCCGCTGGTTCTATCTGGATTTTCTGAAAGGGCAGGAGGTTCTTCTGGATGAGGATAATTTGCCAATGATGAATTGTGTGGAGGAACTGCCTCAGCTGGATATCAGCAGACGGATACTTGCTCATGCAGAAGCAGACGGAGCGGAAATCACATGGGAAGAGTGTCTGGATCGAATTTTCAATGGATATGATAATTATGGATCAGCAGCCCGCGTGCTGGAATATCTCTGTCAACAGTGTCCGAACCGGGCAGACGAACTGCGCAGCAGGTATAATCTGGAGGAAGCAATTGAGTTTCCTCAGAATGACGCACTGGCAAGAAAGAATGGGTTTATTGCGGATCTGGAACTGGCTCAGAGCTATGGACAGATTGATTATACAGACAGGGACAGAAAAGAAGCGATGGTCCAGATTGCCGACCGCTGGTATCAATGGGCGGTGGAAACGAAGAATTTTCAGTTCTTCTACCGGATTCTGGAGGGATTTTCTCATAAAGTGAAAGAAGAATCCAGGATTCACGGAAAACGCCTGACCCACAGCCTGCAGATGTTTCAGCAGGAACATCCTGAGTTGACGGAACGGGAAAAAGAGGCGGCAAAACTGGTGAAGGAACGGATTGAATCGCAAAACTATTCAGCTGCAGAGGACTTGCTGAACCGGATTTTGTCGAAGGATCTGGAGAACAGTCAGGAAATCATGGAGACGGATTATCTGAACCTTTTTCTTCAGGAATATGAAACCAATTATTTCAATGTTTCTCAGGCAGGAATTTCTCTGAGAACACAGATTTTATGTAAAGGAAAAAATAAAGACCGAAAAGCAGCGGAACGTCTGGCAGACAGCTGGCTGTCCAATGGTGCAAGGGCAGGTGAAGAGAAAATTCAGGTGCTGCTGATAAATCTTGGATTTGCGGTGGAACAGGTTCAGGAACAGGAAAAAATCTGTGATAAGATAGAAAACTATCAGGTATATCTGAAAAAGCCGGTGAATGGAAGAAAGAATAACTATGTGCATCCAATTGCTGCTTTCGGATCCGGAGCAGAGCAGGATGGGTTTCGTGTTGTCTGCCTCCATGGAAGAACAGACGCCAGAAGATTGATGGATACGTTTCGGGAGATCGGAAATGCCAGACACACGCTGGTTCTCCTGGATTACTCGCTGACGATTGATGAAAGACAGATTCTGGCCAGAGGACTGAAGCTGGAGCTGTCCGGCAGAATCTTCGCAGTCATCGACCGTGTTGTCATGGCCTTTCTGATCAATCATGGAATGGAAACGTCTGTGAACCGGATTCTAATGGCTGTTATTATGCCATACGCGGCTTATCAGCCCTACATCAGCGAGTCTGCGGTAGTCATGCCTCAGGAGATGTTCATGGGACGAAGACGGGAACTGGAAACGATCGAAGCCTGGGATGGAGTGAATATTGTCTATGGCGGGCGTCAGCTTGGAAAATCAGCCCTTCTGCGCATGGCATGGAAGGATGTAGATCGGAATGAAAACGGAGACCGTGCTGTTTTGGTGGACATAAAAGGGTTGAATGACAGAAAAGCTGCGGAAAAAATTTCCTTTGAACTGGCGGAGGCAGGAATCCTTTCAGAAAATGAAATCAGTGAGGACTGGTACCAGCTGACGAGACAGCTGAAGCGAAGATTGAGAAGCGGAGAGCCGGCAATTCCTTACTTACTTCTGCTTCTGGATGAAGCAGATACCTTTCTTGAAAGCTGCGAGGCGGTGAATTATGCGCCTTTCGATGCCTTGAAAGATGTTCAGTCCATTGGAAGCGGACGATTCAAGTTTGTGATAGCCGGTCTTCGCAATGTTGTGCGGTTCAAGCGAAAAACCGCTTTGAAGGAAAACAGTGTTCTGACACATATGAGATCGCTGACTGTGAAACCATTCTGTGCTGCGGAAGCAAGAACTCTTCTGGAGGAGCCGCTCTCGTACCTTGGTTTTCGCTTTCCGAAAAACCGGGAAACCGATGCGCTGATCTCAACAATTTTCAGCGCAGCCAACTATTTTCCTGGGCTGATCCAGATGTACTGTGAAAAGCTTCTGGAAACCGTGATGAAGGATTATGCCGGATATTCAGCAAAGGACACGCCTCCCTATGTGGTTGGTGAGGAGCAGATTAAGAAGGTGCTTGCACAACAGGAAATCCAGCAGCAGATAAGGGAGAAGTTTTTCATCACATTAAAAGTAGATAACGATGATTTCTACTATATCATTGCTCTGATCATGGCATTCCGTTATCATGACGATGACCGGAATTATGGCGTGTCTTCACCGGAAGATATTATTCAGACAGCCAGAGACTACGGAATTGAAAAAATCGGTCAGATGGAGACGGAGACGGTTGCGGCATTGATGGAAGAGATGTGTGAACTGAATCTTCTCTGGTCAGCGGGAAACGGAGGCTATCGCTTTGCACGTCACAGTTTTTGTCAGATGATGGGAGATTCAACCCAGATTGACAAAGAACTGGTGAATTATATGGGGGAATGAGATGGACAGTATATGGTGGAATCAGATTTCAAATGCAAATCGCTTTATCCGTGAGGTGATCTCTGCTGCGCTTACAGCGGGCAGTCTCATTCTGGTACTGCCGCCCCGGACGCCCTGGTACCAGTCCATGTATGAGCGGATTAAAAATGGGCTGCGTGAGCTGGATGCAGCGAATTCCTTTGAACGGATCCCGTGCCCGCAGGAAGAAATTGGAAGATACTTTCTGGACCATTACTGTACGCGGGAGGAAATCAATCGATATCGAAAAGGAAAAACCTATGCGGAATTTCTGGGAGAATCGGAACAAAATCTTCTGCATAACAGGTATATCTGGGTTTCGGATATCCCAAAAGAAAAGGGCAGTGAATGGATCGGATTTTTGACCGTATACCAGGATTCCTGCAGAAGGAATGGGCTGCGCCCCGGTGTTTTTATTCTTGAAACAGAGCAGGAAACGTTGTTTCAGAAGCGAAAGAACATTCATTTCTTTGTTCTGGAACAATATTTGACACCCTATGACAAGTTTGCTTTCTGCACGCTTGCCGCATCGAAAACCTTCTGCAAGGAAAACCTGAAACAGTATCTGGCTGAACTTGTTTCCGGAATCTGCTCGGCAGATGCGGAACTCTGCGCTCTTTGCATGAAACATGGCAGTGCATTTCTGGAAAATCCGGAAATGACGATTGAGAAACTTTGCAGCATGGAAAAAAGAAGTGATGGGAGCCGGTTTCATTCAGAGGAAATTCGAAAGGAAATCGATGCTGCGATCTGGGAGGTACAGATTAAGCTGCTGTTTCCGATTATTGAACGGTATCGGCGAAATTTTATTCTTCGCCATGTCACAGAAATTGAGCAGGTTCTTCCCTACACCAATTCGATGAATGAAAGAGTGAATGATCCGATGGAAGTTGAGATTGGTATGCTGTGTTTTCTCTCCCAGAGCGGACAGGTGGAGACAAGCCAGAGAGAAGCGCAGAAGCTGGCAATCTTCAGAGAAGCAAGAAATAAGCTGGCTCATGTGTATTGTCTGAATCTGGAGGATGTGGAACAGATGCTGATTATTGGAAATAAGTATTGAGAACAGGAAAGGAAGGGGCTTTTGATAAGGTTTCTGAAACGCTGCAGAAAAAATTTGCAGAAATGATTGACAGGACAGAAGATTTCGGATATACTGAAGGTGGTTAGGAAAAACTAACCAATAAAAAGATGCGAAAGAAAAAAGCAGACTACAGAACATACCCTCCTCTGTAACATGCGGGCATGGCACAGAACCCATGTCCGCAGCTTTTTCAACATGGGTTAGATTAAACTAACCATGTAGGTAAGAGACGATAAAGATATGCTCAGGCAGCGCAGGGTGTGATGAGAAAAGAGAACGAGAGATGGAGGAATCTTATGAGTATTGTAATCATTGGTGGAAATGAGTGTATGGTCTGTCAGTATGAGAAAATCTGTAAAGCCCATGGCTGCCGCGCCAAGGTATTTGCGAAAGAGAATGGGAGCTTTCGAAAAAAACTGGGCAGTCCGGACCTGATGATTCTGTTTACGAATACGGTATCTCATAAGATGATGAATACTGCTGTCAGTGAGGCGAAGCGAAATCAGATCCGTGTTGCAAGGATTCATTCCAGCAGTGCAGCAGCATTGACGAATGTTCTTGCAGAATACTGTGCGGGCTGAAAATGGGTGAAGATGCATCAAATCCGGTTAAGAACGGTCAAAAACGGGGGAATTTCTGCTTTGTCATGGCCTTTTGACGCGAAAAAGTTGACAAATAGAAAAAAAACAGGTAGAATGGCTAGCGTTGCAAGAGGATATTTGTTTTGACTTACATAAGGAGACAAAAAATGAGCAAAGAAAAGACAATAAAGGCAGAAACCGTTGAAAAGGAAGCGGTAAAGAAGGCAGCTAAGAAGACTGTTGTGAAGGCAGCACCGAAAGCTGATATTTTTGTACAGTTTGCAGGAAGAGAGGTTGCAGTGAACGAGCTGGCTATCGCGGCGAAGCAGGCATTCGTTGATGCTGGAAACAAGGCAGGCGATGCAAAGGATGTGAAGATCTATGTAAAGCCGGAAGAGTCTGCAGCGTACTACGTGATCAACGATGAATTCAAAGGAAGAATTGCTCTGTAATCGGCAGGATTTCAGAAAGAACGGCTGACAGGAATGTTGGCTGAGGCAATGAGGAAAGGCATCGGTCTCGATGGAGAGGCCGGTGTCTTTTTTACTGTATATACATCCATGGAAATGGAACAGTGACATGTTCAATCGGATTTATAAAAAAGTGCGATGAAAAAAATCCTGTGCAACAAAACATGGCCGGGCTGCATGTTATTAATGAAAATATTTTCAGAAGAACGATTCGGTGACCGGTAACCGGATCAGAAAGGGGAGCAGATGCAGGAGAAACAATTGGTATTGCAGATTTATGAAAGACATAAGGATGCGCTGTACAGATTGTGCTATTTCTATATGGGAAATCCACAGGACGCTTCGGATGCCCTGCAGAATACGTTGATCCACCTGATTGAGTATGAGGGCAGGTTTGAATCGGAGGCGCATGAGAAGGCATGGCTGATGAAAGTGGGTGCCAATGAATGCAGGCAGATGCACAGGCAGTGGTGGAAACGCAGGGTTTCATGCAGTGAGGAATTGGTTTTTGAATGCAGAGAACAGCAGGAGCGGTATGAAAAGAATGAAACACTGCAGGCAGTTCTTGCGCTTCCGGAAAAGTATCGGATTCCGATCTATATGCATTATTATGAAGGATACTCAACACAGGAAATTGCGCAGATCCTTGGAGCAGGAGAAGCGACGGTGCGCTCATGGATGCGGCGCGGAAGAATCCAGCTTCGAAAAAAGCTGGAGTAAAATGAAAGGTTTGTGTTGAAGGAATTGATTTGTTTTGATAGTGACTGGGAGGTTTTTCATGGAAGAAAGAAAGATTCGGGAAGCATGTGATCAGGTACGGATGTCAGCCGGACAGGAGCAGATTCTGTTTCATTCCGCCTGGAAACGCGCAGAGCAGAAAGGAACGAGAAGGGAAACTATGCCGACACGTGTGATTTCGGCAGTAAGCATGGCTGCAGTGGTGATACTGCTGTGCATCGCAGTCGTTCCGGGGATGTGGCGCAGTGACAGGAATGGGCCGGCAACCGTTTCTTCTGCGGAGGCAGAGTCTCTTTCGACGAAAGAGGAGAATCAGCCGATAGACGGGTTTGAAAATTATCTGGTTATGCAGGTTCTGCCTGACGGGGAGGATGCGGCACAGTCAGAAATCATGTCGATGCTGGTGTTTTCTCTGAATACGGAAACCGGGCGCATGAACCTGCTGGAGATACCGGATATGTCGGAGGAATGGGAGAAAGAAGAAAGGCTGACGCAGCTGCTTGGCATTGACTTTACCGGTTACTACCGGATGGATATCCGTGAACTGATCCGGATGATTGACAGGATCGGCGGACTGCGTGTTGATGTATCGGAAGAAGAAATAAGCGCATTAAATTCATACCGGGCACAGCTTGCAATGACTGTCGGTATTGCAAGTCCGCTGGTTACAGATGCGGGAGAACAGGTTCTGGACGGAGTTCAGGCAGTTGCATGGGGCAGAATTCGTTATCAGGGAGATCCGATGAGCCGGGTGGATCGGAATATGGACTTCTGGCGGATCCTTCATGAAACGATAACAGAAAGCCGTGTATATTCGCTGGGCGAATGGATGGAAGGGATACAGTGCCTGTCTGAATCGGGCCAGACAGATCTGAGCGCGGAAGAGATGGCAAAGCTGTTGGTGCGGATTACGCGAATTTCATGGGAGAACTATGCAGTTGTGACAGAGTTTGAATCAATCGAAAGGACAGAGACAGGAACGATTCAGGTTAAGGAGTCAGAGAATCTGCGCAGAGAAACGGCCGTCTTTCTATATGGAAGCAGACAGGAAGACTCCTCGCAGTGACAGAATCCGTCAAAATGTTTCATAAATTCTCCTTCCGATGGAACATGCTGTTGAATTGTGTCGAAATAAATAGATGGAAAATGCTTGCGCAGATCGACCGGACGTGGTATGGTAATCGTGTCAGAAGAATTCCGGATTCGGAGGATGCCGCCGGATTTTGCGGCGATTTGTCCGGAACATCGAAAGGGGGACAGCGAATGGCATGGTTACTGACCGGGATTATCCTTGTCGTTTTTCTTTGCCGGGTAGGATGCCTGTGTATTACAGCAAAGCGGGCTGATCAGGAAATTGAACAGTTCAGACAGAAGA
The DNA here is from genome assembly GCA_017472605.1 of Lachnospiraceae bacterium. Classification (GTDB taxonomy): domain Bacteria; phylum Bacillota; class Clostridia; order Lachnospirales; family Lachnospiraceae; genus Anthropogastromicrobium. The sequence continues at coordinate 20,636 of JAFUPV010000046.1, forward strand.
TGTTACAGCAATGAGAACGTAAAGTGGACGGTAATCTCATATACGAATGATAAACAGCGGAAATACTGCTGCCGATTGCGATTGGCAGTGGTATTTTCTTTTTCGGAAAATCAGAAAAAAGGAGAATGAGGAATATGTTAAGAAAAAAATGGGGAAATAAGGAATGGATGAGGGAAATGCTGGCAGGTCTGTCCATTCTGACTGGTTTCATTGCTGGAGGCTGCGTGTCTGATTCCGTGTCTGTCTGTCATGCGGAAACATGTCTGGAAGAAATCTATACCTATCGGGCAAATACACCGGACGTTCACCGGGAGTTTCCGGAGGTGATTGAGCAGGAAGGAATGAGATATCGGCTTGAAGGAGTGACATATGAGGTCAGTTCGGTGGCGGATACCATTGGGATTACCAGTGCGGATCTGATCGCAGAAGAACCGCATCAGCCGGATTTGGAAATCCATGTGGATGACCGGCTTTACCGGCTGGAGGAAACAAAAAAGGAAGAGTGGATTCTGGATGGACGAAATCAGCTTGTTTCTGCGCATCAGCTGTTTCTGGACGGACAGATGATACCGGATACGATAACCGTTTCTGCACTGGATCCGCTGACAGGAGAGACTGTGACGGGAGAGATTGGAAGGCTGGAAACGGTGTCTGCGGGAACGGACTGGCGGATTGGTGCACTGGAGCTTCCCGTTACCTATTTGAATTACGGAAATGAAGCAGGGGAGTATGACATTGCTGGTAACATTGTGACGCTGATTGACGATACACCGGCTTTTGAAAATTATGAACATGTGATTCTGCAGGTGAACGGAAGGGATGAGCAATGGAATCGGATTACAGATATCGTCTGGGACGGAGAGGCCTATCTGAACAGCTATGGAGCAGTCTGCCGGAAAGCAAAAGCCACCGGTGATGTTCTGGTGGAATGTTACCGGACCATATATCAGGGGGAAATCCGTCTGCCTGATTTGTCGATGGTCCGATATACCGATTACTACGAATCAGAAACGCAGTATCTGATTACGGCAAGAGTAACCTATCAGCCGGATGAGGAGAAACTGCCGATTGATTCCGGGGAAGAAGAAAAGGAGGAACAAATGAAACAGGCCTGTCTGTCTGAACTGGATTCTCTGTCGCGAAAAAACACAGTTCTGGCGGCAGTCGGGGGAATCAGCGGACTGATGACAGCAGGATGCCTTGCACTTCTGATGGGCAGAAAACATGAAATGAGCCAGGAAAGAAAAGGTTAAAAAAAGTTGGTTTGGATGGCAGAATTAAACGAATATTTGATTCCCTGTGAAGTCTTGCTATACAAATTTTTTCTGCAATGCTATACTGTCAGCAGAAATGACGGTATTGGCTTGTTTGTATGCCGCCTATCCAAAGAACCAGGAGACCTGTGTCTCGGGAAAATACATCATGGAGGGACCAATGAAAACAATTTCTTATCAATATCGGAATCTGCCGATTCCGGGAGGCGGATATGTGACAGGACTTCTGTTCCATCCGCAGAAAGAAGACGTGTTTTATGCAAGGACAGACATCGGAGGCACGTATCGGTTTGATCGGACGAAAGAACGGTGGATCAGTCTGATTTCCCACGTTACAATGGAAGATTTAAGCGAAACCTTTCCCATTTCGATTGCGCTGGATCCCGGTCAGCCGCAAATGCTGTACATAGCCTGCGGAGAAAACAAAGAAGGAAAAGGAGTTCTTGCCATCTCCGATGATTATGGAGAAACCTTTTGCTATGAGAAGATACCGGTGCTGATCCATGGAAATCTAAACGGCCGCGGAACCGGTGAACGTCTTCTTGTCGATCAGAAGAATTCGGAAAGGCTTTATTTTGCCAGCCAGCAGGAAGGCCTGTGGGTCAGCGAGAATCGTGGAAAAGAGTGGAGAAAGCTGACAGCCATGCCGGAGGATTATCTGACATTTGTCGGTCAGACAGAACGGGCTCTGTTTGTTGGTACGGCAGGTGTAACAACAAGAAAAAGTGAAACAATGCGCGGTCATTGTCTTTATGTTTCCTATGACGGCGGTCAATCCTTCACTATGGCAGAAGTTCCAGAAAGTCACGAAATAGATGGCTGCCGCATGAACGGTCTGGCAGCTCAGCGTTTTTGCATCAGCAGCGGCTTTCTCTATGTGACGTTTGCCTCTACAGGACGCCGTTCCTATGTGATTGAGAACGGATACAGCTGTGATTCCGGCGATACGATCGATGGTCATGTGGCAAGGTATGCGCTGAGCGAAGACGGAACGATCGGCGCAATGGTAGAAATTACGCCTGGAAGCTGTTCTCCGGCAAAAGGAAGCGGTCAGGAGAAAATCCGGCGTGGACAGATTCTGGATTATGGATTCTCCGGTATCAGCGCTTCCGACCGGACACCGGGACTGGTGATTGCCAGCACCATTGTAAAAGATGATGGAGACAGTGTTTTTTTGTCGCTGGACTATGGCGCTACCTGGAAACAGGTACTGTATGATCTGGAAGATGGGGAACTTCGTTTCCGTGCGCCGTACATGAGACCGGAATGCAATGGCGGACATTCTCTTCTTCACTGGCTCAGCGACCTGAAGATTAATCCTTATAACGAGAAGGAAGCCTGGTTTAATACAGGAACCGGAGTGTTCCGGACGCAGAATCTGATGGATGATGTCTGTGTCTTTTCCGACTGGTGCGATGGAATTGAGGAGACGGTTCATCTGAATGTGTACAGTCTGCCTTCCGGTCCGACCAGAGTTCTAGATATCCTGGGCGATCTGGGTGGTTTTGCTTTTGAGGAACTGGATCAGCCCTGCGAAAATTCCTTTGCGGATGAAAAGGGAAACCGGTACATTACCTGCATTAATGCAGATTTTTCGGATGAACATCCGGAACATATCATTGTGACACCCAGGGGAAACTGGACCGGTCTGACAAAGGGTGGTCTGATCCTGAGCCATGATTACGGAAAATCGTTTGAGCGCCTTGCAATGCCATTTGGACTGTCGGAAGAAATTGATGAAGCACTGCATGGAATTGAGCATCCCAATGTAAACTCCGGCTGGGTTGCGATGTCACCGGACTGCAGAAACATTGTCTGGTCCATAGCAGATATGATCTGGCTTCCGGTCAGCCGCATGGTGGTCAGCAATGACGGAGGAAAGAATTTTGTCCGCAGTCAGGTATTTCGGAAGGATGGAAGCAGGAAGCAGGAAGGTAATGTGAAGGTTTATTCCGACCGGCTGGATTCGCAGCTGTTCTACGGATTTGGGGAACAGTCCGATTTCTATATCAGTCATGATGGAGGAAACACATTCCGGGAATATCTGCTGCCGGAAGAATTTCCGAAGACGGATTTTGGAAAGATTGACTGTGCCAATAAGACAGAGGTGCGCGGAGAAAGCGGAAGAAGCGGGGTATTTTACCTTGCTTTAAATGAAGGAGGCCTCTGGAAGCTGATCTATGAGAAGAACACGGATTCCGTAAAGATAAAGCGGCTGACAAAAGAAGGGGATGCCGTGTACCGTGCCGGACTTGGAATCGGCAGTCCAAAAGCCGATTACTTCAGAGATTCGAAAGCAGTCTATTTAAACGGACGGATTGATGGTGTCTACGGATTTTATCGAACCTGCAATGACGGGGAAACGCTGGAACGTCTGAACACAGAAAAACAGATGTATGGTGAGATCAACAGCATCGATGGGGACAGCCGTGAATTTGGTCGGTTCTATCTGGCAACCGGATCCAATGGTCTGCTTTATGGCGAACCGGTGAAAGAAGAAAAACCAATGTGAGATTAGGAGGGGCGCAGCCCTTTCAATTCAATATATTTACAGAAGGAGTGGCAGCAGAAGTATGCATATTTATCAGGAAGAAAACCGTCTGATTATAGCAGACGGAAAGACACAGGTATGGATTGAGCCGTGGGGAGAGAATTCTCTTCGTGTACGAATGACGGGTGTGCCCCAGATGGATACCAATGACTGGGCTCTGACCGAGCCGGTGGCAGAGACAAAGCCGGAGATTACATTTGAGACAATCGATGTGACGGATCCATGGTATCGCGGAGAGGAATACGCAGGCTATCATCAGACCGGTGTACAGGCAAAGCTGGTCAACGGTAAGATTACCGCGAAAGTTTCTCATGAAGGCTGGATCAGTTTCTATAATCAGAAGGGGGATCTGCTGACGGAGGAATACTGGAGAAACCGCAACCGGATCAACCGTTACTGCGTACCGCTTCGTGTGGACGCAAGAGAGCTGAAGCCGGTACAGGGCTCTTCCGATTTTGAACTGACGGCAAGATTTGAAGCCTTTGATGATGAGAAAATCTTCGGAATGGGCCAGTACCAGGAAATGCATATGAACAAAAAAGGAGCTGTGCTGGAGCTTGCTCACCGCAACAGTCAGGCCAGTGTACCTTTCATGGTTTCCAACCGAGGATATGGCTTCTTCTGGAACAATCCGGCAATCGGAACGGCAACCTTTGGTACCAATAAAACGGAGTGGTATGCCAGAAGAACAAAGAAGCTGGACTATTTTATCACGGCGGGAGACACACCGGCTGAGATTGAAGCCCAGTATTCGCTGGCAACCGGAAGAACACCGATGATGCCGGAATATGGTCTGGGCTACTGGCAGTGCAAACTGCGCTACCGGAATCAGGAAGAGATTCTTGCTGTTGCAAGAGAGCATAAAAGACGCGGGCTGCCCATGGATGCTATTGTAATTGATTTCTTCCACTGGACCATGCAGGGTGATTTCAAGTTTGAGCCCCGTGACTGGCCCGATCCGGAGGCAATGGTACAGGAACTGAAGGAGCTGGGAATCGAGACCGTTGTTTCTGTGTGGCCGACCATTGATGAGAGAAGTGAAAACTTTGGAAAAATGAATGATATGGGCTATCTGGTCAATGCGGACCGCGGTAATTCGAACCACATGACATGGATGGGCAACACCATTTTCTACGATGCGACGCATCCGGGCGCACAGAAATTCGTCTGGGAACGCTGCAGGGAAAATTACTATAAAAAGGGAATCCGCTGTTTCTGGCTGGATGAGGCGGAACCGGAGTACGGTCCGTATGATTTTGATAACTACCGCTATTATGCAGGTCCGGCGCTCCAGTGCACCAATACCTATCCGGTAGGCTATGCGAAGGGCTTTTATGATGGATTAAAAGCAGAGGGAGAAACGGACATTTTAAGTCTGGTTCGCTGCGCGTGGGCAGGCAGTCAGAAATACGGTGTGCTTACCTGGTCCGGAGATATCTATTCTTCCTTCCGGGCGATGAGAGAGCAGCTGCAGGCCGGCCTGAACATGGGAATGGCCGGTATCCCGTGGTGGACTTCCGATATCGGTGGTTTCCTTGGAGGAGATATCTCGGATCCTGCGTTTAAGGAGCTTCTGGTGCGCTGGTTTGAGTGGGGCGCATTCTGTCCGGTATTCCGCATGCACGGTGAGCGATCCCCGTGGTACGAGAGAGAGCAGGAGTTTATCAACAATGTCCGTCAGCTGACCAGTGGACAGGACAATGAGGTATGGAGCTTTGGCGAGGATAACTATGAGATTCTGACAAAGTATCTGTTCATCCGTGAGCGCCTTCGCCCATATATCCGTGAGTGCATGAGGGCTGCAAGTGAGACTGGAGCGCCGGTTATGCGTCCGCTGTTCTTTGATTTCCCTCAGGATTCTGCTTGCTGGGATGTGGAGGATTCCTACATGTTCGGTCCGGATCTGCTGGTTTCCCCTGTGATGGAAGCGGGAGCAGTTACCAGAGAAATCTATCTGCCAGCCGGAACACGCTGGGTGGATGCATATACGAAGGCGGTTTATGAGGGCGGTCAGCGGGTAACGGTTCCTGCGCCGCTTGGAATCATACCGGTTCTTGTGCGCGAGGGAAAAGAGTACGATATTTATCAGGAGGAAGCATAAACGGGCCCTCAGAGAAAAATGGCTCTTAGAATGCGGCGCAGAGAATGTCGAATGGTGTCGAAAAATGTCGAACGATTTTACTTGCATAATCCGACAGAATCTGATATAGTATAGGCATACCAAAGAGATACACAAAATGTACAAAAGCCTGTAGCTTACGTAAGAAAGAGAAGGTATGAAATACAGAAGCCGGATTTTTCGAAAGAAGTAAGAAGTACTGAAGTTGGACGTTACGAAAGAAGCGAGAAGTACTGAAGTTGGACGTTACGAAAGAAGTAAGAAGTACTGAAGCTGGACGTTACCAAAGAAGTAAGAAGTACTGAAGCTGGACGTTACGAAAGAAGTAAGAAGTACTGAAGTTGGACGTTACGAAAGAAGCAAGAAGTACTGAAGTTGGACGTTACGAAAGAAGTAAGAAGTACTGAAGCTGGATGTTACGAAAGAAGGAAAAGGTACCGAAGCTGGACGTTACGAAAGCAGTAAGAAGTACCGAAGCAATTTGTATGTAACCGCCGCCAATGAACTGCTGATACAAAAGACGGAATGTTGGCAGAACCGATCCTGGCGACTGGTGATGGTTATGTCAAAAAAGATACGAGAGAGGAAACAGCGATATGACTGAAGTTTACCAATCAGTGATATCGCTGTTCTTCTATGTATTTACTTTTCTGCGCGGATATGGTATGATAACCGTAACTATCAACGTGAATGCGGGAATTTCCATCCGCAATCGGGAAAAGAAAGGATGAGTGTTATGAAACGAAAAATTGCTGTAATGATGTCTACTGTTCTGGCAGCAGGAGCAACCGTTGGGATGGTACCGGCCGCAGCGCAGGAAACCGGTTCTGCAACAGAGGAAATGATGGCATATGTTCAGGAGGCAAGCGCATTGCCAAATTACCAGCTGGAAGAAACCGTTACTATGGAAGCGGAAGGTGTTGCAATGACGATGACTGTTACCGGAATGAAGGGAGAAAACGGAATTTCCGGTGTGGATCTCTATGCTGCATTTGAGGTTCCTGAGCTTGCGGTGGCTTATGAGGTTTCCCTGGAAGATCTGGTAAGAGTGCTTCCGGATGCCTGCTATCTGAATACCGGCGAAATTTTTGATACGGTTTCCGAGCTTATGGGAAATGGAATCGCTGAGCGTTTTGTTAAGATGTTCGGATTGACTGAAGACTGGATTCGAATCCCCTGCACCAGTGTGGACGAAGGAATTCCGATGGAACAGATTGGAAAACTGGTTGCGGATGTTCAGACGCCGATGATGGAATGCTATTCTGTAGTTCCGGTTACCGAGGTTGAGAACGGATGGCAGATGACCATGAACAATGAGGTTTATCTCCAGATGATCGATGCCATGGTTTTTGTGATGGATGAGAATCTGGCGCTTTGGGTCGATGACAGTCTTGCAGTGCTGAAAGAACTGAATCTGGATCCGATGCAGCTGCTGGAAAACGACTATGTAACTGCAGCGGTTGAAGGAATCCAGGAAATTGATCCGCTGTTCAATATGGATGAAATTTCTGCCGCAATGACAGAGGAGCTTGATCTGGAGTCGATGCAGGCGATGCTGGATTCTGTCAACGGTGCTTACGTGGAAGAGGCGCTGAAAGAAGAAGGTGTTGATTTTTCAATGCTCTCCAGCCAGATGAAAGAAGAGCTGGAACGTGAAGGCATGGAGATCAACTATACTTATACATTAACCAAAGGAGAGAATGGCGGCTATGCGATTCTTGTCGATGGGGTGATGGGAGCAGATGGTGTGGAATCGGATGTAAGAACGGAAGCTTCTGTTACTCCGATTGAGGCATTCGCGGTAGAAGCACCGGAAAATTGTGTGGAACTGGCTGATCTTGTAAGAGATGTGGCTGCTACCACTTACATGCTCTATTACCTGGGTGAGGGTGAGTTTATGGAGTCCCTCGATATTGATACGATGGATGATTCCTATGAAATCGATGAATCGGAAGAATATGTAATGGAAACCGTGACGTTTGATGGAAATCGTTTCCTGATGAAAGACTGGTATGGCACAGAACTTGCCTGGATAACCTATGATGAGCAGAAGCTGAGTCTGGACACCGTGAATTCTGCTCCGCAGTATGCCTATCTTGATTTTGCAGATGGAAGTGACTATATCTCACTGTCGATAATGGATTATGCAACATTTGCGGATTACCATGAGACCGATATCACCTACTATACAGAACAGTTTGCAGTTGCCGAGGTTTCTGAAATCGCAAATACAACGAGCGGATCGAATACAATTCAGTACTATACAGTGACCTTTGCAAATGAAGAGGATGAGGAACCATGCTACATGCTTGTGTATGGCATGGATCTGGGCAGCAACAGTGCGGTTATTGCAGAATATGCCGTGTACAGCCCAATGACAATGGCAGATATCCATTCACTGATCAACAGTACATTTACTTCTGTTGAACTGGTTGCTCAGTGATAACAAAAAGCAAGAAATAGCAAGAATTGCAATGCAGGATACATGATTTGCTATTTTTCAATGTCCGGATTTTGTGTATAATTGATAGATAGGAGGGCGCTGTCAGCAGGAGGTCCGTGTTTTGAAAGCGCCTTTGAAATAACGAGAAGGAAGGTATTTTTATGCAGATGACAATGAGATGGTACGGTACCGGACATGATACCGTAACTTTGAAGCAGATCAGACAGACCGCTTATGTAACCGGTGTAATCACAACTCTTTACAACAAGATGCCAGGTGAAATCTGGACGCTGGACGAGATTCTGGCTCTGAAAAAGGAAGTTGAAGATGCGGGACTGACCCTTCCCGGTATTGAAAGCGTGAATGTCAGTGACGCGATTAAGACCGGTTCTTCGGAAAGAGATAAGGATATTGACGCTTATATCAAGACGCTTGAGAATCTTGGTAAAGCAGACATTCACATGGTATGTTACAACTTCATGCCGGTGTTTGACTGGACAAGAACAGAACTGGCACGCGTCCGCAAAGATGGTTCTACAGTTCTCGCATACAGCCAGAAGACAATCGACAGCATTGATCCGGCAAAAATGTTTGATTCCATCTCCGGTGATATGAACGGAACGGTAATGCCGGGCTGGGAACCGGAACGTATGGCAAAGGTAAAAGAACTGTTTGAACTGTACAGTGACATTGATGAGGAAAAGCTGTTTGCAAATCTGAAATATTTCCTGGAAGCAATCATGCCTGTCTGTGATAAGTATGACATCAACATGGCAATTCATCCGGATGATCCGTCCTGGAGCGTATTCGGACTGCCGCGTATCATCAACAATAAGGAACACATCATGCGCATGATGAAGATGGTTGACAACCCGCACAATGGTGTTACTTTCTGTACCGGTTCCTATGGAACAAGTTTAAGCAACAATCTGCCGGAGATGATCCATGCGCTGAAGGGAAGAATTCATTTTGCACACATCCGTAACCTGCAGTTTAATGATGGCGAGAATGATTTCGAAGAAGCAGCACATCTGTCCTCCGACGGTACCTTTGATATGCCTGCAATCATGAAGGCTCTTTATGAGACAGGATTTGATGGAATCATCCGTCCTGACCACGGAAGAATGATCTGGGATGAGAAGGCAATGCCTGGCTACGGTCTCTACGACAGAGCGCTTGGAGCAGCTTATCTGTGCGGACTTTGGGAAGCAATTAAGAAGGAGGCATAATCGATGAAATTATCTCTGGACAGCATTACAAGAGAAGCTTCCGTCTGGGAGCAGGCTGGAATCCGTTTACCGAAATATGATGTAAAGGCAGTTGCCGAAAAGACGAAGAAGGAACCCACATGGATCCATTTCGGAGCGGGTAACATCTTCCGCGGTTATATCGCCGGGCTGCTGAATGATCTGCTGGATAAGGGAGAAGCTGACACCGGTCTGATCGCAGCAGAGACCTTCGACTATGACATTGCGGACATGATCTACAAGCCGTTTGACAGCCTGACCCTTCTGGCAACGCTCCTGCCAACCGGAACAACGAAGAATAACGTCATTGCAAGCATTGCTGACTGCATCAAGGCAGATTACAGCAAAGAAGAAGAAATCGGCCGCCTGAAGGCAATGTTCCGTTCTGAAAAGCTCCAGATGGTAAGCTATACGGTAACGGAAAAGGGCTATGGTCTGACAAATATCAACGGCGAACTTCTTCCGGTGGTGCAGCAGGACATTCAGTCCGGTCCGCAGTCTGTGAAGCACGCTATGAGCATTACTGCAGCTCTCCTTTATGAGCGTTATCAGGCAGGTGCTTATCCGATTGCTGTGGTGAGCATGGATAACTGTTCACACAATGGTGAGAAGCTGAAGAATGCCGTTCTGACGGTTGCGCGCGCCTGGGTTGCAAATGGAAAAGCGGAAGCAGGATTTACCGCTTACCTGGAGGATGAAACCAGAGTAAGTTTCCCCTGGAGCATGATCGACAAAATCACTCCCCGTCCGGCAGAGGCTGTTAAAAATCAGCTGTCTGCTCTTGGTGTGGAGGACATGGAGCCGGTCATCACTTCCAGAAACACGTACATTGCGCCTTTTGTCAATGCAGAAGAGCCGCAGTATCTGGTAATCGAAGACCGTTTCCCCAATGGAAGACCTGCACTTGAGAAAGCAGGCGTGTATTTTACCGATCGTGATACGGTAAACCGCGTGGAACGCATGAAGGTTACTACCTGTCTGAACCCGCTCCATACCGCTCTTGCTGTTTACGGCTGTGTGCTGGGCTATAACCTGATTGCGGATGAGATGAACGATCCTCAGCTGAAGGGACTAGTTGAGAAGATTGGATACGAAGAAGGCATGAAGGTGGTAACAGATCCTGGCATTCTTTCTCCGATGGATTTCATCCATGAGGTTATTGACAAGCGTCTTCCGAATCCGTTTATGCCGGATACACCACAGAGAATCGCAACGGATACGTCACAGAAGATTCCGGTACGTTTTGGTGAGACCATCAAATCCTATGTGGCTTCCGATGAACTGGATGCTTCTGAACTGACCTATATCCCGCTGGCACTGGCAGGATGGCTCCGTTACCTTCTGGCAGTGGATGATGAGCTTCAGCCGATGACTCTCAGCAGTGATCCGATGCTGGAACAGCTTCAGCAGCAGCTGGCAGGAATTGTTGTGGGAGATTTGTCTACCTATAAGGGACAGCTGAAAGAAATTATGAGCAATCCGAATATTTTCGGCATCAGTCTTTACGAAGCAGGACTGGCAGAAAAGGTTGAGGATCTGTTTATTCAGGAAATCGCTGGTGCAGGCGCAGTGAGAAGAACACTGGAGAAATATCTGTAAAACCGGTCGCCTGCAGCCGGATAGGGAGGAAAAACAAATGAACAGCCGATCATTAACAATGGCGGTAAATGAACTGCTGGTAAAGCTGTTTCACGATATCATGACCATTGAGGAAAAAGCAATCATTACCGAGGAATTCAAGGATATCACAAACAATGATATGCATGTGATTGAAGCAATCGGCAATGCGCAGCCTGTTATGGTATCTGCAGTTGCCAGAACCTTGTCGGTCACGCAGGCAACGGTAAACATTTCCATGAATGGCCTTGAAAAGAAGGGCTACATCAATCGGGAACGCAGTACAGAAGATAAACGTGTTGTTTTTGTAACGTTAACAGAAAAGGGAAAGAAAGCATACAATCATCATCGCGATTTCCATAAAAAAATGATTCACAGCATCGTTGATAACATGGATGACAGCGAGAAGGAAGTAATGATGAAATTCCTCAACAATTTAATTGGTTTCTTTGACAGTTACCGCTGAGAAAACTCCGAACGAGGAACAGAACTGAGAATCGGCCGAATGTGAAACAAATCCCCGGACAGCCGTGCGAATGGAAGCGCACAGCTGCCGGGGATGCGTGTTTTTGGATGATGAATGGTGAAAGATCCGTCAGGATTCCCGCATTATCGGAATCGTTTTGCAATCTGTTTGGACAGGATAGAAAACGCCCGCTGGAGCATGAAGAACAGGCGCTTCAGAAGACGATGGATTCGAAGTGGCTTCTGAGAGGGATGTTCTGCCCACTTCTCTTCGCTGATCTGCCGGCTGCATAGTCTTGAATGGGCATGCTCGCGAATGATGCGGTAGATAACGGAAAAAGCAGGGATAAAAAGGAGCATTCCGACCAGTCCCATCAGAGAACCGCCAACAGAGACGGCAACCAGAACCCAGAGAGACGGGAGACCAACACGGCTTCCAACGACATGGGGATAAACCAGGTTGCCTTCCAGCTGCTGGATGACCAGAAAGGTGACAACAAAAATCACAGCCTTCATGGGATCAACCATGACAATGAGGAAAGCACCGATGGCACAGCCGGCAAATGCGCCAAAGATCGGAATCATTGCGGTGACAGCAATGAGAACGCTGATCAGGACGGCATAGGGAAGCCTGAGAATCGTCATTGCGATAAGGAACAGGGCACCGAGGATGCAGGCTTCGATGAACTGCCCGCTGAAGAAATCGCAGAAGGTTGTGACACAGAGCTGACCGATAGAAACGGCACGGTCACAGATTCGCTCAGGCAGGAATGCATAGAGAAGCATCTTCAGCTGGCGGCTCAGCGCTTCTTTGGAAAAAAGCAGATAAATCGCAAAGAAGAAGGAAACAACGACATCCGTGGCACCGGAGAAGACAAGTGAAACAACGTTTGTTGTAGTAGAGAGAATCTGGATCGCGTAGTCCTGCACCCATTTGGAAATCTGTTCCAGTGAAAGCGAATTCAGTGACGGAAACTGGGCAGCAATCTCAGCCTGAACGGTTGTGGTGTCCACACCTTTTTCCAGAAGCCATTCATTTAACTGAGCAAGCGCACCGGGAATGGATTCAAAGATGCGGACAATCGTTTCACCGATAGTTGGCACAACAAGCTTAAGAACCGAATAAAGAATGGTGCAGATCAGGGAGATCGTAAGAATCAGGCTGACCGGACGGCGGAAACGGATGAACCGTGACTGACGACTCACATATTGAAACAGAAGGCGTTCAATCCAACGCATGGGAATGTTGATCAGGAACGCAACGAAAGCTCCTACAATGAACGGCTTGACGGCATGGATGAAATAAGAAAAATAATCCGTCAGATGACCGAAGTGAAGGAGAAGGAACGCTAGAAAAAGTGTAAATGCGATCAGAAACATCGATCGTTTCAATGATTTTTCTTTCATGGGAACCACCTTTTTCATGGGATAGGAACCACAGGGTTCCTGTCAATTGAAACGCATTCTATTTTATCTCAGCGGAACAGACAATGTCAAGTAAAGGGGCATTTCTTAACGGATTCTTTATAATTGGCAGCGGATCCGGAATCTGCCAGCGAAAGACAGGTCAGGACACGCAGGAAAAAATCAGTAAAATGATTGTAAATTCCGCTGAAATCACGTATAATCAAAAGCAGTTACATTACCTTGTGTTCAGGAGGAAGAGAACCATGATCCATGTAAATCAGACCGGATATTTACCGGAGATGAGGAAATTGATTCCGGTAAGCGAGCCGGGCCGCTATCGGATCTGTCAGGCAGATGGTATCTGTTGTAAAGAAATTGATGCAAAAGATGCGGGAATTGATGAAGCCGCAGGGGAACGGGTGTACCTGCTTGACCTGACGTCGATTCAGCAGCCGGGAGTTTACCGGATTGAAGATCCCCAGGCGAATTCGAAAGAGATTACAATTGCACCGGACGTGCTGAACCAGCTTCATTGGGATTTGATGAAAATGTTTTATTACCAGCGATGCGGCTGCGGATTAAAGGAGGAACATGCAGGCTGTTTTGCCCATGATGTCTGCCATAATCGCCCTGCAAAGCTGTGGGAGAATCCGGAGATTACGCTTGATGTGACAGGAGGCTGGCATGATGCCGGTGATTTCGGCCGTTATGTCACTGCGGCGGCGACAGCAATCGGTCATCTGCTTTATGCGTACCGTCTGTTTCCGGAGTGTTTTGAGGAATCACTGGAGATTCCGGAATCCGGTAACGATCTCCCTGATATTCTTAATGAGTGCCGCTGCGAGCTGGAATGGATGCTGAAGATGCAGAGAGCGGACGGCGGTGTTTACCACAAAGTGACAACGCTGCGTCATGCTGACTTTGTCATGCCGCAAGAAGATCAGGATGATTTGTTTGTGTTCCCTGTTTCTTCAATGGCGGTCGGTGATTTCTGTGCCGTAACTGCTCTGGCATCCAAAATCTACCGGAAATATGATGCTGCGTTCGCAAACCGTCTGCAGACTGCCAGCGAAAAGAGCTGGGAATGGCTGAAGGAAAATCCGGAATTTCAGGGATTCCGAAATCCGGAGGGCTGCAATACCGGTGAATATGACGATACCACGGATCTGGATGAACGTCTGTGGGCAGCGGCTGAAATGACGCGGATGACACAGGGCAAAAAGGGAATGAAAGAATTAAAGGAACTTTACGAAGCATGTCCGACCAAAACAGAGCTTGGCTGGGCGGATGTGTCCGGATTTGCCGGTCTCTGTGTGTTGACAGACTGGAAAGGATACACCGGAGTGGAGATGGCTGAGAAGTTCCGCCATGATTTCGTAAAGCGGGCAAAAAGCCTGGCAGCTCAGTCACAGAAGAGCGGTTATGGTGTTTCCCTGAAGCCGGAGGAGTTCGGTTGGGGAAGCAACATGAATGTACTTAACAACGGCATTGTGCTGGTCATGGCTTATCTGTTTACCGGAGATAAGGCGTTTGAAGAAGCGGCGTTTTGCCAGCTTGATTACATCCTTGGCTGCAATCCGCTGGATATGAGCTATGTGACTGGTCATGGAAGCGGTGCATTCCGAAATCCGCATAATCGTCCTACCGTTGCCGATGGAATCGATGACCCGATTTCCGGATTTGTTTCCGGCGGGCCGAATGGGAAACCATGTGATCCGGATGCGCTCCGCCTGATTCCGGAGGGAACAGCGCCGATGAAGTGCTTTGCGGATGCCTGGGAGTGCTATTCGCTTAATGAAATCACAATCTACTGGAATTCTCCCATGGTTTTTCTGACAGCCTATGCAACCAGAAAATTTTATCGGGAGGAAGTAGAAAATGGGTGAGCGTCTGACACAGGGCGATGTGGAAAAAATCAAACAGGAAATCGAATACCGGACGCTTGTTGTGCGAAAAGAAGCAATCGGAGCCGTGCAGGAAGCAAGAGCTCAGGGAGATCTGAGTGAGAATTTTGAATACTATGCGGCAAAGAAAGACAAGAACAAGAATGAAAGCCGGATCCGGTACCTGGAACGGATGCTGAAAAATGCTACGATCATTTCCGATGACTCCGCGGAGGGCGTTGTCGGTCTGAACAAACAGATTGAGGTCTATCTGGAAGATGAGGATGTTACGGAGACGTTTAAACTGGTAACATCTGTGCGCTGTGACTCGATCTCCGGGAAGATCAGCATTGAATCGCCGATGGGGAAAGCCATCAACGGCCACCGGGTGGGAGACCGTGTCTTTGTACGGATCAATGACCGGATTGGTTACTATGTTGTGATCCGTTCCATTACAGACGGAGACGATTCCGATGATACAATCCGTCCATACTGACGTACATGAATGGTATTTCAGATAACATACATATCAAACAGAGAAAAGAGGAGAAATGATGCTTTATATTGGAGTTGATTTAGGAACTTCTGCAGTCAAGGTGCTGCTGATGGAAGGAAATGGAACAATTAAGAAAACGGTATCCAGGGAGTATCCGCTCTACTTCCCGAATCCGGGCTGGTCGGAACAGAAGCCGGAAGACTGGTATGCTCAGAGCATAGCCGGAATCAAAGAACTTCTGGAAGGCGAAGATAAGAGTCAGGTTGCTGGAATCAGCTTTGGCGGTCAGATGCACGGCCTGGTAATTCTGGATGAGAATGATGAGGTAATCCGCCCGGCCCTTCTGTGGAACGATGGACGTACCTATGAGGAGACAGACTATCTGAATCAGGTAATCGGACAGGATAAGCTGTCTGAGTATACGGCTAACATCGCCTTCACCGGCTTTACGGCGCCGAAGATTCTCTGGGTGAAAAATAAAGAGCCGGAGAATTTTGCCCGCATTCAAAAAATCATGCTTCCGAAGGACTACATCGCCTACAAGCTGACCGGTGTTTTCGCAACCGATGTTTCGGATGCTTCCGGCATGCTTCTGTTTGATGTTAAGAACCGCTGCTGGTCAAAGGAAATGTGTGAGATCTGCGGAATTACTGTGGATATGCTGGCCGGAATCTATGAGAGCTATGAAAAGATTGGCGTGGTAAAGGCCGATGTGGCTGCTGAACTGGGAATTGGTGAGAACGTGATTGTTGCTGCTGGTGCCGGTGACAACGCTGCCGCTGCGGTTGGTACCGGCACAGTCGGAGAAGGTATGTGCAACATCTCTCTGGGAACAAGCGGAACCATCTTCATTTCCTCAAAAGAGTTCCGGGTAGATCAGTATAATGCGCTTCACGCCTTCGCTCACGCAGACGGAACGTACCATCTGATGGGATGCATGCTCAGCGCTGCTTCCTGCAACAAGTGGTGGATGGAAGAAATCCTCGGAACGAAAGCCTATGCGGATGAGCAGACTGCGATCACAAAACTGGGCGAGAATCATGTATACTTCCTCCCATATCTGATGGGTGAGCGTTCTCCGCACAATAATCCGAAGGCAAGAGGCACGTTCATCGGCATGACCATGGATACCAGCCGCGCGGACATGTATCAGGCGGTTCTGGAAGGCGTTGCGTTTGCGCTGAGAGATTCCTTTGAGGTTGCCAAGTCACTGGGAATCCAGATTGAACGCACCAAGATCTGCGGCGGAGGCGCAAAGAGCCTGCTGTGGAAGAAGATGATTGCCAATATTCTTAATGTTAAGGTTGATGTGATCGAGAGCGAGGAAGGCCCCGGTCTTGGCGGCGCAATGCTGGCTGCAGTGGCAAACGGAGAGTATCCGGATGTGGAGACTGCTGCCGCTGCGATTGTAAAGGTCGTAGATACCGTAGTTCCGGAACCGGAGCTGGTGGAAAAGTACGAGGCACGCTATCAGCAGTTCAGACAGATCTATCCGGCATGCAAGCCGCTGTTTGATGTGATTGCGTAAAGACAGAACGGATAACCAATGAATGTACAAAAGCCTGTTTGAATCATGTGCCGCAGAAAGGGCTGTGCACAGAATCAAGCGGGCTTTTGCGCCTTTTTGCAGGTTGGAGAGAGAAAACGGATTGGATTTCTTCTGTGATTGTCTTACACTAAAGTGATGCATTGCCAAGTTGGGCTTGCGAAAATCTTCTATCTATATTATAATAAAGTGATGCCTTCCGATGATTTGCTGGGAAGCAAAATCAGGGGGCGATAACAGGGAAATCAATGAAATGAGTGGTTTGTCTGTTAAGGAGGAAGGATGAATGGCGAATTTAACAGAAGAAGAGAAAGAAATATTGTTTCGTGCCCATGAAATCCGGGAACGGATCCGGGCGGAGGAGCTGGAGGCCGGTGAGATCACGCTGGAAGAAGCGACGCGTCAGGCAGATGAGGAACTGGATGAACTGAATGCCAGAAAAAGATACAATAGTCAGAGACGATATCGGTCTTACGAGGCGGAGACGGATGAAGGGTTCGCGCCGGATCGTGAGGCTGATCTGGAAAGAGACTCCTACGACATGCCGGAGCGAAGCCGCGTGTCTGAGGATGCCAGCTATGCCAATGCGTATGATGCAAACGAAGATGCGGATGAGAGTGATCTTTCTGCAAAAGAGGTGCGTCGGCGCAGAAAACAGGAACGGAAACGGGAAGCAAGGCAGAATGCAGAAGCGGAACGGGTGGCAAGACAGATCAAAAGAGAAGCTGCTGCGGTAAAACCGTCAGGTCAGCGGAACGCGGACGAAAGAAAAGAAGAACGAAAGACAGCGCGAAAACAAAAGCGTAAAGAGAAAAAGAATGGACTGGGCAGGCGCATGCTCCGATTCCTTCTTGCTCTGCTTCTGATCTTTGTGATTCTTGTGCTTGCCGCCTATGTTGCTGTGCGGGCGATGATCACTCAGACAAACTACAAGCCTTACGAAACGTCCTATGTGCGGGCGGCAGATGTGGCATCGGATCCATTTGTTACCAACATTCTGCTGATCGGAACGGATAACCGTGTTGCCAATGACGCGTCCCGCTCGGATGCAATGATTCTTCTTTCAATCAATCGAAAGAAAGGGAAGCTGGTAATGACATCCATCATGCGTGACAGCTATGTTACCATACCGGGTGTCGGCCAGAACCGGATCAACCACGCGTATCAGGTCGGTGGAGCGGCACTTCTGATCCAGACCATTGAAGAAAATTTCAAGGTTGGCGTGGATCAGTATGTACAGGTTGACTTTTACGACTTCATGGAAGTGATCGATGCTTTTGGCGGTGTGGAACTGACAATCACACCGGAGGAACTGCCCTACGTCAACGGCTATATCAGTGAACTGAACCACGTAGAAGGGAAAGAAGAAGGATACAGCTTCCTCAATGAAGCAGGAACCCAGCTTGTTAACGGAAGACAGGCTCTTGGCTATTCCAGAATCCGAATCATCGGCACAGATTTTGCGCGGACGGGAAGACAGCGCGCCGTTCTGGATGCGCTGATCCGGAAAGTGAAATCCAATCCGCTTCGGATCATTACTGCCTGCAACACCGTGCTTCCGGATTTAACAACGAACATCAGCGACAACGAAATGGCAGCACTGCTTGTGTCTGCCCCCATGTATCTGTTCTATTCACTGGAGCAGGTTCAGGTACCGATCAACGGAACCTGGTGGAACGATAAGATGGGCGAACAGGATGTACTTGGCATTGACTTTGCCAACAACAATGCGCAGCTGCGCAGTCTGATATACGACTGAAAAAGTCTTTGAGACAGTCCCAAAAGACCGGACTGCCGCGCGGGAGAGTCCCAATGGTCCGGCTCCCTGCCACAGAAGAATCTGCACAAGATAGGATATGAACGCTTGAGAGGATTCGAAATGTTATGATGTATGTTTTTATCTGTCCGAAATGCGCAAAAACCAGAATGGTAAGTCTGCAAAGACAGCTCAGCTGCAGTGCCTGCGGAAGATCCATGGCCAACTGCGAGATTGATTTTACCGACTGGATCCGTCTGGATGAGTCGCAGCGGCAGAAGATGATTTATGTATATAGTCATACAGAAGATAAAAATCTGTGTTTCTTTCGGCCAATGCCTGTTTATAACAGATGGGAAAGAAATTATTTCTGTTAACTTATTTTTGAAGCCGGCGGCATATGCTGCTATAGAATGACTGATTAGGAGACGACAATGGGAAAATATTTTGGAACAGACGGATTTCGTGGAGAAGCAAATGTAGGACTGACTGTGGAGCATGCGTTTCAGGTCGGAAGATTTATTGGCTGGTACTATGGTCAGGAGCACAAATGTAAGGTCGTGATCGGAAAAGATACCCGCCGCAGCAGCTACATGTTCGAATATTCACTGGTAGCAGGATTGACAGCCTCCGGTGCAGACGTGTATCTGCTCCATGTAACAACGACACCAAGCGTGTCATATGTTGTAAAAACAGAGGACTTCGACTGCGGAATCATGATTTCTGCCAGTCATAATCCTTACTATGACAATGGAATCAAACTGATCAACAGTGCCGGCGAGAAGATGCCGGAGAACGTGATTGCACTGGTGGAGGATTATCTGGATGGCAGGAGCGGAGAAATTCCCTATGCAGTAAACGATCAGATCGGATGCACCGTTGACTATGCGGCAGGACGCAACCGCTATGTGGGCTACCTGATCTCCCTGGCGACCCATTCGTTCCGCGGAGTAAAGGTGGGACTGGACTGCGCCAACGGAAGCTCCTGGATGATTGCCAAAAGTGTGTTTGATGCGCTGGGGGCAAAGACATTTGTGATTCACAATGAACCGGACGGTCTCAACATTAACACCAACTGCGGTTCCACTCACATTGAGAGTCTGCAGGAGCTGGTGAAAGAAAAAGGCCTTGATGTCGGCTTTGCCTTTGATGGTGATGCGGACCGCTGTCTCTGTGTCGATGAAAACGGAAATGTGGTTGACGGCGATCTGATCATGTATATTTACGCAGCCTACCTGAAATCGCGGGGGGCACTGGAAAAGAATACAGTAGTTACTACAGTCATGTCCAATTTCGGTCTCTATAAGGCATTGGAGAAAGCCGGAATTGACTATGAGAAAACTGCAGTTGGCGATAAATATGTGTACGAAAACATGCAGACAAACGGGTTTATTATTGGCGGCGAGCAGTCCGGCCACATCATCTTCAGCAAATATGCAGCAACCGGTGACGGAATTCTTACTGCACTGAAGATGATGGAAGTCATGCTTGCGAAGAAAATGCCTCTTTCAAAGCTGGCTGATCCGGTGACAATCTATCCGCAGCTTCTGAAGAATGTGCGTGTTGCGGATAAGAATGCGGCAATGGAGGATCCGGATGTAAAGGCTGCCATTGCAGCGGTGACGGAAGCTCTGGGAGATACCGGAAGAATTCTTGTTAGAGGAAGCGGTACCGAACCGGTAGTCCGTGTCATGGTTGAAGCGGAAAATGACGAAATCTGTCAGACGCATGTGGAGCAGGTAATTTCAGTGATGCGTGCAAAAGGACATTGTAAATAAAAAACAGAAAAGCACAAAAGTAAGTGACACAGAAATGGGATCAGACAGGCTGAGAAAGATACTCAGTAATAAAGATCCGGACAGCGCAGGGAGGAATTACTATGTGTGGAATTGTTGGTTATGTTGGTCAGAAGCAGGCAGCACCAATCCTGCTTGACGGTTTGTCAAAGCTGGAGTACAGAGGGTATGACTCAGCCGGAATTGCGATTTTGAACGAGGATGAAATCCGGATCGTAAAGGCAAAGGGAAGGCTGAATGTTCTTCGTCAGCTGACGGGAAACGGAGAAAACATGCCGGGAACCATCGGCATTGGTCATACCAGGTGGGCGACTCATGGGGAGCCTTCGGTGACGAATTCGCATCCTCACTATAACAGGAACCGGTCCATTGCCGTCGTTCACAATGGAATCATTGAAAACTATCAGCAGCTGAAAGACCGTCTGACGAGGAAGGGCTATGAATTTCTTTCTCAGACGGATACGGAAGTGGTAGCCCATCTGCTGGACTACTACTATAAAGGGAATCCGCTGGAAGCCATAGCGAAGGTTATGACAAGAGTGGAAGGCTCCTACGCACTGGGAATTCTGTTTCAGGAGCATCCGGACACGATCTATGCAGTCCGCAAGGGCAGTCCGCTGATCGTAGGTGTTTCAGAAACCGGCAATTACATTGCTTCGGACGTTCCGGCGATTCTGAAATATACACGCGATGTCTATTACATCGAGAACATGGAAATTGTCCGCATGGATGCCGGGCAGGTCACTTTCTTCAATCTGGATCAGGAAGAAATCACCAAGGAATTGCACACGGTTTCCTGGGATCTGGAGGCAGCAGAAAAAGGCGGCTATGAGCACTTCATGCTGAAAGAAATTTACGAACAGCCAAAAGCGGTTCGCGATGCGATCAGTCCGCGCATTAAGGACGGAAGGATCGTTCTGGATGAGATGAATCTTTCGGATGACGGGATTCGTGAAATCAGGAAGATCTGTATCGTTGCCTGTGGTTCGGCCTACCATACCGGTGTGACAGCGAAATATGTATTGGAAGGACTGACAAGACTTCCGGTGGAGGTTGATCTGGCAAGCGAGTTTCGTTATCGTCAGCCAATCATGGAAGACAATACCCTTGTTATTGTAGTCAGTCAGTCCGGCGAGACGGCTGATTCGCTGGCCGCTTTGCGTCTTGCTCATGAGATGGGTGAGCGTGTGCTTGGAATCGTAAATGTTGTGGGAAGCTCCATTGCCCGTGAAGCGGACAATGTTCTTTATACCTGGGCAGGCCCGGAAATTTCGGTTGCCACGACAAAAGCGTACAGCGCCCAGCTGGCTGTTTTCTATCTGATCGCCGTTCACTTTGCAAGGGTGAGAGGACAGATTGGAGAGGATGAGTATGGGCAGCTGATTGAAGAACTGAAGCAGCTTCCGGATAAAATTGCGGCGATCCTGGGTGATCGTGAGCGGATTCAGTGGTTTGCCAGCAAATTTTCTTCGGCAAGGGACATTTTCTTTATTGGACGCGGTGTAGACTATTCCGTTTCTCTGGAAGGTTCGCTGAAGCTGAAGGAAATTTCCTATATTCATTCCGAGGCGTATGCAGCGGGAGAACTGAAACACGGACCGATTTCCCTGATTGAAAAGGGAACGCTGGTGGTCAGTGTGGTAACGCAGCCGGAGCTGTTTGACAAAACAGTCAGCAACATGGTGGAAGTAAAATCGAGAGGCGGATATCTGATGACGGTAACGACCATCGGAAACTATTCCATCGAAGATACCGCAAACACAACAATGTATATTCCAAAGACCAGCCGGTGGTTTACCGCATCTCTGTCCATCGTACCGCTTCAGCTGTTTGCCTACTATGTGTCGCTGGCAAAAGGACTGGATGTGGATAAGCCGAGGAATCTGGCAAAATCAGTAACCGTTGAGTAATTTGACGGATGCGGAGAAGAAAATAAGAGAGAACAGGGAACTTGTCGGTACAAATGATAAGAAAAGGAGCCCGGGAGGGGATGGGTCTTTGAATCCCTGAAATGAGTAAGTGAGCAGGAGGAAAGCAGCAAATGAGAATTGAAATGATTGAACGTTATCTTGACAGCCTGATTGAGAACAGTACACTGGATTTTCCGGCGTGGAACATCGAGGTGGCAAGGAAAGGAAAGAAGTCCGGATGGAACTACATCGACGGCTGCATGATCCTTGCCATGATTGAAACCTGGAAAATAACCGGTGTAGAGAAATACCTTAACTTTGCCGAGAGCTATATCAGCCATCGGGTAAAGGAGGATGGAACCATTGACGGCTATCGTGTGGAGGAATACAACATCGACAATGTGAATGCGGGAAAAACCCTGTTCCTTCTTTACGATATCACCGGAAAGGAAAAATATAAAAAGGCGGCTGATCTGGTCTATTCCCAGCTGCTTGGACAGCCGAGAACCGCTGAAAACAACTTCTGGCACAAGAAGATTTATCCCAATCAGGTCTGGCTGGACGGAATGTACATGGGACAGCCGTTTTACATGGAATATGTGACAAGAAACGGTCAGAAGGAGCTTTATAAAGATATCTATGGTCAGTTTGCCAATGTAGTAAAATACATGCGTGACGAGAAAACCGGCCTGTATTACCACGCCTATGATTCTTCCAGAGAGATGTTCTGGTGTGACAAGGAAACCGGCCTTTCCCAGAACTTCTGGCTTCGCGCCCTGGGCTGGTATTCCATGGCGCTGCTGGATACGCTGTCCCAGGCTGATCCCAGCTACATGCCAGAAGAATATGAAAATCTGAAAAAAGTTTTTGTTGACCTGATGGATTCCATGCTGAAGTTCCAGGATGAAAGCGGCATGTGGTATCAGGTGGTAAACATGGGCGGTCGTGAAAGAAATTATCTGGAGACCAGCGGAAGTTCGATCATGGCATACAGCCTTCTGAAAGGTGTCCGTCTTGGTTTCCTGGATCAGAAATACCGTGATGCTGCCATTAAGGCATTTAACGGAATCTGTGAGCGCTATCTTCGTGAGAAGGATGGAACTCTCAGTCTTGGCGGAATCTGTCTGGTGGCTGGCCTTGGTGGTCCTCAGATGCGTGACGGCAGCTATGATTACTACATGTCAGAGCCGATTGTCGAAGACGATGCCAAGGGTGTAGCACCGTTCCTGCTGGCTTACACAGAGCTTCGAAGAGAGGATTGATCCCAAAAGGGATTCGCTGCCTGTTTTGCCGGATACAGCGATCTTTTTGACCTGTGGGATGGGTACAGGGGTTCAGAACGAGAAAGGAAATGGACAGGGGAGAGAGAATGGCAAGAACAAACTGTGAGGAATGTGCATATTTTTCTTATGACGAGGAGTATGACAGTTATGAATGCGATTTCGCGCTGGATGAGGATGAGATTGCCCGTGCTGCCGTCTATGGAGACTATTATGTCTGCCCTCATTTTCAGTACCGGGATGAATATCGGATTGTGAGAAAGCAGATTTAATACGGAAAGGTTTTAGCAATGAAAGAACGTAAGAGCAGAGATAAACTGACTGTGGTCGTTGGAGTGCTGATCATCATTCTGACAGCCATGGCCCTGATGCTTGGTGCTACCATGTATTACAGACAGGGGATCAATCAGGAAACAGAAGAAACAACAACAAAACCAACGGTGAAGATTCCGGACATTACCAATGCGCCGACAGAACCATCGACGCCGGCAGCAACAACACCAGCAGCAACAACACCGGCAGCAACAACGCCGGCAGCAACAACGCCGGCAACGACAACACCGGCAGCAACAACGCCGGCAACGACAACACCGGCAGAGACAACCCCGGCGGCGACAACGCCGGCAGAGACAACATCTGCAGTAGAGTCTGGAGAACAGAGCAGCTCCAATCGGACTGGATATCTTGCTGAGGTTGAAGCGGCAACTCTGCAGAAGAGTGGTTCTCACCGCGTTGATATCACTTCAATGACTCAGATCACGGCGCAGGAGGTGCGCACGCTGATTGAAGCCTACACCGTGCCGGATATGCCATATCTGGACGGTTCAGAGCGGACAGCCGGAGACTTCGATTACACGTTAAAGCGCAGAAATCTGTCTGCCATCGCGGATCCGGTCGCACTTCAGTACGGTGTACTGGTGGGAAATACGGCAGTCCGTGCGTTCCCAACCTGGCAGAAGATGTCCAATGGAACCGGTTACGACTCCTTTGACTATCTGCAGGAGAGCCTGCTGATGGCAGGTGAAGGTGTTGCAGTCCTTCATCAGACAGAAGATAAGATATGGAGCTTTGTTCAGGCAGACAGCTATAACGGATGGGTTCAGACGGAAATGATCGCATTCTGTACGCTGGATGAGATGAAGTCCTTTGTGACGGCTGACTCGTTTGCTGTTGTGACAGAACCGGTTCTGACAGCGGAAGGTGTAGCTCTGCGAATGGGAACCAGACTCCCGCTTGTGAAAGTCGTAGACGGTGCCGCTGTCCTTCAGATGGCAAAAAAGGATGACAGCGGAAAGCTGAAGGTAATAGAGACAGCGGTGGATGCAGGAATGATCTCGGAAGGTTATCTGGCACTCAGCGAAGATGCGATTGTCGAGCAGGCAAAGAAGCTTCTTGGAACAAACTATGGCTGGGGCGACAGCAATGCCTACATGGACTGCAGCTCTACCCTGCGCGCAGTCTACAACTGTTTTGGAATTGTGCTTCCAAGAAACACGTCCTGGATGCCAAACTGCGGTCTGAAAGTAACGGATGTCCGGGAAATGGGAACGCAGGAAAAACGGGATCTGATCGCCTCCCTTCCGAAGGGAAGCATCCTGCTGATCAATGGTCATGCGATGATGTATGTCGGTCAGATAGACGGTGTGGAGAGCATGCTTCACAATGTAACCCAGTATAAGCCGTCAGCAGGAGCGGAGATTGAGCGTCCGCTGAAGTGTGTGATTACTCCGATTGATATCTGCAACACGGCTGACGCAAACTATGTGGATCTGTATCGCTATGTGATTGAAGTGGACTGGTCAAAAATCAGCCAGTAACGTAATACAATAAGAAAAGGAAAGAAAAATCCCCCTGTCAGTGACTGCAGCCAGTTTTCTGGATGCCTGCCGCTGACAGGGGGATTTCCGTTACGCGTGTTTCTTTCGCTTAATTCTGTTATGCGTTAGCCAGATATTCTTTGTAGGTTACAATCGCCTGCTTCATGACTTCTTTTCCGGGAGCGCCCTTCGTCAGACGCTTTTCCACGCAGGTTTCCATGCTGATCTCGCTGTAGATATCCTCTTCAAATACCGGGCAAATTGCCTTGTATTCCTCCAACGGAAGCTCGTCCAGAGAAATCTTCTTCTCGATGCAGAGAAGAACCAGCTGGCCGATGATGCCATGTGCATCGCGGAACGGAACGCCGTGCTTAACGAGATAGTCTGCCGCGTCCGTAGCGTTGGTAAATCCGTTCTTTGCGCTTGCTTCCATGCGGTCTTTGCGGAAACGCATGGTTGCAATCATGTCTGTGAACAGAGCCAGACAGCCCTTTACCGTATCCATGGCATCAAAAGCCATTTCCTTGTCTTCCTGCATGTCTTTGTTGTAAGCCAGCGGCAGACCTTTCATGGTGGTCAGGAGAGACGTGAGAGCACCATAGACACGGCCGGTCTTTCCGCGGATCAGCTCGGCAATGTCCGGGTTCTTCTTCTGCGGCATGATGCTGGAACCGGTGCTGTAGGCATCATCCAGCTCAACAAACTGATACTCGTTGGTATTCCAGATAATGATCTCCTCACAGAAACGGGAAAGGTGCATCATGATCAGGGACAGTGCGCTTAAAAATTCAACCAGATAGTCTCTGTCAGCAACAGAATCCATGCTGTTTCCGGTTGCACGGTCGAAACCGAGAAGAGAAGCTGTGTACTCACGGTCCAGCGGATAGGTGGTTCCGGCAAGCGCTCCTGAGCCGAGCGGACATACATTCATGCGGCGGCGGATGTCACCGAGACGGTCATGGTCTCTCATGAACATTTCAAAATAAGCACCAAAGTGATGAGCCAGAGTGATCGGCTGTGCTTTCTGAAGATGCGTAAATCCGGGCATGTAAGTATCCAGATTTGCTTCCATTGTCTCAAGAAGAGCAGAGAGCAGTTTCTTCAGAAGCTCAGAAGTCTCATCAATCTCATCTCTGGTAAACAGCTTCATGTCAAGAGCAACCTGATCGTTGCGGCTTCGGCCGGTATGAAGCTTCTTGCCCACATCACCGACCCGTTCGATCAGATGAGCTTCGACAAAGCTGTGGATGTCTTCGCTGCCGTCATCAAACGTCAGAACGCCGGCTTTGATATCCTCCAGGATGCCGTTGAGTCCGGCAATGATGGTATCTTTTTCCTCATCCGTCAGGATTTCCTGTTTGGCAAGCATTGTCACATGGGCGATGCTTCCGCGGATATCCTGTTCATAAAATTTGCAGTCAAAGGGCAGAGACGCGTTAAACGCGTCTACCAGTTTGTTTGTTTCCTTTGTAAAACGTCCTCCCCATAATTTCATAGGTAGTTCCTCCTTATATAATAGGTATTGCCGTCCCCATCAAGGTTTGTCGGCATGATGTTTTTTGCGATAAGCAGAGAGCGGGACAGAAGCATTTGTCTTTCTTGTCTCCATGTGTTCCTCAACCAGTTCATCAATCGTACTGCTGTCGTTTGAGACTTTTCTTTCGGGAGCTGCGGGAGCCGGTTTGCGGGCAGGCGCTTTTTTGGATGTCTTGCTTCGCGTGCCGTTTCGGTGCCTGTCGTTTCGGTATTCATCCTCATCATATCCGTCATCCGGATAATCGTCGTCGCTGTACCCGTCCTCCTCATAGTCGTCATGGTCATAACTGTCATCATCCAGATCGTCCTCGTAGATTTCATCCCCGTCCTCATAGGAAGCCGCGGATGATTCCATGTCATCCATGTCATGAAGCCGTTTCTCTTCCAGGGCATCCTGCTTTTTTGAGAGGTGCCACTGTCGGATCAGCAGGCGGAGCATGATCAGAAGAATCAGACTGATCAGTGAAATCATCAGACCAATGTTAAAACCGGGCGGTGTATACTTCATCCGGATGGTATGAGTTCCAGCCGGGACATCAAAGGAGAGGAATGCCTCTTCATAGGAAGCGGTTTCTACCCTGGTTCCATCAACAGTCACTTCCCAACCCTTATCGTAGGGAATGGAGAGGAACATGGTTCCGTCATTGGTGCTTGTAACCGTTCCACGAATCGACGTGGAGGAGTAGCTTTCAAGTTCCAGCGGCTCACTGTTCAGGATCTCGTACATCTGAGCAAGAACATCTTCATTGAGAACATAAGCGCTGACATTGATTCCCTGACCGGATTTGTTGGAATCCACGTTGGTAATTGTCAGAACCGTTCCTGCCGGAGCGTCGGACGCGGAACAGAAGTAACTGCGGCCGAGATAGTCATATTCCTTGCTGAACTGCGTTCCGTCATTGTAGGTAATCTTAACTTCAGCAGGACCGGATTTGTTGACATAGACGTAAATGTAGCCGGTGTCGTCGAGCGTCACGGTAACAGTAGAGGTATCATTATTTGCAACGTTTGTCTGAAGAACAAACAGATCCTCTTCAATGCCGAGCGCATGGGCGAGACTGTTCCAGTTTACACCGGGATTCACATCGGTGCTGTTCCAGGAAACGCCGACATTACTGTCAACAACAAATCCCAGAGGAAGCACATAGGTGTTTTCATAGAAATAGATGTCATCCTTCTGGTCCACATCCGGGTTATAGTTCTCGGAATAGACAAGCTTTCGGAAGTTGTCTTCTGTCTGTTCCGAGGAGGAAATGGAATACTTGATTCCAAGGAGCATGTTTGCAGCCCAGGACCATCCTTCGGTGCCATAGGCGTTGGTGGAAGACTCCATACCGAGTTTTTTGTAGAATGCAGTCAGATCCGCATAGGTAGTGGAGGAGAAGATGGATGCAGAGCGGTAGTCAAGCCAGGCACCATCGTTCTTGGTCCGGTTGGAAACTTTCTCCGTGCGGAAGAAATCACCGTCATTTTCTTCTTCAACCATGGCACTGAAACGGCGTACCGCCTCATCATCCTTGACATAGCTGGGACGGCTGACGGTCGTCACACTGGTAGTAGCCATGTTAACGGAGGTTTCCACAATGATGGCACAGAGGGCGGCTACAAAGAGAAGGCCGCGCCATTTTTTTCTGGTGGTCGTCTTTACATAGGTCAGTCCAGCATAGATGGCGATGAAGGCGAGAGACAGATAGAAGCTCTCCCAAGTGTAGAAATAGTCATCCTTCGGCACATCGTTGGTCAGGTTCTCGCCAAGCTTTTCCGCCAGAACAACAAAGCCCACTGCAAAACAAAGTGCTTTGAGAACATCCTTTCCGGAGCGGTCCTCCAGACCGCGGTAGCCTTTGTAGCCCATTACCAGAACAAGGAAAATGTAAATGAAGGACTGGCGGCAGGGCAGAGAATTGGGGTAATGGAAGCCGTGCCAGATGAAATTCAGGATGTTCAGACTGAAGCTTAACAGGAAGAACAGAAGCAGCAGTCCGTAGACCATCTTTTCCCGGAACGGAACCTTTTTATTCATCAGGTACAGCGGGACGAAAACAAGGATCGCGACGCCGCAGTAGATGTTGGGCCAGTGATCCAGACCAATCTCAACCGTCGTATTCATCAGGTGTCGGCTGAGCATGTCGAAAATGGTGAAATAGGAGGAGGCGCTCTTTGGGAAACTAAAGTTTCCGGAAGCGGTAGACGACAGTGCTGTGATCGTCGGAATCAGCAGAATCGCAGCCAGTCCTCCTGCCAGCAGCGAATAAATCGCGAAATTCAGAACCTTTTTCGGATAGTTGTAATCATCTCCGCGGTAGAGGATCAGCTGGATGGCAAAGTAAAGAACAAGGCTGATGCAGACCATGATGGAGATGTAGTAGTTGGAATAGATGCAGATGGCAAGTGAGATGCAGTAAAGCATGCATTTGTTTTTCCGGACAAGCTGTTCCAGCCCCAGAATAATCATCGGGAAGAGGAAAAGGCAGTCGAGCCACATGATATTCCAGCTGTAGGCGGCCATGTAGCCGCTGAGGCCATAGAAAATTCCAAAAAAGGCAGAACCGATGCTGTTGGTTTCGTTGTGCCGGTTCAGGTACCAGGTCATTGTCAGGCTGGAGAGAGCCATGCGAAGGACAATGCCGTAGGTGATGAATTCGATGACATATGCGCGCGGACAGAGAACAAGCAGCCAGTTAATCGGGCTGGACAGGTAGTAGGAATAGAGAGCAAGGAAATTATTTCCAAGTCCGATATCCCATGTGTAGAACAGGCTGTCAAAGGAACTGAGCTTGTCCTTGTACTCCTGAAAGAACGGCGCATACTGGTGATAGAGGTCTGTACGAAGAAAGCTCTTGTCACCGAATGGGAAGATTTCTTTGCCGGCGAAAACAATCAGCATCACAAGGATGGGAACGAAAAAAGCCAGCAGGTAAGGAAGACAGGGATAATCCAGAGGGTTTCCATGATACCTTTTTGATGCGTTTGCTGGCGGTGCAGTTTTCTTAATTTTCATGGGAATCTCCTTTCGCATGGGAATTGCTTTTTGCGGAACGAAAAACCAGAAGCTTACTGCCAAAATAGTTGATGATCAGAACAATGACATTGCATCCGATCTTCATCAGCGGTTCATTCCAGCAAAACAGGTCAACGGTCAGGATCATGAGCACCAGGTTGACCACATAGGAAAAAATCCGGCAGGAGAAGAACGGGATCAGTTCCCGTCTCAGACCTTCGATCGACCAGTCTGTGCTCAGAAACACAAATACCTTGTTAACAAAATAAGCAAACAGAACAGCCAGGATCCAGGCAACGGTTGTTGAGATCCCGGTGCTGATGCCGATGGCCTTGCAGACAAAGTAGGTGACATAGTCCACAAGTGTGGTCAGGACACCACAGATCAGATAGCTGATCACTTCGTAGGTACAGAACCTGGACAGAAGCGGATTTGATGCTGCCCATCGGCTGATCCTGAGATTGACAGCCCACCGGATCAGTGGATGCTGCAGAACTTTCTCCTTCATTATCATACCTCATTTCTTTCCTTTTCGTGTACAAAAACAGATACACGGGCACATTTAAGAACGTGAAAATGACTTGCCGGAATCATCCGAAGATTTCTGAATCTGGCTCTTTACTTATTTCTGGATTTCGAATATAATAAAGACATTATGCACGGTTTCCGTCTTGCCTGATTCGGCAGGAAACAGTACAAGTATTGTCATGTTCACAGGCGGTGAAACACACCGCTTCCTATTTTAATATAGAGTGCAGAAAAAGTAAATCACTTTATTGCAAAACAATTTGAACAATGAGTGAAAATCCGGCAAAGAATTGCCTTGCAGGAATTTGCCGGATCTCACATAAATGAAAGGAGTCTGTCCCATGGATCAGGAGGAGCGCCGCAGGGCAATGTTACGGCAGCGAGGAGAACTCAGTGAAGAGACCAGCAAAACGCGTGCCCCAAAGAAAACCTCATTATCCAGCCGAAAGCTGGCTGCACGAAAGAGACAGCAGAGACAGCAGTACATCCGGCTCGGCCTATATGCCGGAGCAGTCATCATTGTCATTCTGGTCATCATTTCTCTGTTTACCGGAGGCAACGAAAAAAATCCAAAAGAAACCGATGCAATCGAAGCTGGTGCAACGGTAGGGGAAAGCGAAGAAATAAGCAGCCAGGAGGAAGAAAACGAATCCACACTGGAGACAACCGAAGAAACGACTGAAAAAACAACGGAAGAACCAACGACTCAAAAGCAGACAGAAAGCAATGCGAAAAATCCGCTGAACGTTGTGATTCCCCGCTGGATCGAACAGAATTTTATCCGGATCAATGAATTTTCCAGACCATGCATTGCTCTGAACGAAGTAAAGTACATCGCCATCCACTGGGTCGGCAATCCCGCGACCACAGCAATCAACAACCGCAACTATTTTGATCATCTCGGTGATCCGGAGGATCCTGCCTACGGAAAGACCCATGCCAGCGCCCAGTTTGTCATCGGTCTCAATGGAGAAATCATTCAGTGCATGCCGCTGAACGAGCTTGCCTACGCGGTGGGAGATGCCTACAATCCCTACACGCTTTCCATTGAAGTCTGCCATCCGGACTGGGACGGTAAATTCACAGATGTGACCTATCAGTCACTGGTAAAGCTGACTGCCTGGCTGATGCAGCAGTTTAATCTGGACATTGACAGTGTGCTCCGTCACTACGACTGCACCGAAAAAGAGTGCCCGAAGTACTATGTGACCAATCCGCAGGCGTGGGAACAGCTGAAACAGGACATTGTGAACTACAGCAATTCCCATCCCGGTATTCTGTAAATCGTATTGAATTCTGTACAATTTTACGGGTTAAAGCACTTTACAATCCGTTTGAATCGAGATAGAATATAGATAAGTCAAAGCCGCGGACAAGCGGCAGAATGGAGGATATGAATGAAAGTTTTAGTTATTAACTGCGGCAGCTCTTCTTTAAAGTATCAGCTGATCGATTCTGAGACAGAGCAGGTTCTGGCAAAAGGTATTTGCGAGCGTATCGGCATCGATGGCGTGCTGACTCACAAGCCGACCGGAAAGACACCGGTTAAGCTTCAGACCGCAATGCCGACCCATACAACAGCAGTAAGCCTTGTTCTCGAGCAGCTGACAGACAAAGAGAACGGTGTGATCGCGTCTCTGGACGAGATCGGCGCAGTTGGTCACAGAGTTGTTCACGGCGGTGAGAAATTCGCTTCTTCCGTTGTAATCAACGATGAAGTAATGGCTCAGGTTGAAGCCTGCAACGACCTTGCTCCTCTTCACAACCCGGCAAACATCATCGGTATCAATGCCTGCAAGGAACTGATGCCAAACGTTCCGATGGTAGGTGTGTTTGACACCGCGTTCCATCAGACCATGCCGAAGGAAGCGTACATGTACGGTCTCCCATACGAATACTATGAGAAGTACGGCGTTCGCCGCTACGGCTTCCACGGAACAAGCCACAGCTTCGTTTCCAAGAGAACCGCAGAGCTCCTTGGCAAGAAGCCGGAAGAGCTGAATGTGATCGTCTGCCATCTGGGCAACGGTTCCTCCATCAGCGCAGTTAAGGGCGGCAAGTGTGTTGATACCTCCATGGGTCTGACTCCTCTGGAAGGTGTTCCGATGGGAACCAGAAGCGGAAGCATCGACCCGGCTATCGTTGAGTTCATTGCAAACAAGGAGAACATGGATGTTCATCAGGTTCTGAATGTGCTGAACAAGAAGTCTGGCGTTGAGGGCGTTTCCGGTGTATCCAGCGACTTCCGTGATCTGGACAATGCTTCCAAAGAAGGAAACGAGCGCGCTGCAATCGCCGTTAAGATGTTCTCTTACAGCGTTGCCAAGTACATCGGTGCTTATGCAGCAGCCATGAATGGTGTTGATGCCATCGCGTTCACTGCCGGTGTAGGTGAGAACGACGGTGTTGTTCGCGCACAGATCTGCAGCTACCTGGGATACCTTGGTGTTGTGATCGACGATGAGAAGGTTTATCAGCGTGGAGTCGAGCAGGAAGTAAGCAAGCCGGAGTCCAAGGTTCGCGTTATGGTAGTTCCGACCAACGAGGAGCTGGCGATCGCTCGCGAAACCGTAGCTTTGCTGTAATCAGAATTCTGACATAAATCCGGCGGAACCTGTCACTTGCATGTTCGCCCGGATGGAGAAATAAAACGAAAAGACACGATGTCACCGAATCAGGAAACATCGTGTCTTTCTTTTATGCGGGCAGTGGGTCGGGCGCATCCGGAAAGCAGGGCAAAGACGCCTGCGCACGCATCCGGCGTCACCCGGAAACCAGGCCCCCTACTTTTCAGAAGACGTTTCTTCCATATAAGAAAGAACCATCGCCAGTTCATCCTCGTACATGCAGTACAGCGGATCCGCCGCTTTCACATGATTTAGCACCTCCTCAAAAGGCATCCAGCAGACGGATTCCACCTCCGCTTCCTGTAATTGGAGACTGTCCGTGTCCAATGGCTTCTCATACACATAAACTGTACTGATTTCACGATTGCGAAACGGCTTTCCATAAAACGTATCTTCACAATAACCGTGATGATAACCAACAAAAGCCAGATCGGTGGCCTGCGCAGAGATTCCCAGTTCCTCCTCCTGCTCCCGCAGAGCGGCTTCCTCAAAATCCTGTCCGGCTGACAGGTGTCCTGCAGAAGACGTGTCAAAACAGCCAGGATGGGCATCCTTATTGGTGCTGCGCTTCTGGAGCAGCACCTCAAATTTACCGGCTGCCAGCCGCCGGACAATCCAGATATGAGCCGTTCCGTGAAGAGAACCATCCAGATGGGCAAGTGTCCGCTCCTTCACCTCACCGGTGCAGCTGCCGTCCGGGCGGCGGATGTCAAACAGCTCCAGCCGTTTTCCGTCCAGAAACGCCTCTCTCAGCTGATCCTGCTCGTAGCAAAGCTTCAGCGAGAAAAACGGCTGACCATCCGCAAGCAGACGAAGAAAAATCCGGTCTCCGTCCCACAGCGGCAGACTCATCACTTCCGACTTTGGAATCCACTTCAACACACCCTCCTGACAGTCGGTCAGTTCCCCATCGAACCGGTCTGCTGTATACAGACACATATACTCCGACTGATCCCCCGGCGTATTCACAAACGTGACAAGTCCGCGAAACTGCCATCCTGTCAGCGTCAGACCTGTTTCCTCCCGTGTCTCCCGCAAAATACATTCCTCCGGACTTTCACCCGGTTCAAAGTGCCCTCCGACACCGATCCACTTTCCTTTATTAATATCCTGCTTCTTCTTAATCCGATGAAGCATCAGAAAACAGTCATCCGCTTCAATATAGCACAGGGTTGTTAACTTCATGTTCCTCCTCCTCGCATTCGAATAGAATCCCTTCTGTGCCCAGTATATCAGTCTCTTTCTTCGATGTCCAACATTTATTTTTATTTTCACTTTTCTATTTTGCATTGTTATGATATAATTCTGAACAGTGATTTACCGGAAGAGGATGCACAGCTTCACTTTTCAGGGACAGGACACTCAACGGTAATTCGTACTGTAATATAGAAAGGCATGGTGGTTTTTATTAATCAGTTAGATCAGAGCAAAATCAGAAATTTCTGTATCATTGCCCACATCGACCACGGCAAATCCACGCTGGCTGACCGTATCATTGAGCATACCGGTCTGCTGACAAGCCGTGAGATGCAGGAGCAGATACTTGACAATATGGACCTGGAGAGAGAACGCGGTATCACAATCAAGTCCCAGGCGGTTCGCACCATTTATCGTGCAAAAGACGGTCAGGAGTATATTTTCAACCTGATCGATACGCCAGGTCATGTTGACTTTAACTACGAGGTGTCCAGAAGCCTTGCTGCCTGCGACGGAGCAATCCTTGTTGTAGATGCGGCGCAGGGAATTGAAGCGCAGACACTGGCAAATGTCTACCTGGCCCTGGACCATGATCTGGACGTTTTCCCGGTCATCAACAAGATCGATCTGCCCAGTGCGGAGCCGGATCGCGTGGCTGCCGAGATTGAAGACATCATCGGTCTGGAAGCGGAAGATGCCCCGCGCATTTCCGCCAAGAACGGAATCAACATCGAAGACGTTCTGGAAGCGGTCGTAGAAAAAGTGCCGGCGCCGAAGGGAGATCCCAGCGCACCGTTAAAGGCACTGATCTTCGACTCGGTATATGATTCCTATAAAGGCGTCATCATTTTCTGCCGTATCATGGAGGGAAGCGTCCGCAAAGGAACACAGATCCGCATGATGGCAACCGGAGCGTGTGAGCAGGTGGTTGAAGTCGGCTATTTCGGAGCCGGTCAGTTTATTCCCTGCGAAGAACTGTCAGCCGGCATGGTAGGCTATATCACAGCAAGCATCAAAAACGTGCGCGACACCCGCGTCGGTGATACCATTACCGACAATGAAAAACCGGCTGCCGAACCGCTGCCGGGCTATAAGAAGGTTCTCCCGATGGTTTACTGCGGTCTCTACCCGGCGGACGGAGCAAAATACGGCGATCTGCGTGATGCCCTGGAGAAGCTGCAGCTGAACGATGCAGCACTTCAATATGAACCGGAGACCTCCGCAGCGCTTGGATTCGGTTTCCGCTGCGGTTTCCTCGGTCTTCTCCATCTGGAAATCATCCAGGAACGTCTGGAACGTGAATACAACCTGGATCTGGTGACGACGGCGCCCGGCGTTGTCTATCACATTTATAAGCAGGATGGAACCATGATGGAGCTGACCAACCCCTCCAACATGCCGGATCCGTCGGAAATCGAGCACATGGAGGAGCCGATGGTAAGCGCTCAGATCATGGTGACCAGCACCTACATCGGAGCCATCATGGATCTTTGTCAGGAGCGACGCGGTGTCTACCTTGGCATGGAATACATCGAAGAGGGACGTGCGCTCCTTCGCTATGATCTGCCGCTGAACGAGATCATCTATGACTTCTTCGACGCGCTGAAGTCCCGTTCCCGCGGTTATGCGTCCTTTGACTATGAGCTGAAGGGTTATGTACCATCTGAACTGGTCAAGCTGGACATTCTGGTAAACCGTGAGCAGGTGGACGCGCTGTCCTTCATCGTCTTTGCGGAAAGTGCCTATGAGAGGGGAAGAAAGATGTGTGAGAAGCTGAAGGAAGAAATTCCGCGTCAGCTGTTTGAAATCCCGATCCAGGCTGCCATCGGAAGCAAGATTATTGCCCGTGAAACAGTCAAAGCGATGCGCAAGGACGTTCTTGCCAAGTGCTATGGCGGAGACATCACCAGAAAGAAGAAGCTGCTGGAGAAGCAGAAAGAAGGTAAGAAGCGCATGCGCATGGTAGGAAACGTGGAGATTCCGCAGAAGGCCTTCATGAGCGTGCTGAAGCTGGACGAGGATTAACCGATGGAAGCGAGGAAACTTGGCCTTTATCTCCACATCCCGTTCTGTGTGCGAAAATGCAATTACTGCGATTTCCTGTCGGCACCGTCGGACGAGGAATCACGAAGCGTCTATGTGAATGCGCTGTGTCATCAGATTCGGGAAGCCGGAGCGAAGATGAAATCCTCCTATGCGGTGGATACCATCTTCTTCGGCGGAGGAACGCCGTCCATCCTGACAGGAGAGCAGCTGGCACAGATTCTTGGTGAAATGAAGGCGTCCTTTCTGGTAGCAGAGGATGCGGAGATCACCATTGAGTGCAATCCGGGAACTGCAGATTGCAGGAAGCTGAAGCAGCTTCGCCAGGCGGGCTTCAACCGGCTGAGCATCGGCCTGCAGACTGCGGATAACGATCAGCTGAAGCTTCTGGGGCGCATTCACACGTGGGAACAGTTCTGCCGGATATGGGAGGAGGCTGCCGAAGCCGGCTTCACCAACTGCAGTGTGGATCTGATCAGTGCTTTGCCCGGGCAGACGGTGGAATCGCTGAGACAGACGCTGAATCAGGTTCTTACCCTGACACCGCCGCCGGCCCATCTGTCGGCATACAGCCTGATTGTGGAGGAGGGAACTCCGTTCTTTGAACGCTATGGAGACGGAAACGGTCTTCCCGATGAAGAGGAGACGCTGGCGATGGACCGGCTGATCTGGTCCGTCATGGAAGAATGGGGCTATGAGCGCTACGAGATTTCCAACTACGCAAAGCCGGGCTGTGCATCCCGTCATAACCGGAAATACTGGGACTGTGACGAGTATCTTGGTCTTGGTCTTGGCGCTTCTTCCTATTTAAGAAGCGACTGCGGCCTGTGTCAGAGTGTTCAGGGGACGGAAACAGAAGCAACGGAAAATGCGGCGGTTTCTTTGCAAAACCGGGAGAAAGAAGACAGTCGTTATGTGCGGCTCAAATGCCGGTCCGGGCTAACCGCCTATTGGAATCAAAAGGAAGTCGGTTCGTGGTGGGAGGAAATTCTTCCGGTCACAAAGAAAGAGGAGATGGAGGAATACATGTTTCTCGGTCTTCGGAAAACAGAAGGAATTGCTGCCGATGCGTTTGAACAGCGGTTTGGCTGTCCGCCGGAAGAAATTTATGGAACGGTAATGGATAAGTACATTGGCCTGGGACTGATGGTTTGGGAGAGGAACCGGCTGTTTCTGACTCAGGCAGGCATGGAAGTTAGCAATCAGATCATGGCGGACTTCCTGCTGGATTCGTAACTTCTTAAAAAATGAAATGCGGTGTTCGATGCCGCTGGAAAGGATAAAACATGTATCAGGTAAATCATGTGGTAAAGCTGGATGGAAAAAAGTTCTATGATGTTTCCCTCTGGAACATGTTCTGCAGAAAAAAGGCACTTTCGATCATGCTTCTGATCGTTTACGCAGTCGGTCTGAGTACCATTGCGACTGCGATGCCGGCTCTGCGCTCCGGAAACACAAACGGATTCATCATGAATGCCGGAATCGGTATCATTGTGCTGATCATGACGTTGTACATGACTTACAACAACATCAGCCGTCTGAAGCGTTCCTCACGCAACGAGGAATTTCTTGCCAAGACAGAAAAGCACATCAAAATGGATGAGGATCAGATCATCAACTACCGTGTCTCTGTCAGCGAGCAGATCAGCTATAAGTGGGATCAGGTTGTCGGCGTCTATGATCTGAAGGACGATGTCGTGTTCTGTATGAAAGACGAACAGATTCTTCTGCTGGAAAAAAGCAAGCTTGAGACAAAGGAGCTGGAGTTTATTCGCGCCAAGGCAGACGTGCGCATGCTCTGGAAGAAATCGGCTCCAATGGCTCTGTGGCTGGTGATCGCAGCGGTGGTGACAGTTGTCTGCGTTGCTGTCGGTGTTACACTTTATTTCGGATAAGCGTCTGTCCGAAAGATGATGGGAAACCGGATCTGCGCAAACTGCGTGTGTTCCATTTCCTTTTCCAATGCCTTCCGGTTTCCGGCGGGCATTTTTCTTTGCGCGGCAGCATGTCCGGTCAGCCGGATCTGTGTTTGTGTTTTCTTCATAATGTTTATAGAAAGTTTTGAAAAAAGGTGTTGACATTCCTATAGGAACGTGCTATTTTATAGATGTTAGCACTCGGGTATGTTGAGTGCTAATAAATGGAAAGCAGATACAATTTGAACAATTCGTTCAATGGAGTCTGTTTTACGAAGGGAGTGAGCAAATTGGA
Organism: Lachnospiraceae bacterium; assembly: GCA_017472605.1. Taxonomy (GTDB): domain Bacteria; phylum Bacillota; class Clostridia; order Lachnospirales; family Lachnospiraceae; genus Anthropogastromicrobium. Next base: position 59,386 of record JAFUPV010000046.1, read on the forward strand.
ACTGGATGACAGAAAATGGAAAATCTTCCATGCGATCATTAAGAACTATCTGGAGACCGGCGAACCGGTTGGCTCACGTACGATTTCCAAGTACACGGATCTGAATCTCAGTTCCGCGACGATCCGGAACGAGATGGCCGATCTGGAGGAGATGGGACTGATCATTCAGCCTCACACCTCTGCCGGAAGAATTCCTTCCGATAAAGGCTATCGTCTCTATGTTGACCGGATGATGGCGGAAAAAGACAAAGAAGCCACAGAGATGAACAAAATGCTGATCAACCGGGTAGACCGTCTGGAGCTGGTGCTCAAGCAGCTTGCAAAGCTTCTTGCCAACAACACCAACTATGCAGCAATGATTTCCGGTCCTCAGTACCACGGCAACAAGCTGAAGTTTCTTCAGCTGTCCAAAGTGGAAGCGGGAAAGCTTCTTGCAGTTATTGTCGTGGAAGGCAACATCGTTAAGAACACCATCCTCGACATCGACGAGGAAGTGACAGAAGAAGGTCTTCTGAAACTGAATGTGCTTCTCAACAGTGCCTTAAACGGGCTGACGATCGATCAGATCAATCTGAACCTGATCACGCAGCTTCGTGAAGAAGCCGGTGAGTACAGCAGTGTGGTGGCAAGTGTACTGGAAGCAGTCGCGGACGCAATTAAGTATGAAGCCGAGCGCCCTCAGATCTACACCAGCGGCGCAACCAACATCTTCCGCTACCCGGAGCTGGTTGATAATGAAAACGCCAGCCGCCTGATCTCCACTCTGGAAGAGAAGGAACAGCTTGCCAAGCTTCTTCAGACCAGTGAAGACAGGGAACAGGGCAATGAGATCCAGGTCTACATCGGCGAGGACTCCAAGGTGCAGAACATGGAGGACTGCAGTGTCATTACTGCCAGATACAATCTGGGCGATGGTCTTACCGGAACGGTCGGTGTCATCGGACCGAAGCGGATGGACTATGAAAAGGTAGTCGGCACGCTGAAAACTCTGCGTGAGCAGCTGGATGATATTTATAAGAAAAAAGAATAACTGTCCGTTCTGCAGTCAGGCAGACCGTTCAGAATGATAAAAGAAAGGCGGATCGATCGTGGCAGATAATGTGAATATCACGGACGAGATCATGAAAGATGAGCTGGAAGACAGCGTAGAAGAGATGGCAGCTGAGAGCGCGGAAGCGGACCAGGAAACGGACGCGGACGAAGCCGGGGAAACTGCACAGGACGCAGAAGAGGCAGCTGAATCCGAAGAAACGTCGGAAGGCAAAGAAAAGAAAAAATTCTTTGGAAGAAAAGATAAGAAAGACAAGAAGGATAAGCAGATCGAGGAGCTGAACAAGCAGGTAGAAGACCTGACCGACCGTGTGAAACGAAACATGGCCGAGTTTGACAATTTCCGCAAACGCACCGACAAAGAAAAGTCAGCGATGTTTGACATGGGCGCGAAGGCAATGATCGAAAAAATCCTTCCGGTTATCGACAATTTCGAGCGGGGCCTTGCACAGGTTCCGGAAGACAAGAAAGATGACGCGTTTGTAGGCGGCATGGAAATGGTTTACAAACAGATGCTTAAGAGTCTTCAGGAAGCCGGTCTGGAACAGATCGAGGCTGTCGGCAAGGAGTTTGATCAGAATCTTCACAACGCAGTGATGCATGTGGAAGATGAAAATCTGGGTGAGAACGTGGTGGCAAACGAGTTCCAGAAGGGTTACACCTACAAGGGAACCGTAGTCCGGTTCTCCATGGTACAGGTCGCAAACTGAATTTTTAAAACAGGAAAATCCGACGGAACGTGTCACTGGCACGTTTGCCTGGATGGATAAACAATGCAGTCACTTGTGCTCTGCACAATTGATATAGATCAGCAATTCCAGAACGTTCTGAATCCAAGAAAAACAGAACGTCAGACAATTGATATATTTTTTTCAGGAGGAAAAGATTATGGGAAAGATTATCGGTATTGACTTAGGTACTACCAATTCCTGCGTTGCTGTAATGGAAGGCGGAAAGCCGGTTGTCATTACAAACACAGAGGGTATCCGCACAACTCCGTCTATCGTAGCGTTCTCCAAGACTGGTGAGAGACTGGTTGGTGAGCCGGCAAAGCGTCAGGCTGTAACCAACTCTGAGAAGACCATCTCTTCCATCAAGAGACACATGGGAACGGATTACAAGGTAACGATCGACGATAAGAGATATACTCCTCAGGAAATCTCCGCAATGATCCTTCAGAAGCTGAAGGCAGACGCAGAGGCATATCTGGGTGAGAAGGTAACAGAGGCAGTTATCACAGTTCCGGCTTACTTCAACGACGCACAGCGTCAGGCAACCAAGGATGCAGGTAAGATTGCAGGTCTTGATGTAAAGCGTATCATCAACGAGCCGACTGCTGCAGCACTTGCTTATGGTCTTGACAACGAGCACGAGCAGAAGATCATGGTCTATGACCTTGGCGGCGGTACTTTCGACGTTTCCATCATTGAGATCGGTGACGGCGTTATCGAGGTTCTTGCTACTTCCGGTGACAATCGTCTTGGCGGCGATGATTTTGATAATAAAGTAACTCAGTGGATGATTGACGAGTTCAGAAGAGCAGAGGGCGTAGATCTGTCCAAGGACAAGATGGCTCTGCAGAGACTGAAGGAAGCTGCTGAGAAGGCAAAGAAGGAGCTGTCCACAGCTACTACAACCAACATCAACCTTCCGTTCATCACCGCTACCGCTGAGGGTCCGAAGCATCTCGATCTGACTCTGACAAGAGCAAAGTTTGACGAGCTGACAAGAGACCTGATCGAGCGTACCGCAACTCCTGTTCTGAACGCACTGCGTGATGCAGGCCTGACCGCTTCTGAGCTGGATAAGGTTCTGTTAGTTGGTGGTTCTACAAGAATGATCGCTGCACAGGATAAGGTTCGTGCCCTGACCGACAAAGAGCCGTCCAAGACTCTGAACCCGGATGAGTGTGTTGCAATTGGTGCATGTATCCAGGGCGGTAAGCTGGCTGGCGATGCAGGTGCCGGTGACATCCTTCTTCTGGACGTTACTCCGCTGTCCCTGTCCATCGAGACCATGGGAGGAATCGCAACCCGCCTGATCGAGAGAAACACCACAATCCCGACTAAGAAGAGCCAGATCTTCTCCACCGCAGCTGACAACCAGACCGCTGTAGACATCAACGTTGTACAGGGTGAGAGACAGTTCGCAAGAGACAACAAGTCCCTTGGACAGTTCCGTCTGGATGGAATCCCGCCGGCAAGAAGAGGTGTTCCGCAGATCGAGGTTACCTTCGATATCGATGCAAACGGTATTGTTAATGTATCTGCTAAGGATCTGGGAACCGGCAAGGAGCAGCACATCACCATCACCGCAGGCTCCAACATGTCTGATGCTGACATCGAGAAGGCTGTTAAGGAAGCTGCTGAGTTCGAGGCACAGGATAAGGCACGTAAGGAAGGCGTTGACGCAAGAAACGAGGCTGACAGCATCGTATTCCAGACTGAGAATGCGCTGAAGGAAGTTGGCGATAAGGTTGATCCGACTCTCAAGGGCCAGGTAGAGGCTGATCTTCAGGCTCTGAAGGATGCCGTAAACGCTTCTGATATCAACAACATGACTCCGGATCAGGTTGAGTCCATCAAGGCGAAGAAGGAAACACTGATGAGCAGCGCTCAGCAGCTGTTTGCAAAGATGTATGAGCAGTCTCAGGCAGGCGCAGCAGGAGCAGACCAGGGCGCATACCAGCAGGGCGGCTACAGCAATGCACAGCCGGATGACGATGTTGTAGACGGCGACTATAGAGAGGTTTAATCCAAAGGATCGGAAGAAAGTAAACTCCGAACAACAGAATCCTGTTGTGTGTCCGGCAAATGACGTGACCGCCGCGGCAGGAATCGAATAAAAATAAATGCCGGTTTGGCATCGGCTGCGGGGCTTTCCCGCAGCTGCAAAACGGCTCTAATGGTATATCCAGCAGCAATACTCTTGGGGTCAAAGCTCCGAGAGTTTTGCCATGTTAAACGGGCTTTTCAGCAGAGAGCTCACAGACTGCTTACAGACCGCGGACAGTGTGCGGACAAAGGCACGGATGACGGGAATCCGGGCGAAAAAACGTTTGCTGGTTCGGCAGGAGCAGTTGGTTGATATGAATCTGCTGCAGCTTCGGGAAAGGATAATAAAATGGCAGAAAAAAGAGATTACTACGAGGTCCTCGGTGTGCCGAAGACTGCCGATGATGCGGCAATCAAAAAAGCATACAGAGAAATAGCGAAAAAGTGCCATCCGGATATCAATCCCAGCGCGGAGGCGGCCGAGAAATTCAAGGAAGCTTCCGAGGCCTACGAGGTACTGAGTGATAAAGAAAAACGTCAGCGCTACGACCAGTTTGGTCATGCTGCTTTCGGTGAGGGCGGCGGAGCAGGCGGCTTTGGCGGCTTCGGCGGTTTTGAAGGCGGAGATATGGGTGATATCTTCGGCGATATTTTCGGTGATCTGTTCGGCGGCGGACGCAGCCGTGGCGCAAGAAACAATGGTCCGATGAAGGGTGCAAACCTTCGCGCCTCCATCCGCATCACCTTTGATGAGGCGGTAAAGGGATGTGAAAAGGAGATGGAGCTGAACCTGAAGGATCCGTGTCCGACCTGTCATGGAAGCGGCGCGAAGCCGGGTACTTCTCCGACAACCTGTCCGAAATGTCAGGGAAAGGGCCAGGTGGTTTACACCCAGCAGTCTATGTTCGGAATGGTCCGCAATGTTCAGCCATGTCCGGACTGCCAGGGAACCGGTAAGATCATCAAGGAAAAGTGTACCGACTGTCGCGGCGCCGGTTACGTGATGAAGAAAAAGAAGATCCAGGTATCGGTTCCTGCCGGAATTGACGATGGTCAGTCTATCCGCATCCGCGGTAAGGGCGAGCCGGGAACAAACGGCGGTGAGTGGGGCGATCTGCTTGTTGAGATCATGGTATCCCAGCATCCTGTCTTCAAGCGTCAGGATTACGATGTCTACTCCACCGTTCCGATCAGCTTTGCGGATGCCGCACTTGGCGCAACCATCCGGATTCAGACCGTTGACGGAGAAATCGAGTACGACGTCAAGCCGGGAACCCAGACCGATACAAGAGTCAGACTCCGCGGCAAGGGAATCCCGAGCCTCCGCAACAGCAATGTCCGCGGCGATCACTATGTCACCCTTGTGGTACAGGTGCCGACCAGTCTGAACAAAGAGCAGAGAGAGGCGCTGAGGGAGTTCGATGATCTGATGAAGGGAAAGAAACCGGACAGCGGATCAGGTAAGGAGAAGGAAGGCAAGAAGAAGAAAGGGGTCAAAGATTTCTTTAAGGACCTGGCTGACTAAGGTACAATCGTAATAGATTTTAAATGCACGAAGGAAGAGGAGGACAGGGAATGTTCTTCTCTTTTTATGCATAGAAACTTGAAAAAAAGATGAGATTGATTTATACTTATATCATAAATGCAGGAAACAGTTTTGAAGGGGCATTGATATGGGTACGGTATTCGATAAGAAATTAAATGATATCATAACGTTTGCACGAAAAAAAGGAAATTGTATCAGTTACTATACGGTCATAGATATATTGAAAAGTGAAGATAAAGAATTCGATCAGGAAATGATTGCAGCAATCATGGAAGCAATTGCTGAGAATGGAATATCAATCAAACCGGAGATGGAAGAGGATTATCCGGCAAACGAGGCAGATAGTGATATTTTTATACCGGCAGAAGTGAACATTAGTCAGAAGCCTGTGACAATCTATAACTTAATGGAACGATTGGAGAATGATGAGATTAATTTAAATCCAGGATTTCAGCGTCATAGTAACTTATGGTCCAGAGAGCAGCAAAGCCGTCTGATTGAGTCATTGATGCTGAAAATACCGATTCCTGCGTTTTATTTTGATGCATCAAGTGAGGATAACTGGGTGGTAATTGATGGTCTGCAACGGTTGACCGCTTTCCGGAATTATCTGACAGGAATAGAAAATGGAGATGGAATAAAGGAAAAGTTCAGATTTAAAGGACTGCAGTATCTGGCAGATTTTGAGAACTTAACGTTTGATGACTTACCACGTCAATATATGAGAAGAATTAAAGAAACATCCGTGATTGCATATACAGTAGAAAAAGGCACACCTGATGAAGTGGTGTTTAATATATTTCAGCGAATTAATACGGGTGGAGTCGTATTGAATGATCAGGAGATTCGGCAGGCGTTGCATCAGGGAAAAGCAACGGAAATGATTCAACGCCTTGCTGAAAATGAGGCATTTTTGAGAGCAACAGGAAATGCAGTACCTGTTGAACGAATGGTGGACCGAGAATATGTAACTCGCTATTTAGCCTTTACAGAATTGAATTGTGTGACAGAATACAAAGGAAATATTGATAACTTTCTTATAAAGGCTATGAAATATGTTGAAATGCTTGATGATAAACAAATGGAAGAGATTGAACAACATTTTGTTTGTGTTATGGACTCATGTTATGAAATCTTTGGTAAGTATGCATTTCGAAAATATAGTGAAAGTGGACGTCGCGGGCCAATCAATAAAGCGTTATTTGAGCTCTGGTCTGTGTGTTTACATGAATTAACAGAAGGACAGTTAAAGATTCTGATTGAAAAGAAGGACTGCATAATTAATGACTTTAGAATCCTGTTGCTGAACAGAGAATTTTTGTCAGCGTTAAGAGCCGGTGATCAGCTATCTGCAATACGAAGGATTGATATGGTGAGAAAAATGATTAAGGAGTATCTATGCTAAAAGGGATTCATATAAAAAATTTCAAATGTTTCGAAAAACTGGATATTTCATTACGAAACATAAATGTGTTGACTGGTATTAACGGTATGGGAAAGTCTACAGTCATTCAGAGCCTTCTTTTATTGCGTCAGTCATTTGATCGGGAACGTGGAATCAGAGGTTTGTCTTTGAATGGCGAATATGTGCGATTGGGAACCGCTCAGGATGTGTTGTATGAAAAGGCGGTGGATGAAACGGTTGGATTTGGGATTGACAGTGATTTGGGAAATATGTCTTTTCAGTTTCGATATATCCCGGATTCTGATTATTTACCAGTAGATAGAGCAGACACAGGATCCCCTGCGTTTGAACTGTGGGGGAATTCATTTGCGTATTTATCTGCTTACCGTATTGAACCGTTGGAATTGTATCGTATTACGAATGAGGAAAACGTGAACAGGCGTGAATTTGGAACTAACGGTGAATTTGCAATTCAGTATCTTGGAATTCATGGCGATGATAAAGTAATTAATTCAAATGTGGTTATCAATGATAAATTGGGTGATTCCCTTGGAAATCAGACGAGAATCTGGATGGATCGAATTGCTCCAGGTGTTTCCCCGAAGGTTTTGCTGAATCTCCAGAACAGAACATCAGAGCTTCGATACGAGTTTATTGAGGGGAAAGAAAAGACGAACTCATATAAAAGTATTAACGTAGGTTTTGGTATTACGTATGTTTTGCCATTGATTGTATCACTGTTAGCTGCCAAAACAGGAGATTTGATCATGATTGAAAATCCGGAAGCGCATATTCATCCGGCTGGGCAGAGAATGCTGGGAGAATTGATTGCACGTGCCGGTGCCGGGGGAGTGCAACTTTTGGTAGAAACTCATAGTGACCATATCATGAATGGAATTCGACTTGCGGTGAAAAGAAACCAAATTGAAGGTGAAAAGGTTAATGTATTTTACTTCTATAAAGATTGTAATGATGAATATCGCCACAAATATGTAAAACCGGAAATTTATCCGGATGGAAGGCTGAGTTGTTGGCCGGAAGGCTTTTTTGATGAATGGGACAAGGCTTTATATGAATTGATTTAGGAGACGATATGTATTTAAATGAAAGGGCATGGGAGATTCAGCAGGATGATCCGTATCGTATACATGAGGCTTTGAAAAATTTTTTGTATTTATATGCAATAATTGCAAAAGAGTTCCATCTAAGCAATGTCTATGTACCTCAAAATGAAGAGATATATTTACGCTCGAGGACATATTCAATCCAGGAATGGCTGGCGAAAAGCGATATTGAATATAGACGGCTATATCTTTCGTTTTGGCAGAGAAGAATTCTTTACAAACCTGACGAGGAGTATGAAGCTTCCTATCATGGGCAAGCACTAAAAGGTGGTACAGAAGCTGTATTAAATCATTCATTTATGATCAGTATTTGCTTTAATGAGGAATGGAAACAGGAAATTGTTCATGGGAGGATGTACTCATTAAAAGAGGATCTGGAATCGGATGTAGAGATTTGCAATGTTTTTTCTAAAGAACAATTGCTTCGGTCACCTTTGTGCGAAAGATTGAAATCTGACAATAGAAATCTTGTTGCATCTTATGATGAACTGTGGGAAAAGAGAGAAATCGTTCTTCCATATCTGCGATTCTGTCCTTCTGTTGAGAAAGACTTAAAACGTCTGGAAAGCACTTATTTCACGCAGGTGATAAAGAAATTGTGTGAATTAAACTCTTATTGCGAAAAACATATGAAAGAACCATTTCAACCTCATTTGTTAAGTAAAACGACACCAGAGTCAGAAAAAACATTGGAACTGTTTCCGGCAAGCCACACCTTTACCGATGAACGTGGAGAAAAATATCTTGCAAGCTGGCATATGCGTTTTACTGGTATTTCAGGGCGGATTTTCTTTGTCCCGAATTATCAGGAGGAGGCGATGCTGATCTGCTATATCGGTGAGAAGCTGCCGAATGCTAATTATCCAACATAAATGGGTAGAGTCAGCGAAATGATTCATGAAAGAGAGGGAAAAACAATGATTTGTATTTATGCAGTTGCAAAAGTAAGACCGGGATGCAGGGAGCAGTTCCTGAAGGCGGCGGACCGCCTGATCAACTATTCCCGTGCGGAAGCAGGAAATATCAAATATCATCTGGCAAAGGAATCAGAGAACCGCTATGTGTTCATGGAATTCTGGAGCGGAGAAGAAGCAGTGCAGCAGCACATGAAGGCAGCTCACTTTGCCGAAGCTGGAAAAACACTGGAAAGTCTGTTGGAGGAGCCGTTGGATATCCATAAGATGGAGGCAGTATTCTGAAGAAGATGACTGTTTTGGAGTTTTTGAAGAATGAGCAGTCGGATCGATGATGAATCGAGTTGAAACAGAATGGAAAATTGAGACTGTCTGTACTGACTTACGGAATGGGTTCATCTGGCGGTTGAGAAAGTTCGATGAAAGATTTATGCACGAAGAGGAATTCATACAGGAAAAATTGAATAATGGGAGAAAGAATCGAAAAGAAGATGATGTCACCGGAAAGAGGAACGTCGTGCTTCTTTTTTCTTTGAACGATTGATAGCGGATGGATTTTGTATCGGGGAAATCGATCAGAGAAGTAGGGGAATCAAGAATGGCAATTGATACTGTCAATAGTTTTTCGCAAATTCATTTTTAAACTTAACCGCCTTGGCTGCCACGAACCAGTCAGGCTAGGTTCCGTCAAGAGTGCCGTGCACGAAGCTTGCTCTTGAAGGAACATAGCCTGACTGGTACCGTGAAGCCGGCGGTAAGTTCTTAGCTAAACCGACGGTCAATTAAATTAACCGGCTATGATTTCCTCTTCCTCAGAGATCATCATCGATGTAAGGTGCTCCATGTTCAAGTAACGTTTGGTTCCCCATTCGC
>JAFUPV010000047.1 GCA_017472605.1 Lachnospiraceae bacterium
AGATTCTGGCATATATCCCCAATACTGCTCCGACAGCCGACTACATTGCGTTCGAGATTTCTGAGCCGAAGAAGAAGGAGCAGGAGATTGTGGCAGCAAATGTTGAGCATGCAATTTCCAATCCGGCAGTTTCCCTCCTGCTTCAGTCCGAGACCTACAGCGTAAGCGGAGCAAACCTGGATTTGATCCTTTCCGATGCCAGAGTAAACTACATCATCGGCAACATTTCCGAGGAAGAGCTGAAGGAACAGTGGGATCTGTGGTACACCTCCGGCGGTGAGCAGATCATTGAGGAAGTAAACGCAGCGCGCGGAGAGTAATCCGGTATCTGTGGAATGGTTTGTATGTGGCATTACAAATAAATCCGTAACGATAAAATGAAATAAAAAGACAATAGAGAGCGGCAGATTGAGCGGTCAGAGACGGCACAGTCTGCCGCTTTCCTTTGGATGGATATCCCTTTGAAGCAGACGGAAAAACTTGCGGACTACATGGTTCTATGTTAAAATGTGTATATTAGTTCAGTCACGCATTGCGGATGCTTCAAAAAAGCAGAAAGGAGCCGAGTACATGTTAATTCAGAATAAACCTCCCATTGGAATTGAAGATTTCAAGGATATCCGTGAACTTGGATTTTACTATGTGGATAAAACCAGCCTGATTCGAGAGCTTCTGAGTCAATGGGGACGTGTCAATCTGATTACCCGCCCAAGAAGATTTGGTAAGACGCTGAACATGAGCATGCTCCGTTACTTTTTTGAAATCGGTCAGAATCAAGGTCTGTTTGAAGGGCTTGCGATTGCGGAAGAATACTTCTCGGATTGCTGAGCCATGACGAATCGTGGATTCCACTGTCAAATGCTGAGTCAGGAGAAGGATACAGCGATATTCTGATTGAAACAGAAGACAGCAGTCTGGGAATTGTTATTGAACTGAAGTATGAGGAGAAAGACGATTTGGAGGATGGATGTGCAGAAGCAAGCAGTATGATTTATCATGTAGCGAAAACAGGAAATGACAGGAACAGCGGCACAATGGAATCCCCGTTTCTGACCATTCAGCGGGCGGCGGATCTGGCGCTGCCGGGAGACCGGGTTGTGGTACACGAAGGTGTGTATCGGGAATGGGTCAGACCGCGTGTCGGCGGACTGAGCAGCACCTGCCGGATTGTTTATGAGGCGGCAGAGGGGGAAAAGGCGGTTATCAAAGGATCGGAAGAAATCAGAGACTGGGAACAGGCGGGAGAAAATGTCTGGAAAACTGTGATTCCCAATTCCCTGTTTGGCGAGTACAATCCCTATGGAAAAATCATTGACGGAGACTGGTTTGTGCAGATGCAGCCCCATCCGGTTCATGCCGGTGAGGTCTATCTGAACGGTGTTTCCCTGTTTGAAGCCGGATCTTTAGAAGAAGTCAGAAATCCGCAGATTCGTTATGAAAGCAGGAGAGCAACCTGGGGAGGACGAACGGAGAAGATTCCTCATCCGGAGCAGACCCTGTATGTCTGGTATGCACAGGTAAAAGAGCAGGAAACGGTTCTCTATGTGAATTTTCAGGACAAAAATCCGAAGGATGAGCTGGTTGAGATCAATGTGAGAAAGTCCTGCTTTTATCCGGAAGTAACCGGAATCAACTACATTACCGTCCGCGGCTTTGAAATGGCCCATGCGGCAACCATCTGGTCTCCGCCTACCGGTGACCAGCCGGGACTGATCGGACCGCGCTGGGCGAAGGGCTGGGTGATTGAAGACAATGAGATTCATGACTCCAAGTGCTGTGCGGTCAGTCTGGGAAAAGAAGCGTCCACCGGTGACAATGAATTCTTCCGCTGGGGAAGAAAACCGGGCTATCAGTATCAGATGGAAGTGGTGTTCCGCGCGAAGAACGTTGGCTGGGACAAGGAACGGATCGGTTCCCATGTGGTGCGCAGAAACCGGATCCATGACTGCGGCCAGAATGGCGTGGTCGGTCATCTGGGCTGCATTTTCAGCGAAATCTATGAGAATGAGATTTACAACATTGCGGTAAAGCAGGAGTTCTGGGGCTACGAAGTCGGCGGAATCAAGCTTCACACGGCAATTGATGTGCAGATTCGGCACAACTATATTCATAACTGTTCCCTCGGAACCTGGCTGGACTGGCAGGCTCAGGGGGCAAGAGTCAGCCGGAACATCTATGATCAGAATGCACGTGATCTGATGATCGAAGTGACCCATGGTCCGCATCTGGTTGACAATAACATATTCGCATCGCCGTACAGCTATGATAATGTGGCACAGGGAGGTGCCTATGTTAACAATCTGTGGGGTGGATTCATGACCAGGAATCCTGTTTTAAACCGCGCAACCCCATACCATCGGCCCCATTCCACAGATGTGATGGGAACGGCTCTCGTCTACAGCATGGACGACCGCTGGTACCAGAACATCTTTGTCGGCGGAACAGAAGAGAACCGGATCTATGGAACAGGCGGATACAGCGGCGCGCCGGTTTCTCTGGAGGAGTATATTGCCCGGATCAAAGCAGGTGCGCCGGGTGATGTGGAAGCCTATGAGAAAGTTGATCAGCCGGTATATATTAATCGAAATGTCTATCTGGCGAACGCGTCTGCGTTTGACCGGGAAGAAGAACATGTGATGAGCGGCGGCAGCGCGGATCTGCGGATCGCGGACGAAGGTGACAACGTGTATCTGGAAATCACGCTGCCAGAAGAAATGTTTGCAATGCAGACAGAGCAGATGGGAACCGGGAAGCTGGAGATGACGCGGATTACGGAGGAGAATTTTGAAAACCCGGATGGAAGTCCGATTGTTTTCGATGAGGATCTGAACGGAACTATCCGCGGTCAGCGGCCGGCAGTCGGTCCGCTGGAGAATGTGAAAGCGGGACGAAACCGGATCGCAGTATGGAAACGGTGACAGATGCGCCATACTTGGAACCGTGGATGTTCTCGGGCGATTCATGGATCAGAGAATGGACAGGAATGGATGACGGAAAGAAAGCCGGAGAAGGAATGCAGGAGGAATGATGGACAAGAATCAGTTTGCAAAAACCCCGCCTATGGGCTGGAACAGCTATGACTATTATGATACAACAGTAAACGAAGAGCAGGTAAAAGCTAATGCCGATTACATGGCAAAGAACCTGCGCAGATATGGATGGGAATACATTGTTGTGGACATTCAGTGGTATGCCCACAAGGCCGGCTCCAGAAGAGCGGAGCATCAGTATATTCCGTTTGAAACCGTGGAAATGGACGAATATTCCCGTCTCCTTCCGGATCCGGAGCGTTTTCCGTCTTCCGCCGGAGGTGCCGGTTTTGGCCCGCTGGCAGACTACGTTCACAGACTTGGATTGAAATTCGGAATCCACATCATGAGAGGAATCCCGCGGATTGCGGCTCACCTCCACACACCGATCCTTGGCAGCGATCTTCCGGCCAGTGAAGCGGCGGATCCGTCCTCCATCTGCGGCTGGAACCCGGACATGTACGGCGTGCGCAACACAGAAGCAGGTCAGGCATATTACGATTCCCTGATTCAGCTGTATGCGTCCTGGGGCGTTGACTTCATCAAATGCGACGATATCTGTAATACAAATGTCTACCCGACAAGACCGTTTTCCGGAAAACATGAGATTGAAATGCTCCACCGCGCCATCATGAAATCCGGCAGAGAAATCGTTCTCAGCCTGTCACCCGGCCCGGCTCTCATCGATAAGGCATGGCACTATGAAAAGAACGCAAACATGTGGCGGATTACCGATGATTTCTGGGATAACTGGGATCTGCTTCTGAACATGTTTGAACGCTGCGAACTGTGGCAGAACCATGTGTCCCAGGGCTGTTACCCGGACTGCGACATGCTCCCGCTTGGCTGGCTGGGCAAGGGCTTTGGCCAGGAGCGATACAGCAACTTTACCTATGAGGAGTGCCGGACCATGATGACCCTGTGGTGCATCTTTGGTTCGCCGCTGATGATCGGCGGGGAGCTGACAAAGATGAGTGAGCCGGTTCTGTCCCTGCTGACCAATCCGGAACTTCTGAAGCTTCTGGATCCGGCTTACCGCAGAAGACAGGTGCTTCGTGACCGGAAACAGGCGGTGTGGAGCAGCTGTTCGCCGGATGGTGAGGTGTATGTTGCTCTGTTCAATCTGGGGGATGAGAGCGGCCGTGTGGAAATCCGTCTGAGTGAACTGGAACCGGCATATCAGCCGACCGCGCTGACAGAGCTCTGGAGCAGGGAAACGGTGACGAAATCTTCTGTGATTGGCTGTGAAATTGCGCCCCATGGCTGCGCGGTGTTCCGGCTGGAAAAGTAAGGGGTTTTGCCGGAAACAGCGCATGTAAAAGCTTTTTTACATCAAAAAAATGCCGGTGTAAACGCAATTTGATAGACAACGGATGCCCGTTTGGATAAGATACAGGCAGAGAAAGGCGGTGAGAGAGGTGGATATCGGATCGAAAATAAAAGACGCACGGATTGCGGCGAAGCTGACGCAGGAGCAGGCGGCAGAGGTTCTTGGTGTAAGCAGGCAGACCATTTCCAACTGGGAGAATGGAAAAACATATCCCGACATCGTAAGTGTTGTCAAAATGAGCGATCTGTATGACATCAGTCTCGACCATCTTCTGAAAGAAAAGAAAGAAACGGAGGAATTGCCTGTGTCTGATTATGTAACGTATCTGGATGAAAGTACCAATGCAGTAAAAAGCAGAAAGCAGCAGTCCCTGATCATCCTGGCTGTGGTCTATCTGGTAATCTGGGCGTTCTCACTCATTGTGTTCTGGTTTTTTACGTCCGGTTCCGATGGGATGGCGTACAGTCTGATGTTTTTGTGGATCCTGCTTCCTGTTACCACTTTTGTGATCTCCCTGCTGATTGGAAAGAACGGGTATCCGGGAAGGGGAAAATGGATTCTGCCGATTGCCTTTGGAATCATGTACATGCTGGCGGAGTATGGAACTTTTCAGATGTCCAACATGATTGCGTTTGATAAAATCAATATGCCTGCATGGGGAATGATTCCTGCCGGTGCTGTGATGTCAGCGATCGGGATGGGGATTGGCGCGGGGATCCGCCGGATTCGGGGCAGGGCGAAGGAAAGGTCGGAGAAAAATTAAAGGAAATCCGGAGAATCTGTTTTGCGCAGTATGATGATGGAATCTGCTTGCGCAAATTTGCAGTGTGAGGTAAAATTATTTTATCTAGACAAATATCTGTAAAAGAAACGGCGATGAAAGGATGCAAAATGAAAAAAGAAGCAATGAAACTTTGGAACCCGGAGGAATACACCTATCCTCTTGCCTTCGGCTTTATTCCCAATATTGTCCCCTACATTCACGAGGAGGATGACGAGGTGCGCCCCTGCATGATCGTTGTACCGGGCGGCGGATACTGTGTGGTTTCTCCGACGGAAGCGGAAATCGTGGCAAAAGTCTTCTACGAGATGGGCTATCAGGCATTTGTTCTGACATACACGACGAACCGTCTGATGAGGGAACCGCTGAAGGATCAGCCGATGAAAGATTTGTCCCGTGCCATTCGTTATGTCAGAAAGCATGCGGAGGAGTTTCGGATTCGTCCGGATCAGGTAGCCATCTGCGGATTTTCAGCTGGCGGTCATCTCAGCGCCAGTGTCTGTGTTTACCACATGAATGTTGCGGAGGAGAATCCGGAATACAGCGGCTATTCCAACCGCCCGGATGCGGCAATTCTCAGCTATCCGGTGATTACCTGCGGAAAATATGCCCATAAGGGTTCCTTTGAGGCGCTGCTGGGACCGGAAGGAGAACCGGGCAGCAAACAGGCAGAAGCCTGGGAGAAAATGTCCCTGGAGAACCATGTAACACCGGCAACGCCGCCCTGTTTCCTGTGGCAGACAGCTACGGATGAACTGGTTCCGGTAGAAAACAGCTACTTCTTTGCAATGGCATGTAAGGATGCCGGCGTACCGTTTGCGCATCATGTGTTCACGGAAGGCGCTCACGGTCTGTCACTGGCGAACGAAGACTGGGAAGATGGCCGATTTGGAACATGGTATACAGCCGAGCAGGATTACTGTCTGGTGGATGCCATCAGGAAAGGTCTGATTGAAGTAGACGAGGAACAGAAAAAATGGCTTTTCCTGCAGTTTGACGGTTCCGAACGTGATCTGGGAAGAGACGGACGGAAAGGAAACACGGAAGTTCAGGTCTGGCCGTGGCTTGCAGGCCGCTGGCTGGAGGAAATCTGGAAGAAGCAGGAAAACAATTGATCATGAATTTGATGAACAGAGCCGGCAGGATTACTACAGTCCCGCCGGCTTTCCTGAATTTTCGCGAGCAGCGAGCCGGGCGAGGGCGCTTGCGCACTTATCCGGCGAGCGCCGTGATAGCGAGAGCAAGTCGCGCAGCGTGGTGCTCTCGTCCACGCGAGCAGCGATCTGGCGAAACGTGTGAAAAAAGTTTGTAAGATTCCCGGCAAAAACCGTACTGAATAGGTAAGAACAGAAAATCGGCACAGTCTCTCCGACAGGGTGCTGACTGCGATACAAGGGGGTGCAGAGATGGATGACAGCGGAATCATTGAACTGTTTTTTAACCGGTCAGAACAGGCAATCGAAGAGCTTTCACAGAAATACGGCAGACTTCTGCAGAAACTGGCGGGAAATATCCTGGGAAACCGCCGGGATGTGGAGGAGTGCATCAATGATACCTATTTTGGAATATGGAATCAGATTCCGCCAAAGCGTCCGGATAATCTTTCTGCCTATGCGTGCCGGATCGCAAGAAACCAGGCGCTGAAGCGGTATGAGGCCAATACTGCTTTTAAGCGGAACAGCCAATATGAAATCGCGTTTGAAGAACTGGAAGATTGCCTGGCCGCAGGAAGTGATCCGGCGGCAGAATGCGAGGGCAGAGAGCTGACCCGCCTGATTGAAGCCTTTCTTGACACGCTGAAAAAGGAAGACCGTATTCTGTTTGTGCGCAGATACTGGTTTGCCGACTCTGTTCTGGAGCTGAGTGAGCGGATGGGGCTGACACCGGACAACACGTCGGTGCGCCTGTCCAGAATTCGAAGCCGGCTGCGAATTTATCTGGAAAGGAGCGGTTATTGATGGATACAAAGAAATGGATGGAAGCGTTTTCCGAGATTGATGATGCCTATTTAAAGGAAGCAATGTCTGCCGCAAAGAAAAAGAAAAAGCGGAGATTGACCAACCGTGTCATGCAGTGCGCAGCGGTGGCGGCATGTGTACTGATTCTGGCTGCGGCAATGGCAGGCGGTGTGATTCGACCTCTGAACGGCGGTTCGGGAAGCCAGGGACAGCAGATGAGCGAAGGGGCTTTGAAAGACACGGACATCAAAGAGACAGATATAAGTTTCGAACGCGGAGAAGGCGGTCAGGGAGAAGGCGGCCAGGGGGAAGATGGCAGCGGAGAAGGTGGCCGGGGCGGCAGCATAGAAGGCGGCAGCGGACAAGAGGGTTCGGCTGCCGTGGGGCAGCATACAGAAGCAGATGAGATGGAACCGGATTCTTCCGCCGGAGCAGAGCAGGAGGCACAGCTGATTTTTGAAGAAGACGATGAGGGCATGACAGAGGCGGATCTTGCGCTGCCCGACGGTTATTTCTTTTATGAAATGACAGAAGAGGACATTGCCGGAATCTGGGGACAGGAAACCCTGTACTGGGAAGGAATGGATGTCATGAAATCCTATGATCTTTCCGGCAGCATCACCTATGACGGAACGGGAACCATATGGATTGCAGCGATTTACGGGTACGAAAAGGGCGCACATCCGGAACTGGAAACCGCCCTGTTTACCATTGAACTTTCACCGGATCGGCTGCCTCCGCAGTGTACGGTGTATGTGGGGCCGGAGAACCGTACCTGTCAGGTATGGGGAACTGATGTCAGGGCAACATACCGGAACAATGGAGACAGGATCTGGTACACAGTGGAATTCCTGGGCGGACATGAAAATACGGAAGAGCAGGTTGGTGTTCATGTGGAATGCCGCAGTGAGAAGGATCAGAAGGAGGAACTGGAATCTCTTCTGAACTGCCTGGTATCCCAGTCGCTGCGCCCGGATGGCTGTCTGCAGTTGAGTCAACTGAAGACAGATGAGGTGCCGGAGTGGAGAAGTGAGAGACTGGACGAAAGTCAGGTTATGGATGAAACAGAATTTCTTGCCTGGTTCCCAGATGAGCTGCCGGGCGAATTCGGATTTGACAAGGCATTCCGCGAACTGGGACAGGACAGAAACTATCTGACCATTGAGTACCGGACGAAGATTGCAAACGGTCAGGCGGCGGGAAGTGATTACATCGACTGGACAATTCACATGACAAAGAATTCGCAGAATTCGGAGTCAGAAACCGCTTACCGCTTTGAAAATCTGACACTGGGGCTGCTGGAATCGCTGGCGGATGAATCCCGGGAAGCCGGGCAGAAGCGTCCATATCTGAATCTGCGGATTCGATATCAGGAAGATGTATTTGTAAACGTATCCGGTTATCTGACAGCGGAGGAACTGTGGATGATGCTTCCGCAGACTGCCAGTGAGCTGACCTTCCTGTCGGCACTGCCGGAAGTCCGTTTTCAGACAGACAACAGTCTTTTTGAGGACATCAATGGATTCACGGTTCCCAACGAGTGGAGCACCCGTGAACTGACAGAGGAAGAAATTGCGTCAATTTGGGGGCAGAAGGAGCTTTGCTGGGAAGGCTGGAAGCCAGCAGAGGAATATGTTCTGACCGGAACGGCATCCTATGATAAAACGGGCGCGGTTTGCCTTACCGAGATTAATGGATATGATGACAACGCTGCGGAGAATAAGCAGTGCTTTACCATCTATGTGGCAGACGGCCAGGTGTTTGGTGAAAGCCGGTTTGCGGAAGCAGGAAATGGACTGGATTCTGTCTGGGGAACGGAAGTTGCCAGTACACGGGGAACATCAAGCTGGGCAAAGGAGGACAGAACATGGGCGCTGGCAGAGTATCAGACGATGTTTGTCCGGGACGGAGAGGAACCGGTTGGCATCTATACCATTGCGTGGTCAAAAGAAGATTCGGCTCATGAGATGGAAGCGATTCTTACAAGGATGATTTCACAGTCACTGCGCCCGGACGGTGTGCTGCAGCTGAGTCAGCTGATCGGTGATCCGGGGGAACAATCAGGGATGGAACCGGCGACAGTACCGGGCGGACAGTTGGAACCGACATCGGCCTCAGATCAGTGGACAGCTCCAACGGTATCGTCAGCTGCCTTGCAATCAATGGGAGCAGAAGTACCACAGCAGAAAATTACCGACTTTGCGATTCGTCTGCTTCAGACCAGTCTCAGTACCGATGAGACCGGTGAGAATGAAAATATCCTTCTTTCCCCCCTGTCCGTCCTGGAAGCACTGGCGATGACGGCGAACGGTGCCGGAGGACAGACGCTGGAGCAGATGGAATTCATGTTTGGTTTGGATGTGGAGCAGCTGAATGAGTATCTGCTGACTTATCGGACCAATCTGGAACATACAGAATCTGCCAGCCTCAATCTGGCAAACGGAATCTGGATGAGGGATGAGCCGGATTTTGTGGTGCAGGCGCAGTTTCAGGATGATATGGCATACTGGTATGACGCGGAGCTTCGCACAGCGCCTTTTGACGACTCAACCGTGCAGGAGATCAATGAATGGGTCCGTTTGAAAACAAAGAACCGGATTCCGTCTCTGCTGGATGAAATCCGGGACGAGGCAAAACTGTTTCTGATCAATGCGGTCGCGTTTGACGGAACCTGGGAAGTTGTTTATGAAGAACATCAGATACAGGACGGTATTTTTACGTCAGCAGACGGTGAGGAGCAGAAGACGGAAATGATGCATTCCACAGAGATGGCATATCTGGAGGATCCGGGAATTGCCAGCGGATTCATCAAGTATTATGAAGGCAGAAACTATGCATTTGCGGCATTGCTTCCAGAGGAAGGAATCCGTGTGGAAGAATATGCAGAACTGCTGAGCGGTGAACGGCTGCAGACGATTCTGTCTAATCGTCTGGATGTAATGACGGAGGTGACAATGCCGAAATTTACCAGTGAATATCAGACGAAAATGAAGGAAATTCTTCAGGATATGGGGATGATCCATGCATTTGATCCGGAAACGGCAGATTTCACTGGAATCGCTACACGGAATGGGGAAAGTCTCTATATTAATGAAATCATTCACAAAACGTATCTGGGCGTAAATGAGAAAGGAACCGAAGCCGGAGCGGTAACTGCGGTTATCATGGAGGGCGCAGGCCTGCTGCCAGAGGAAGTCAGAGAAATTTCTCTGGATCGGCCGTTCCTTTACATGATTATTGACTGTGAACAGCAGATACCGGTCTTTCTGGGCGTTGTGCAGTCCGTGAAGTAAATTCAGAAAACGTTTAACAGGCAGGAAATGAACAGACATCCTGCCTGTTTGTTTTGTTGATACATCCAGGCGAACGTGCCGGTGACACGTTCGATCGGATTTGCAAAAAACATCAAAGAAGACGTGAAAAAAAGTCGATTGCGAAAGAAAATGAACGAAACGTTACGAAAACGTTTTCTGCAAAAGAACTAAAACGTTTACTTTGTATGTAATTGTTGAAATAAACATGAAAAAACCGATTTTTTAAAGATGGGGTTGTGCAATATAACCGGAAAAGGAAGGGGGATATTGGTCAGAACGAGGATGGAAAAACAGCTGAGGCCATTCCTTTGGCATGGAGAAAACAGTTAGAACAAAAAAATCCAATTTGTAAACTGGTAAAACTAGATAAAATCACCTGTTTGCAATTGTGGAAAACGCTTAAACTTATCATTTTTGATAAAAAACCGAAAAAAAAGCTTGCATTATTATCGAAAACGCAATATAATAAAGACACGAAAACGATTAAGCTTTCTTTTCGAAAAAAGAATGCAATATTATTAAGGAGGATACATAAATGAAGAAAAGATTATTTGGCGCAGTGATGTCCGCTGCAATGGTAAGCAGCTTCATGTTCGGTGCTACCGCTTTTGCTGAGGAAGCTACTTCCGAGGCTGCAACTGAGGAAGTTGTAGAGGCTACCGTTCCTGCTGACGTTGTTACTGGTGACGCTTCCAGTGAGGATGCTTTCGTTGTTTGGGGATGGAACGATGATATCAAGAAGATTCTTGATGGCCCGTTCGCAGAGGCTTATCCGGATCTGTACGAGAGAATCGTATTCGTAAACACCGGCGGTTCTGACTACTATCAGAGCAAGCTGGATCCGGTTCTGGATGATCCGTCCAACGAGCTGTACCCGGATATGATGGGTCTTGAGGTTGACTACGTTCAGAAGTACGTTAACAACGCTGACTGGATCGCAGCAGTTGCTGATCTGGGAATCACAGAGGAAGACATGGCTAGCATGTATCAGTACAACATCGACCTTGGTTCTGACTGGGACGGCAATGTAAGAGCAATGTTCTGGCAGGCAACACCAGGATGCATCCAGGTTCGTGCTGACCTTGCTGAGAAGTACCTTGGAACAACTGATCCGGCTGAACTGGCTGAGATGTTCTCTTCCTATGAGAAGATCATCGAGACCGCTACCGCTGTTAACGAAGCTTCTGAAGGAAAGTGCAAGCTGTTCTCCGGTTACGATGAGCTGAAGAGAATGCTCACCAACTCCAGAGAAGTTGGCTTCTACGATGAGAACGATGTAATCACTCTTGACGAGAACATCGAGCAGTACATGGAGCTTGCTAAGCAGATGTACGATGCTGATCTGACCTACAACACCGCACAGTGGAGCGCAGACTGGACCGCTAACATGAACGGTGATGGCATTGAGACCAACGCAGCAATCGCTTACATGGGATGCCCGTGGTTCACATATTGGTGCCTGCAGCCGACATGGCAGGAGAACACCATTCTGGTTCCGACACCAGAGCAGTGCTACTGGGGTGGAACAGGTCTGGCAGCTACAGCTAACTGCTCTGACACAGAGATGGCAGCAACCATCATGAAGTTCATCACAACTGATGTTGATGGTATGGTAGCAATCAATGCTATGAACTCTGACTTCGTAAACAACACCGAGGCTCTTTCCAAGATCGTTGAGAGCGGCGCTTCCGCAGATGGAAACGGATATCTGTACGCTGACGCTGGCCAGAACTTCATCGAGTTCTTCCTGCCGCTGGCTGATGGTATCGATGCTTCTACCGTAACCGCAGAGGATCAGCAGATTCTGTCCATGCTGGATACTCAGGTACAGGCATATGTAACTGGCGAGAAGGATCTTGAGACTGCTATCGCTGATCTGAAGGCTGCTATTCACGACACCTTTGATTATCTGACTGTTGAGTAATTGACAAGATAACAATATAAGTAGCTGTTGGAAGATAATTTCACAGTAAACGAGTGAGAAAAGATGCTGCTTCTTCCGCTTGCGGGAGGAGCGGCATTTTTGACCATAAGAGTCTGATCGCAGATCAGTCGGCAATTACAAGAGGCGAGATTTGTTTCGCTTTCAGCGCATCAGGGAGGGACCAATGGCAACAAAAAAGAGAAGAAAGTCGGTAGAGCGCGGCAAATACGGTTACCTGTTTATTGCACCGTTTTTTATTACATATCTGCTGTTTCAGCTCTGGCCGTTAATCAACACATTTTACTACAGCACATTATCTTACTATAAGAGAAATGGACGTGAAATCATCAGCTTCGCTGGTCTGGAAAACTTTGCAGATATTTTGGGTCTGACAGCCGGCGAGCGTCCATACGTTTTGATTTATCTGAAGAATACTCTGATCATGTGGGGTATGAACTTTATTCCGCAGATTCTTGTATCTCTGTTAATGGCAGCATGGCTGACGAATAACAAGGTAAAGATCAGGGGAACCGGTGCAATTAAAGTCATTATCTATCTGCCGAGCATCATCACGGCAGCTTCCGTATCCGTATTGTTCAAAGCCATGTTCTCACAATATGGTCCGATTACTAAGACATTGCGTGATATTGGAATTATCAGTGAAAACTTCGATTTCATGGCCAGTGTCATGGGTACGCGTGGTCTGATATCGTTTATCCTGTTCTGGATGTGGTTTGGAAATACGTCGCTTATGCTGATATCCGGTGTCATGGGTATTGACCCGGGCCTGTTTGAAGCCGCCGATATCGATGGTGCAAATGGTAAAAAACAGTTTTTCTACATCACATTGCCTCTGCTTAAGCCAATTTTGCTTTATACGCTTGTAACGTCAGCAATTGGTGGTCTGCAGATGTATGACATTCCGGCACTGTTTAATGTAACAGAGACAAATCTGCAGGGATTACCGAATGATACGTCGACGACAATGGCAATGTATATCATGCGATTGTACAACTCGAATGTCGGTAAAGCGGCAACTGTTTCTGTATTCCTGTTTGCAGTAACATTGGCAGTGAGTCTGGTGCTGTTTGTGAGCATGGGAGATAAAGAAGCAAAGAAATTAAAGAAGGCAGAAAGGAGACGCAGAAATGAAAAATAAAGACAGCTACAGCGCATCATTAAGAAGACAGAAGATTCTGCGCGGCCTGGTTTGTGCGTTCTTCTGTGCTTTGAGCCTTGGTCCGTTCCTGCTTCTGGCAGTGAATGCAACCAGAGATTCCAAGGCAATTCAGGCTGGAATTACTCTGATTCCGTCTACCCATCTTCTGGAAAACTGGAAAAATCTGCTGATTAAGCAGAATGGTATGCAGATTACTCTGCAGCGCGCGGCACTCAACTCTTTAATGATTACCGTGCCGGGAACCTTCTGTTCCGTGTATTTCTCATCTATGACTGCTTACGGTGTTCATGTTTACAATTTTAAGCTGAAGAAACTGGCATGGGCATTTATTATGGCGGTTATGATGGTGCCGAGCCAGATTACAATCATCGGTTTCTACCGTTTTATGCTGGATCTGGATCTGGTTGATACTTACATTCCGCTGATCATTCCGGCAATTGCTTCTCCAACCGTTGTTTTCTTCATGAAACAGTACATGGAAAGTACGCTGTCGATTGAGATTATTGAGGCATCGCGAATTGACGGTGCAGGTGAATTCCATACCTTTAACCGCATTGTGCTGCCGATTCTGAAGCCGGCTGTTGCAACGCAGGCAATTTTCCAGTTCATCGCACAGTGGAATAACCTGTTCACTCCGTCTATCATGCTGACGACCGACAGCAAAAAGACGCTTCCAATGTTTGTACAGCTGCTTACATCCAATCAGTTCCGTACGGACTATGGTGTTGTTTATGTCAGCCTGTTTGTAACAATCATTCCGCTTGTTGTTGCATACCTGATCCTCTCCAAGTACATCGTTGCCGGTGTCGCTCTTGGCGGTGTAAAGGGTTAATGGCCGGAAAAAACACTTGAAAATGAAATCGATAACCGTTACAGCCGCGAAAGCAGACAGGATTCTGCTTTCGCGGCTGTTGTGCTGTTTCAAATCCGGGCAGGCAGACCGGTGACCTGCGCGGGCAGATATGCCATGCATCCGGGAAGGGACGGAGGGGAAGCAGCTGCGAAAGGGAAGACCGGCTGCGGATAAATACAATTTCATACAACTTAAAAATGATAATTATTCCTGAAATCTGGAAAGGCAACGTAATACTTTAAAACAATAAACAAAACCATATATTTAAAAATGCGATTCTGTTTCGAAATGGATTGATTAAAAACAGGAACGAATCCTGATTTTTAAAAACGCTTTGTATTTAAAAAAGAACAAAAACGGTCAGATAAGCACTTGTAAAGACGGATTCGATATGTTATTATTAAGTCAGACCTGAGGTGGAGTATCAAGAACCGCTTCAGATAGAATATAAGGAGGAAAAAGAAATTATGGCACAGTTTGAAGCATGGGCTGGCTTTAAGGGCAGAGCCTGGAAAGAAGAAGTAAACACCCGCGATTTCATTCAGAGCAACTATACTCCATATGATGGAGATGCATCCTTCCTTGCAGACGCTACCGAGGCAACTGATAAGCTTTGGGGCAAGCTGCAGGAGCTGAACAAAGAGGCAAGAGCAAAGGGCGGCGTGCTGGATATGGATACCGATATCGTTTCCACTATCACCTCCCACGGACCGGGATATCTTGATAAGGATCTGGAGCAGATCGTTGGTCTTCAGACCGATAAGCCTCTGAAGAGAGCATTCATGCCGTTCGGCGGAATCAACATGGCTGAGCAGTCCTGTCAGATGTACGGCTACGAGCCGAGCCCGGAGCTGCACAAGATCTTCACTGACTACCACAAGACCCACAACCAGGGCGTATTCGATGCTTACACACCAGAGATTCGTGCTGCACGTAAGTACAAGATCATCACCGGTCTTCCGGATACCTATGGCCGCGGCCGTATCGTAGGCGACTATCGTCGTATCGCTCTGTACGGTATCGACTTCCTGGTAGCTGAGAAGAAGAAGGATCTGGCTAACTGCGGTAACGGCGCAATGTATGATGAGATCATCCGTCAGAGAGAAGAGCTGGCTGACCAGATCAAGGCTCTGAACGCAATGAAGGTTATGGCTGCAAGCTATGGCTACGACATCTCCAAGCCGGCTACCAACGCAAAAGAGTGTGTACAGTGGCTGTACTTCGGATATCTGGCAGCAATCAAGACTCAGAACGGTGCTGCAATGTCCGTTGGCCGTGTATCTACCTTCATCGATATCTACATGCAGAGAGACCTTGAGAACGGCGTAATCACCGAGACCGAGGCTCAGGAGATCATCGACCACTTCGTAATGAAGCTGCGTATGGTTAAGTTCGCTCGTATCCAGTCCTACAATGAGCTGTTCTCCGGCGACCCGGTATGGGCAACTCTGGCAATCGGCGGTCTTGGTGTAGACGGACGTTCCATGGTAACTAAGAACGACTACCGTATCCTGCACACCCTTGAGACCATGGGACCGGCTCCGGAACCGAACATGACCGTTCTGTATTCCAAGAGACTTCCGAAGACCTTCCGTGACTACACCTCCAAGGTTTCCATCGACACATCTTCCATCCAGTATGAGAACGATGATGTAATGCGTGTAATCTGGGGCGATGACTATGCAATCTGCTGCTGCGTATCCGCAACTCAGACCGGTAAGGAAATGCAGTTCTTCGGCGCTCGTGCAAACCTTGCTAAGTGTCTTCTGTACGCTATCAACGGCGGTATTGACGAGAAGGCAAAGGTACAGGTTGCTCCGGCAACTCAGCCGATCACTTCCGAGTACCTGGACTACGATGAGGTTATGAAGAAGTATGACACCGCTATGGAGTGGCTGGCAGGTCTGTATGTAAATACTCTGAACCTGATCCACTACATGCATGATAAGTACTACTATGAGGCAGCTGAGATGGCTCTGATCGATACCGATGTACGTCGTACATTCGCTACCGGTATCGCAGGATTCTCTCACACCGTTGACTCCCTGGCTGCTATCAAGTATGCAAAGGTTAAGACCGTTCGTGATGAGAGCGGACTGGTTGTTGATTACGAGATCGAGGGAGACTTCCCGCGTTATGGTAACGACGATGACCGCGCAGATGAGATCGCTGTATGGCTTCTGAAGGAGTTCGTAAACAAGATCAAGAAGCATCACACCTATCGTAACTCTGAGCCGACCACCTCTATCCTGACCATTACTTCCAACGTTGTATATGGTAAGGCTACTGGTGCTCTTCCGGATGGACGTCCGGCTGGCGAGCCTCTGTCTCCTGGTGCAAACCCGTCCTACGGTGCAGAGAAGAATGGTCTGCTTGCATCCCTGAACTCCGTTGCTAAGCTTCCTTATGAGTATGCTCTGGATGGTATTTCCAACACCCAGACCATCAACCCGGGCGCACTGGGCAACAACGAGGAAGAGCGTGTTGCAAACCTGGTTAACACCATGGACGGATATTTCGAGCGTGGAGCTCATCACCTGAACGTTAACGTATTCGGTAAGGAGAAGCTGATCGATGCGATGGAGCATCCGGAGAAGCCAGAGTACGCAAACTTCACCATCCGTGTATCCGGTTATGCAGTTAAGTTCATCGACCTGAACAAGGAGCAGCAGATGGATGTTATCAAGAGAACCTGCCACGAGTCTCTGTAATGGATTCTTCAAACAGATTCAACGGATAAATAATTAAGCAACAACGGCAGGTGTGGTAAAACACACCTGCCTGTTTTGTTTATGCATCCAGGCGAACGTGCCAGTGACACGTTCGGTCGGATTGTTATACGTCCAGACGAACCTGCCGTTGACGCGTTTGCCCGTCTGGATCTGTGTGAGTTGCAATAACAGAAAACGGATATACTGACAATGAGACAGACAGGACTGTCTCCAAAGGAGGAAATTATGGTACAGGGAGTGATTCATTCACTGGAGTCCTTCGGTTCCGCAGATGGACCGGGAGTCCGTTACCTTATTTTTTTAAATGGATGTAAGATGCGCTGCAAATACTGTCATAACCCGGACACCTGGGCGAAAAAGGAAACGCAGCTGCTTACCGCGGATGAGCTGCTTCAGAAAGCGATGCGCTACAAGACCTACTGGGGTGACAGAGGCGGCATTACTGTCAGCGGCGGAGAACCGCTTCTGCAGATGGAGTTCATGAATGAACTCTTTCAGAAGGCAAAGAAAGAAAAAATCAACACATGCATCGATACGGCAGGACAGCCGTTTACCAGAGAGGAACCGTTCTTTAGCCAGTTTAATGCTCTGATGGAGAATACCGATCTTCTTCTTCTGGACATCAAGCACATTGATTCAGAAAAGCATAAGGCATTGACCGGATGGGGAAATGAGAACATCCTTGACATGGCACGTTATCTTTCCGAGATCGGCAAGCCGGTCTGGATTCGTCATGTGCTGGTACCGGGCGTGAACAATGACCGGGAGTCTCTGGAGAAACTGAGTGAGTTCCTGAAGTCTCTGAAGAATGTGGAACGTCTGGACATCCTTCCCTATCATACACTCGGTGTGTTCAAGTGGAAAGAGCTGGGTCTTACCTATGGTCTGGAAGGTGTGAACCCGCCAACAGACGAAGACATGAAACTGGCAAAAGAGATTCTGGATGTGGCATCCTATGATGCCTATGCGAAGCGCGGTTATTGATTTGTTTTCAGACTGCATCCGGCGGACGATCTTTTGTTCTTTCGCTGCAGAAAGGACAACCGGGGAGCCGTGAGGGGATGTCTGCGCATGTTGTGCGCAGATCGGGTGCAGTAATGGAGGTACAGTGTGTACGAGAAAGTGAGAGAATGGATTGAGATTACAATCGCGACGGTGATCGTTGCCTGTGCAATCTTCTTCTTCATGATGCCGAGCCACATTTCTGTCGGCGGAGTCAGCGGTCTTTCCATCGTTCTGGCAAACTTTGTTCCGCTGTCGGTTTCGGCAATTACAATGTTTTTTAACGTGACGTTATTGATCATCGGCTTCCTGACGCTTGGAAAGGAGTTTGGAATCAAAACTGTTTACACATCGCTTCTGATTCCGACAGTTATGGGAATTCTGGAAGGAATTTATCCGAATCTGGAGTCGCTGACCGGTGATGCGTTTGTTGACATGGTTTCCTACTGCTTTTTTGTTGGAATCGGTATGGCAATGCTGTTCAACCGAAATGCGTCGTCCGGCGGCCTGGATATCGTTGCAAAGATTGCGAACAAGTATCTTCACATGGAGATTGGAAACGCAGTTTTCATCGCCGGCATGTGCGTGGCGGTATCTTCCATTTTTGCCTATGATATCAGAACGGTGATCATCAGTGTTCTTGGTACCTATCTCAATGGTCTCCTTGTTGACCGTTTCATTTTTGGTTCGACTCAGAAGAAGCGTGTCTGCATCATTTCCCAGAAGGAAGAGGAGATCCGGAAATTTATTGTCAATGAACTGCACAGCGGTGCGACGCTTTATAATGCGTACGGTGCTTTTGATGAACGGAAGTATCGGGAGATTATTGCAATCGTGGATAAGACGGAGTATGTGAAGCTGATGAATTTCCTGGCGAAAACGGATAAGGATGCGTTTGTGACCATTTATGCGGTAAATGATGTGATTTATCGGCCGAAGGTGTTGAAAAAGTAAAAGAAACATGCGCTGACCGGTGCATGTCTGAGGAGTCTGAGAAATCAGGCTCCTTTTTTGAGGCTTGTGTGATACATTCAGAAAAAAATGCCGATGGCAGTTCGATCAGACGGTTCCTGCATCTGATCAAACATACCAGCGGCATGTTTATCGACTTAATTATCTTCCAAAGTAAGCATCAATTCCATTCGCCAGACCCTGGACCATCTTTGCCTGGTAGGACGGATCTGCCATCAGCTGATCTTCAGCCGGGTTGGACATGAAGCCCATTTCGGCAATGGTAACCGGAATGGTACACCAGTTGATGCCGGTCATGCCGTCATCCTGAAGAACACCGCGGTTCTGAGCACCGGTAGCGGCACAGAAACGATCAAGCATCACTGCGCTTAACGTATTGCTGGCATTGATTACATTGGCATTCATGTAGGGGTTTGCCGGTGACGGAGCGTAGAACTGAGCGCCGGCAACGGAGGAGTTGGTGGAGCTGTTTGCGTGGATGCGGACGAAGATTTCCGCACCGCTGCTGTTCGCAACCTGAGCACGCTCTGCATTACTCTGTGGGCAGTCTGGTGTTTCGCGGATCATCACAACTTTGTAGCCGCGGTTAAGCAGTTCCTGCTTCAGTGCAAGGGCGATGGTCAGATTCAGCTGATGCTCCGGAATTCCGGTGACACAGCCCTGTGTGCCTGTGGTCAGTTTCGCTTTCATGACAGTCGATCCCGGGCCGTTGGGCTCCTGCTCACTGATGCCTGCCTGCTGATGTCCGGCATCGATGCAGACGATGTGGCCATTGCCAGAGGTCTGGGGAGCAGCAGTAGTGGCAGCGACAGACGCGGCTGCGGTGGTAGCGGCTACGCTGGCATTGACAACATTGGAGTCTTCATCCGGATCCTTTGGCGGAGCGCCTGTCATGCCGGTCTCCGCATAGGTGCCGACAAGGAAGTTTCGGTTGACATAGCCATCAGCAGTTGCGCTCATGATCTTGACCCAGTCACCTTCGACTGCCAGGATCAGAACCTGTTCGCCGCGGTACAGAGACGCAATCTTTTCCGTATCAGAGGAGGGGCCGCTGCGGACATTCAGCGTGCCGTGTTGACATACCATTTCGCGCCGACTCCGAATTCATCGGCAACTTCAGCAGTCGGTTCTTCTGTCGTTGGCTCTTCTGTCGTCGGTTCTGCCGTCGTTGGAGCCGCTGTGGTCGTTGGTGCAGCCGTGGTCGTCGGAGCAGGAGTGGTTGGTTCTTCTGTTGTGATCTCAGGTGCATTTGTCATGACCGGAAGTGTTGGTTCACTTTCTTCTTTACAGCCTGCCATTGCAAGGATCAGGAACACAGAAAGAAAAAAGGGGAGAAGGAATCGCATTTTTTTCATAAAGTCGCCTCGTTTCTGCGTTGAATTGGGAGTGACCGGATTCAAAGACCGTTTCTACTCTTTCATCATTATATCTTTTTTTATAACAAAAGGCAAGAAGTCCGGCAGAATTCGCGTGAATTGACAGAATTTCGTAAACTTTCCATTTTACCGGGAAGAAGTTTATATTGACAAGTATCTTTTTTCGTGCTTGAATGGTAGAAGAGATGTTATGTCTGCGAACCATGGGAAAGAAGCTGCGGAGGCAGGCAGTCATCTTTGAGCAAAAAGCTGAGGCGAACATGCCGGTGACATGTTTGACCAGTTCGTGAAGGGAGCAGAAATCATGGGAGTTGAAGATTACAGCAAAGCCCAGAAAAGCGGGCAGAAAAGTTATCAGAAAAACCTGATGGAGGGAAAATATCCCTATCTTCAGGTGCTTGAAGAAATCCTGTCACATACAGATGCCGTGTCTGAGCAGAAGCTTGGACTGGTACAGATCCCGGCGGAGCTGATTGTTGGTACCTATACAGCCGGCAGACGTACCGCTTTTGCGCCGAACTTCATGCCGCTGTTGGAAGACGGCACTGAGTTTGCCGGCAAATGGAGCCGTCTCTGTGATGCGCACATGAAAGAGGGAATCCGGGAACCCATCATTGCCTATGAGTTCATGAACCGTTACTATGTGGTGGAAGGAAATAAGCGTGTCAGCGTTCTGAAATATTTCAATGCGGTGACGGTACCGGGCTATGTGACACGGATGATTCCGAAGCGTACCGATGAACCGGCGAACCGTCTGTACTTCGAGTACCTGGATTTTAACCGGAAGACAGGAGTGAACTATCTTGTGTTCTCTCAGCCGGGAAGCTACAAGCGTCTTCTGGAAGCGATGAATAAGGAAAAGGCGGAGGACATAACGGAGAAGGAACTGGAAGAGCTTCGCTCCAGCTATGCCCGTTTCAGCAGTGCCTTCCGGGATAAGGGCGGCGATAAACTGGATGTGTCTGCCAGTGACGCGATGCTTACCTACATTGAAATGTACTCCTATGTGGAACTGAGCAGCAAGATGCCTGCACAGTTAAAAGAAGACATCGGTAAAATCTGGGATGATGTGCTGCTGCTGACCAGAGACCAGACGACGGAAATCGTGATGGAGCCGTCGGAAGCACCGAAGATGAATTTCTTTGAACGTCTGCTGCTGACCAGCGCCAACAAGAAACTGAAAATTGCCTTTATCCATGACAAAAATAAGGAAGATTCCGCCTGGACCTACGGTCATGAGCTGGGACGCATGTATCTTCAGGATGAATTTTCGAAGCATGTGGAAACCATGTGTCTGGACAACGTGACGCCGGGCGAGTCACTGGATCGTGCATTTGACGCTGCACTGCGGCAGAAATGCGACATCATCTTCACCACGACACCGCAGTTTCTTGAGACCAGTCTTAAGATGGCGGTGAAGTATCCAAACGTGAAGATCCTCAACTGCTCGGTCAATCCGTCTCACCGCTATGTGCGCACCTACTACGCCCGTCTGTACGAGGCGAAGTTCCTGGCCGGAATCATTGCCGGTTCCATGAGTGCCAGCGGTAAGATCGGTTACATGGCGGATTATCCGATCAACGGAATGATTGCAAACATCAATGCCTTTGCTTTTGGCGCAAGGATGGTGAATCCGCGTGCAAAGGTTTATCTGGAGTGGTCTTCTGTCCGCTCCAAGAAGGAAATTCTGGATGATTACCGTGCGAAAGGCGTAACAATGGTGTCCTGCCAGGAAATGATTACGCCAAGCTCCGCGTCCAGAGAATTTGGTCTGATCAGTCTGGAGAATGAGGAACCGGAGAATATTGCGCTGGCAATCTGGAACTGGGGCGCGTTGTATAAACGACTGATCCAGAGTATTCAGGATGGTTCCTGGAAGACGGAGGATGACGGACTGGCAATGAGCTATTGGTGGGGCATGTCTGCGGATGTAATCGACATTATCTGCTCAAAGAAAGTTCCGGAGGCGACCATGCGTCTGGTGCAGCTGATGAAGCGTGAAATCTGCAGCGGAAGCTTCCATCCGTTTTCCGGCACGCTCTATACGCAGGACGGACCGATTCCCGGTGAAGAGAACAAACACCTGGATCCGGAGGAAATCATCGGAATGAACTGGCTGGCTGAAAATGTGATCGGATCCTTCCCGCAGTGGGAGAATCTGAGCGGAGATGCGAAGGCGATTGTGCGCCTTCAGGGTGTGGAAACGAAGGATGAGAAGGAAAATATGGTATGAGAATTTTAGTCATCGCGGATGAGGAATCAAAGAGTCTGTGGGACTATTTTGAGAAGGAAAAACTTGAGGGGATCGATCTGATTATTTCCTGTGGGGATCTGTCACCGCACTATTTATCCTTTTTGGCAACGTTTACAAAAGCTCCGGTGATCTATGTCCATGGCAACCATGACGGCCGTTATGAGACAACGCCGCCGGACGGCTGTATCTGCATTGAGGATGAAATTTACAACTTTAAGGGACTGCGTATTCTGGGGCTTGGAGGCTGTATGAAATACAAACCCGGCCCCCACATGTACACGCAAAAGGAAATGAAGAAGCGGGTGAAGAAGCTGCGCTGGAAACTGTTTCGCAGCCGTGGGTTCGATATTCTGGTGACCCATGCACCGGCATTGCATCTGAATGATGGAGATGATATGCCGCACCGTGGGTTCGAATCGTTTATCAGTCTGATGGACAAGTACCATCCGAAAGTTTTTTTACATGGACATGTTCATGCAAACTATGGAGGACGTTACAAACGGGAATCGACCTATAACGAAACCAGAGTAATTAATGCCTATGAGAAATATGAATTTGAGATTGATGATGCGCTGTTAAAACAGTGAAATCGAAAAAAGAAAATCCTGGTGAAGGAGCTGCTGCAATGAGTGAGCAGTGATCCTTCATCAGGATTTTTTGTCAGGGAAGATGGAATTGGTCCGTTAATTGTCTTCCGGTTCGTTCTGCGGATCGGAGGAAAAATCTTCTTCACCGATTTGCCCGACCGGGAAATACTTCACGCAGAGGCAGAAGGCGTAGATCAATACCGGGATGACAACGGTGCAGAAGATGGCGGCCCACATGATTCCTTCCGCCAGCGGGTGCTTGATGAAGGCACAGACGAGAGCGGTCAGGTACATGGCAGCCAGAGCAACGATTCCGACAATTGCGGAAAGCTGCCGCAGCTTTTTTCTTTTATCTTTCATAGAACCTCATTTCTGGTTATTCAAACGCGACTCCGATCAGAGTCTGGGCGGTACTTCCGGTGCAGATGAAACCGAAGTTGATGCTGGAACCGGAATTGATCACGGCATTGTAATCCTTCGGAACAAACAGATAGCTGTTGGAGGAACCGCCGATGTCGCAGCTCCAGTACTGATCGAATCCCACGTCAGAGGCCCAGGTCAGGCGGAGACGCCAGTTGCTGACAGGAGCAGCAGTTGGGTTGGCAATGGAAACATCATATTCGTACCACTGGGACGTACCATCCGACCAGCTGTTGTTGATCGTTGTAGTAACACTGCAGCCGTTGGAAAGGAACCAGCTTTCGCCCGTTCCTGCAGCAGCAGAAGAGGGTGCGTAGGAGGAGTCCGGATAGTAGATGGGAAGGGAAACTTCACCGGTCATCCGGCTGACAAACCACCGGGCACTGTCGCTGAGATCTTCATACATCCAGTCGCTTAACAGCGTAGATTCCGGCTTCAGCAGCGCGGAGCTTTCCTCTTTGTTGGAAAGATTCCACATGACATAGCCGATCTGGTAGTATTCCAGCATGGAAAGCCAGAGATCTCCCTGTTCGGTACTCAGTTCACCGTTTCCGGAGGCATCGCTGATGCCGAATTCGCTGACAATCAGCGGAAGTCCGGACTCGATGGCCGTCACGGCTTTCTGACGCAGATCCTCTTTGTGGGTGTTGGCATAGAAGTGGAGGGCATAGAGCAGATTCTCCCGGTCAATGGGATTCTGAGCTGCCACATCCACGTCCTGGGACCAGGTTGGTGTTCCGACGATAACAATGCTTTCCGGGGAATTCAGGCGGATCGCGTCAATCACATCCACCGCGTAGCTGCGGATGGAATCCCAGGAAGTACCGCTGTTTGGCTCATTGCAGATTTCGTAGATCACGTTATCGTAGCCGCTTAAGGTGAGGGATATCTCCTGGAAGAAAGCAAGCGACATGTCTTTGTAAGTGTTTGGATTACCGTCGCTCAGGATGTGCCAGTCGATGATCACATACATACCGAGATCGGATGCAGCCTGAACGCCGTCAAGAACCAGCTGCTTCAGTGCCTGTCTGCCGGCATCGTCGGTTACACAGTATCCGCCGTATTCGTCTGTGTACATGGCAAGACGGATTGTGTTTACGTTCCACTTATCGCGCAGGGTCCGGAAGGTATCTTTTGATACATAGTCCGGGAACCAGGCCAGTCCGGCAGTGCTGACACCGCGCATCTGGAACAGTTCTCCATATTCATTTGTAAGGTTGGTTCCTGTTACGGAAAGCTGGCCGTGGGCTTCATAGGGCGTGAGAACGCTGGCTGCACCGTCAGCAGTGTCTTCTGCATAGACATTGCCGCAGACAAGCATTGCCATCAGGCATCCAAGAAGAAAACGGCGAAGAATTGCCGGCAACAGGGCAGATGCATTTAAATATTTCATAATCTGACCTCCGCAGATCGTCTGTCTGGAGGGAAAACGATTTCGCAACGGAATCGTATCCCAGTCTCATTATAGCATACGGAGAATAAAAATCAAAGGCAAAAAGCGGGGAAAAGCTTTCAATTTCCTTACGAAAAAGTGTTTGGCCTGCGCAAATCGCGGTATGGCCGGCCGGTCTTGACGGAGCGCGCAGACCATGGTAAGGTAAGAGGGTACAGAAACATGACTTTCAGCAGGTAAAACATGTGTGGGAGTGTGCAGGAGGATACAGGATTTCTATGAATGACAGGAAAGGGAATGGTGCAGACGGAATGATGGCAGAGGAAAATGAGGCAGGATTAAAGGAAATGAGGAACTGTCGCTTATGTCCGAGAAATTGTGGGATCGACCGGAATCAGAGAAGCGGAAGCTGCCGCGTGGGAGCGAAGCCCAGAGTCGCAAGAGCTGCGCTTCATATGTGGGAAGAGCCGTGCATATCCGGTGAGGAGGGATCCGGAGCCGTGTTTTTTACCGGCTGCAACCTGGGCTGTGTCTATTGCCAGAACCGGGAGATTGCGGACGGAACGGTGGGGAAGGAAGTCAGTGTGGAGCGGCTGGCGGAAATCTATCTGGAACTGCAGGAACAGAAAGCCAATAACATCAATCTGGTAACAGCCGGTCACTGGCTTTCGGACGTGATTGCTTCCGTGAAGCTGGCCAGACGCCGTGGGCTTCGGATACCGGTTGTATATAATTCCAGCGGCTATGAAAAGGTGCAGGCGATCCGTCAGCTGAAGGACGTCGTGGACATTTTTCTTCCGGATCTGAAATATCTGTCCCGGGATCTGGCAAAACGGTATTCTCATGCGGCAGATTATCCTGACGTTGCTGCAGCAGCATTGGAAGCCATGGTTTCCCTGGCAGGTGAGCCGCAGTTTGATGGGAGGGAGATGATGACCAGAGGCGTCATTGTCCGCCATCTGATCCTGCCCGGTCATCTGGAGGAGTCAAAAGCCGTAATTCGCTATCTCTATGAAACCTATGGTGACCGGATCTACATCAGCATCATGAACCAGTACACGCCAATGCCCGGAATCGAAGCACGGTTTCCGGAGCTTGGCCGGACACTGACGGAACAGGAATATGATGAGGTCGTTGACTATGCCATTGATCTTGGGGTGGAAAACGGATTTATTCAGGAAGGAGAAACGGCGAAGGAAAGTTTCATCCCGGCATTTGATATCACCGGCGTCTGATTGTATCGGCGCGTGATTTCTCCGGAACTGATTACCAGCCGTCCCCTTTTTCAGCTGTGCTCGAAAATGTCCTTCAGCTGCCCATAGTCTTCTGTCTGCAGAAGTGCCAGCGAAAGCAGGATCCGGGCTTTCTGGGGCGGCAGGGTGTAGGCAGGAATGGTGTTGCTGGTAGGATCAAAATGACCGGTTTTTGTGATCATTCCGTTCATGACGCGGGAAGCGCGGACGACCGGAATCGGGAGTGCGGAAATCTTGTTGATCCAGCTCTGACTGTAATTTCCGGCTCCGGTTCCGCAGACAACAAGACCGCGGCAGGAAGCGGCATGAATATCGATGATGTCGGACGGGGCATCGGTATAGTAATAAATCACATCGACCCGGGGCAGTACGGTGACGCCGTCCAGATCGAACTGAGGATGGCGTGTGGCAGAGGGACCGAAGGTATTGTAGTAGAAGCAGCGGCGATCCTGGATGTAGCCGAGGCAGGATGGAGTACGGCCGTCGAAGGCATCTACCTGGAAGGTACTGGATTTGATGACATTGCGGCCGGAATAGATGGTGCCGCAGAAGCAGACGAGAACGTTCTGCCCGCGGGATGCATCATTGGCGGCAACGTAAATGGAATCATAGAGGTTGAGAAGACCATCTGCACTGGTGGAGGAGGCCGGGCGCATGGAACCGGTCAGGACCACAGGCTTGTCCGTCTGTACGGTAACGGACAGGAAGTAGGAAATCTCATCCATGGTATCGGTGCCGTGGGTGATGACAAATCCGTCAACATCTGTCTCGTTTGCCAGGTAGTGGATTCGTTTGACCAGACCAAGCCACAGACCCATGGTCATGTCGTTGCTGTCTACGTTGGAGAACTGTTCAAAGGTCAGACGGACGGTACCATCCAGCGGAGGCAGTGCGGAAATCAGTTCAGAAACGTCCAGCTGCCCCGCGTTGTAATCGGAAGTGCGCCCTGCTTCGCCAAGACCGGCGATGGTGCCTCCGGTAGCGATGATGTGTATTTTTTTCATGGCAGTGATTACCCCTTCGTGCGTGTATTTTCCATATCAT
The DNA here is from genome assembly GCA_017472605.1 of Lachnospiraceae bacterium. Classification (GTDB taxonomy): domain Bacteria; phylum Bacillota; class Clostridia; order Lachnospirales; family Lachnospiraceae; genus Anthropogastromicrobium. The sequence goes on from JAFUPV010000047.1 coordinate 27,403, forward strand.
AGCACATCCGGCCGGCTTCCGTCAATGAACAACCGTGGAACCGGAGAAATCTGCGATTGCAAACGGGAAGCATGTATGGTATACTTGGCGGCAGGATGATTTCCCTGAGAATGGAGAAGAAGAATGATTTTTGATACACATGCACATTACGATGATGACGCTTTTGATGAGGACAGAGAAGCGCTTCTGGCTTCCCTGCCGCAGAACGGCGTGGAAGCGGTGACCAATGTGGGGGCGTCCCTGAAGGGCTGCAGAAAGAGCGTGGAAATGGCGCGCAGATATCCCCATGTCTATGCGGCGGTAGGCGTTCATCCGGACCATGTCAATGAGTTGAGTGAAGAACGTCTGGAATGGCTGGAACAGACTGCCAGGGAGGAAAAGAAGGTGGTGGCGATCGGTGAGATCGGTCTGGACTATTATTGGGACATTTCTGCTCATGAGGTACAGAAGGAGTGGTTTCGCCGTCAGCTGAAGCTGGCAGAGAAAGTGGGTCTGCCGGTGATCATTCACAGCAGGGAGGCCGCTCAGGATACCTTCGACCTCCTGAAGGAGGAAAAAGCCGGAGACATTGGCGGTGTGATCCATTGCTATTCCGGTTCTGTGGAGATGGCCAGGGAATATGTAAAGATGGGTTTTTTCATTGGAATCGGCGGGGTGCTGACTTTTAAGAATGCAAAAGTGATTAAGGCGGTGGCTGCGGACATTCCGCTGGAACGAATCGTTCTGGAAACAGACTGTCCCTATCTGGCGCCTGTGCCTTACCGGGGAAAACGAAACTGCTCGCTTTATCTGCCCCATGTGGTGGAAACCCTCAGTGAGATCCGCGGTGTTTCACCGGAGGAAGTGATCCGTATCACCTGCGAGAACGCGAAGCGATTATATCGGCTTTCAGAGTAGGCGGGCGGTTTGAAGCCGGAGATTGCCTCAGGCTGTGTGTCCGTCAGAAAAACGAATGGAAAACGTGTGCCGGCAGAAAGAGCTGCTGGTAAATGATATCTGCAAAACCGGAATGTGAGAAAGGAGAGTTCGCCATGGCAGAACTTGGAAATCCGAAAAATACCATAGAGGTACTTCAGAAATATAACTTTCATTTTGCCAAAAAGTTTGGTCAGAACTTTCTGATCGATACTCATGTACTGGACAAAATTGTCCGTGCGGCAGAAATTACGAAGGAGGACTATGTGCTGGAAATTGGTCCGGGAATCGGAACACTGACCCAGTACCTCTGTGAGTCCGCGAAGCATGTGTTTGCGGTTGAGATTGATGACAATCTGATTCCGATTCTTCAGGATACACTGTCTGCCTATGACAATGTGACAGTGATCCACAATGATGTTCTGAAGGTGGATATGAATGAGCTGGTACAGACGAAATGTGAAGGAAAACCGGTGAAGATTGTTGCAAACCTTCCTTATTATATTACGACCCCGATTCTGATGGGACTGTTTGAAGCCCATGTGCCGATGAAGAGCGTTACTGTCATGGTGCAGAAGGAGGTTGCGGAACGGATGCAGGCCGGACCGGGCAGCAAGGATTATGGCGCCCTGTCTCTGGCAGTTCAGTTCTATGCAGATCCATATATTGTGGCGAATGTGCCGCCGAACTGTTTCATGCCGCGGCCGAATGTGGGAAGTGCAGTGATCCGGCTGACGCTGCATGACGAGCCGCCCATTGTGGTGAAGGATGAGAAGCTGATGTTTGATTTGATCCGCGCCTCCTTCAATCAGCGCCGGAAGACTCTGGTCAACGGACTTCATAATGCGGGAGGATTTGGCTTCAATAAGGAAGAGCTGGCAAAGAATCTGGTTTCCATCGGACTTTCAGAGAACGTCCGCGGGGAAACACTGACGCTGGCGCAGTTTGCAGCACTGGCGGATGCGCTGAAGGCATAGCCTTTGGTGCATGGAAGATGGCGCGGCAATGGCTGCCCGAGAAGGAGCAGCCCACGCTTCTGACAGATGCTGCCGACATAAAAAGCAGTCATATTTTTCAACGTTTCACATATATTACTGGAGGAGGGCAGAGGGAAGTGTTTCCTGAGCCTTCTTTTGGCTTGCAGACGCAGCGCAGAGTCGGCCTGGAATGGGGCTGTTTCTGTAAAATGGTGCCGCCGGTAAAAACTGCGCGACGGCAGATTGTGTGGGAGGAGAGAATATGGCTCAGTATCAGCGTTTTTTATCTTATCTGTTTGGATATGAAAATGATGTAAAAGGAGAAAACTGCGGTTTCGCAAAAATTGAGGTTCGGGGGGACGTGAAACGGATTCAGATTACCGTGAAGGGCCGGTCGCCGGTGGAGCTGCTTCATGTCTGTGGATTTTACCGGGACAATGGCCGGTGCGTCTGTGTGCCTCTTGGCCGGATGATGATTAATGGAGGAAACGGGCAGTTTCAGTATGTAACAGGCGGATCATTTCTTCGGGGCAGTCAGATTCCCTTTGAGCAGCTGAGCGGCCTGGTACTCAGCAGTCCCCAGGAAAAGGGTCGGGCCTATGCAACGGTATGGGATGATGATCCCTTTGGACTGTCCATGTTCGAACAGCCACAGGAAGAAACAGAGCTGCAGCAGATGTCCCCGGAAATGTCGGCTGAGCGGGTGATGGAGCAGCTGGAGATGACGGATCGGGCAGCCGGGAGATGGACGGAAGTGGAAAATGATACAGAGGATGCATGGATCAGCCGGAAGGACGCTGCAGAAGGGATTGAAAAGACTCATGTGCATCAGAGGGAGTCTGTGGGAAGAGGCGAAGAAGGGGCAATGGGTCTGGATTGTGCTGCGGGAAGAGGCGAAGAAGGAGCATTGGGTCTGGATTATGCCGTGGGAAGAGATGAAGAAGAGTCATTGAGTCTGGATTGTGCTGCAATGAGAGATGAAGAAGGATCAATGGGTCTGGATTGTGATGCAGTAAGAGGCGAAGAAGGATCAATGGGTCTGGATTGTGATGCAGTAAGAGGCGAAGAAGGATCAATGGGTCTGGATTGTGCCGTGGGAAGAGATGAAGAAGAGTCATTGAGTCTGGATTGTGCTGCAATGAGAGATGAAGAAGGATCAATAGGTCTGGATTGCACTGCAGAGAGAAACGGAGAAGGGGGCGAAGTTCAGGACACAGCCGCCGATGAGCTTTGGCTTAAACTATGCCGCCGCTTCCGCAGAATTGAATCGCTTGCAGGAAGCCAGATTACCTGTCTACGTGCAGTTCCGGCGGATCTTGGACGTCTGCCACGGGCTAATTGGATTTATGGAAACAACGGGTTTCTGATGTACAGCTATGTGCGTTACCGCTACCTTGTTTTTGCCAGATTGTCCGAGCAGGAATATGAACTGTGGCTTCCCGGTACATATCATAAAAATGAAGAGCTGCTGGCCGAAATGTTTGGCTTTGCCAGATTTCGGTCTATGAAGTCCGCAAAGCCGGAAACGGGAGACTTCGGATACTGGTGTGTACCGCTTTTCATGCCGGGATGTCCCGTAAGATCCGATGATATCAGGGCGGCGTCTGCCGCGTGCGGTCACAATAGAAATGATACAAAAGAAGGAGAGCAGGAGTATGACAGAACAGGAACAGCAGAAGCTGGATGAACGGTTTATGCGGCAGGCCATCACACAGGCAAAGAAAGCCGCCGCATTGGAAGAAGTGCCGATTGGCTGTGTCATCGTACATGACGGCAAAGTGATTGGCCGCGGCTATAATCGCCGCAATACGGATAAGACAGTCCTTGGCCATGCGGAGATCACCGCTATGCGGAAGGCATCAAAAAAAATGGGAGACTGGCGGCTGGAAGAGTGTACCATGTATGTCACGCTGGAACCGTGTCAGATGTGTGCCGGTGCAGCCGTTCAGGCGCGGATTCCCCGTGTTGTCATGGGTGCCATGAATCCGAAAGCAGGGTGTGCCGGTTCTATTCTGAATCTGTTTGAGGTGGAACGGTTTAACCATCAGATTGCGGTGACAAAAGGTGTTCTGGGTGAGGAGTGTTCGACAATGCTGTCAGCTTTTTTTAAGAGGCTGAGGAAAAAGAAACAGGAAGGCTGAAAACGAGAAGAATGACGCTGTCAATGAAGGCTGACGAATGCTGCTGAATGCCGGTTCTTAATGAAACGTGGAAGAAGTCATGGAACTGATGGCCGCAGTAACTGGAGATGATCGATTTGAGAAATGCCTGGAATCGAACGACAAGAAAGGAAAGGAGCATATGAGACTTGACTGTGCTATCATGAATCGTGCAGAAGAGCACGGGATTGCGATTGGTATGGAACGCGGTATGGAGCGAGGTAAGATGACCATTCTGCATGCGCTTATTACCGAAGGACTGATCACGCTGGCAGAAGGCGCAAGACGTGTCAATCTGACGGAAGCGGAATTTCTGGAGAGATGCAAAGAGTTGGAAAAGCCGGAAGGCGAACTGGTGTGAGCCTGCGGGGAATTGCCCATGAAAAGGAAATCCTGAGCGTGTGCTGATAAATTTTGCATAAAATCAGCGGGAACCCTTGACAAACGCAGGGATTTTCAGTAAAGTATAGGATGCGCAGCCGGGGCGGTAGCGGTGCCTTGTACCTTCAATCCGCTATAGTAGGGGTCATATCCCGGTCAAGGGTGTCTGTTTGTAGAGCAGCCCTCTGTAAGTGGCGTTGACGTTTGGGTCTTACGCGACGGAAATCTGTGAACCGTGTCAGGTCAGGAATGAAGCAGCACTAAGCAGAACCTTCCGGGTGCCGTAAGGGTGCCTGGGCCGAGTTAACTGCAGAGGTAACGTCTGGGGGCAGCATTCGAAGCCGGGATGCGCAGAAAAATGGAAACACGGACAACAGTTCCGGCATTTTGCAGAAAAAGAACACTGCTTTTGCCTGAGCAGGTTCTGCGGAGTGATTTTAATTAATTGAAATTTTTAAGAGTTGTCTGTTGCAACAGCAACTCTTTTTTTGTATAATATTATCGTGACTTATGACTGGAATTGCGGCCGTCCGGCAATGATGGATGAGGATGGCACGGTAATGGAAAGAACGTAACCGTTTGGGACGGATGCAGAAGGTGTACGAAGTTCAAAACGGCGGCAAATAAAAAAGTAAAGGACGGGAAATGTTATGAGAGTTGGTATGTTGACCAGCGGCGGCGACTGTCAGAGCCTGAACGCCACCATGCGCGGAGTTGCAAAAACGTTGTACAATCTTCTTCATGATGATGTGGAGATCATCGGATTTATTGAGGGCTACAAAGGCCTGATCTATTCCGATTACAAAATCATGAAGCCGAAGGATTTCTCCGGTATCCTGACTGAGGGCGGAACCATTCTCGGAACAAGCCGTCAGCCGTTTAAGCTGATGCGCACCCCGGATGCGAACGGGCTTGACAAAGTCAAGGCAATGAAAGATAATTACAAGCGTCTTGGTCTGGACTGTCTTGTTGTCCTTGGAGGAAACGGAAGCCAGAAGACAAGCAATCTTCTTCGTGAAGAAGGCCTGAATGTGATCGGTCTGCCGAAGACCATTGATAACGATCTGTGGGGAACTGATGTGACATTCGGTTTCCAGAGCGCAATCAATCTGGCTACTCAGACTATTGACTGCATTCACACGACGGCTGCGTCTCATGGCCGCGTTTTCATTGTTGAAATCATGGGTCACAAGGTAGGATGGCTGACACTCCATGCAGGAATTGCCGGTGGTGCAGACATTATCCTTCTTCCGGAAATTCCGTACGATATCAATAAGGTGGCGGATGCGCTGAAGAAGAGAGAGAAAGAAGGCAAGCGTTTCTCCATCATCGCTGTTGCTGAGGGAGCAATCTCCAAAGAGCAGGCAGCAATGAGCAAGAAAGAATATAAGAAATATGTAGAAGAGAGACCATATCCGTCTGTTGCCTATGAGGTTGGCGATCAGGTGAAGAAGCTGACCGGTCAGGAAGTGCGCGTTGCCGTTCCCGGCCACATGCAGAGAGGCGGCGAGCCATGTCCTTATGACCGCGTGCTGTCAACCCGTCTGGGAGCTGCAGCCGGTAAGATGATCGTAAAGGGTGAATTTGGCTATCTGGTTGGAATGAAAAACAATGAGATCACCAAGGTTCCGCTGGAGGATGTTGCAGGTAAGCTTAAGATGGTTTCTCCGGACAGCTCCATGGTGAAAGAAGCGAAGCTGCTGGGAATCAGTTTTGGAGACTGATAACTGCTTCAAAAATCAGAGGTTAACAGAATGGCATATACTGCGTTGTACCGCAAATGGCGGCCAACAAAACTGGAAGATGTAAGAGGGCAGGAACATATCGTCCGGACATTGGAGAATCAAATCCAGTCCGGGCGTATTGGTCATGCCTATTTGTTCTGTGGAACCAGAGGAACCGGAAAAACCACGGTTGCAAAAATCCTGGCAAGGGCAGTCAACTGTGAGCATCCGGTTAATGGAAGTCCCTGCAATGAATGTGCGGTTTGCAAGTCTATTCTTGCGGGAACTTCCGTCAATGTGGCAGAAATCGATGCGGCGTCCAACAATGGTGTGGATAATATCCGTGAGATCCGCGAACAGGTGCAGTATTCTCCCACGGAAGGAAAATACCGTGTCTATATCATCGATGAGGTTCATATGCTGTCTCAGGGCGCGTTCAATGCGCTGTTGAAAACGTTGGAGGAGCCGCCGTCCTATGTCATCTTCATTCTTGCGACTACAGAGGCAAACAAGATTCCGATTACGGTTCTGTCCCGCTGTCAGCGCTATGATTTCAGGCGGATCGGAAATGATGTGATTGCGGGACAGATTGCGAATCTGCTCCGGGAAGAGGATGTGGCAGCGGAGGATGCGGCAATCCGCTATGTGGCAAAGGCTGCGGACGGATCCATGCGAGATGCGCTGAGCCTTTTGGAACAGTGTATTTCCTTCTACTATGGACAGACACTGACCTACGAGCGTGTTCTTGATGTGCTCGGTGCTGTGGACACGGAAGTGTTCAGCCGGTTGATTCGTCTGCTGATGAAGAAAGATGTTCCGGGCTGCATAGCCCTGATTGATGAGATTACGTCTCAGGGAAGAGAGTTGGGACAGTTTGTCCTGGATTTTACCTGGTATCAGCGAAATCTGATGCTGGTTCAGACCGCGGCGCAGGGAGCCGATGCTCTGGATATGTCGATGGATAACTATCAGGCATTGAGGGAAGAAGCCCAGATGATTGATCTGGACACTCTGATGAGGAACATACGGATCTGTTCCGAGCTTTCCAACCGGATCCGGTACGCGACGTCCAAGCGGGTTCTTTTGGAGATGAGCCTGATTAAAATGATGCAGCCGGCGATGGAGGATGACACGGAAAGCCTGAAAATCCGGCTTGGTGAGCTGGAGGAGAAAGTTGCGTCCGGTGTTGTTGTTTCGGCTCAGGGCGCTGCGATGGCAGGTGCATCCGGCGGCGGAAGCGGTGCAGGTGCGGCAGGATACAGCGGTGCATCGGGGATGGCAGCAGGCGCAGCCGGTATTCCTGGCGGTCAGGAAGCCGGACCGGTCGTTGAACTGTCACCGGCGGAATTCGAAGACTATGATACGCTCCGCAGTGACTGGCTGAAAATCTGCAGCATGCAGAGTCCGTTTATTTATAGTCTGTTAAAAGGAAGCCGATTGGGGTATGATAAAGACAGAGGGCTGTGTGTCCTGTTTGAGGATGGCTTCAAGTATGCCACCATGATGAGGGATGACCGTCTGGAAAATCTGCGCCAGTTTATCAACCAGCAATACGGAAAAAACTTCCGGATGTTTGCAAGAGCCTTAAGTGCGGGAGAAGCCGCGCCGAAGGTGGTTCGGGGAAGAAACATTCCCGGTATTGAGATGGAAATTGAGGACAGCTGATCAGACAGCTGGATTTGTATAGAGAGAAAAATGGAGGATTTTAAAAATGGCAAAGAGAGGCGGATTTCCGGGCGGCATGGGTATGCCCGGCAACATGAACAACTTAATGAAGCAGGCACAGCGCATGCAGCGCCAGATGGAAGAGCAGCAGAAGGAACTGGAAGAGAAGGAGTTTACTGCGGCAGTCGGCGGCGGTGCGGTAAAGGTGACGATTACCGGAAAGAAGGAAGTCACTTCGGTTGAACTGGCTCCGGAAGCAGTGGATCCGGATGATATCGAGATGCTGCAGGATCTGATCGTTGCTGCCATGAATGAGGCACTGAGACAGGTGGAAGAGGCAAATGCGGAAAACATGTCTAAGCTGACAGGCGGACTTGGCGGTGCTCTCGGCGGAGGATTTCCGTTCTAATGGATTACTATAGCAAAGCGATCAACCAGTTGATCGAGGAATTTTCCAGGCTGCCGGGCATTGGAGCGAAATCCGCCCAGCGCCTGGCCTTTCATGTGATCCACATGCCCAAAGAACAGGTGGAGCACTTTGCCGAGACGCTGGTTGAGGCCAGAAATAACGTAAGATACTGTGAGTCATGTTTCACGCTGACGGATCAGGAGCATTGCCCGATCTGCAGAAGTCCGAAGCGTGACCATTCCGTGATCATGGTGGTGGAGTCCACGAGGGATCTTGCTGCCTATGAAAAGACCGGAAAATTTGAGGGTGTGTACCATGTTCTCCACGGAGCGATCTCTCCGATGCTCGGAGTGGGACCGGCAGACATCCGGATTAAGGAGCTTCTTGTCCGTCTTCAGAAGGAGGACGTGAAAGAAGTAATTATTGCGACGAACTCCAGTCTGGAGGGCGAAGCGACAGCCATGTATATCAGCAGGCTGATCAAGCCGGCCGGGATTAAGACAACCAGAATCGCCAGTGGTGTTCCGGTAGGAGGCGATCTTGAATATATTGATGAAGTGACGTTAACGCGTGCGTTGGACGGGCGCATAGAACTGTAAGGCTTGCGGTCAGGGAGTCAGATCAGACCCCTGTGTGCAATCCTGTTCTGGTGGACCGGCAGTTCGCAGGGACAGATGCGATACTGGAGGAAAAAATGGATAAATATGAATATCGGTTAAAAACAGATCATATCAGACAGGTAATGAAGCGCGGCGACTACCAGGAGGCGGCCAAGCTGTGTGATACGATCGATTGGAATAAAGTAAGAGATGTGAAAATGCTGACTTCTGTTGCGGATATTTATGCAGCAGTTGACCGGTATCAGGAGGCAATTGATGCGCTGATTCAGGCATATGAATATGCACCGCTTGGAAGACGGATTGTGTACCGTTTGACGGAACTGGCGCTGATGGCAGATAATTATGAGGATGCAAAGGAATATTTTGATGAGTTCTGCCGCATTGCCCCTCACGACCAGGGAAGATATATCCTGCTTTACCGGATGGCATGCAGCCAGCGTGCCACGGTGGCAGAAAAGATAAAAATTCTGGAAGCATATAAACGCGAAGACTTTGATGAGAAATGGGCTTACGAGCTTGCAACTCTGTATGCAAGAAACCGGCAGGTGGATGACTGTATTCAGCTGTGCGATGACATCATTCTCTGGTTTGGTCTTGGCAAGTATGTGGAGCGTGCGCTGGCTCTCAAGGAGCGGTATGCACCGCTGACAGAAGAACAGAAGGCGAAGGTGAAAGCGCTTCAGGAGCAGAGAGAAACGGAAAAGTATGAGGAGCGCAAACAGTCCATTCAGGAAATTCAGGGCGTGCCGGATTCAGTGGCAGATCTGAAGGTGGATTCGGAACTGGAGACAGTTGGAAAGGTGACGGCCGAGGCAATCCGTAACATCGAGATTGAAGAACTGGTGAAGAGACCGGCTGCAAAAGATGAGGTCAAAGAGACGGATGTCTCCATGAATGAGACGCGGATCAATGTGACCCGATTGGACAGCAGGACAGAACCAGAGGAAGAGCAGCACGCGCCGGGAGTGAAAGAAACAGTAAAGCGAAGAGCGGAGGCGCAGAAGGCGGAAGCGGAAGCAAAGCGCAGAGCAGAGGAGCAGAAAGCAGAAGCGGAAGCAGAGGCAAAGCGAAGAGCGGAGGCGCAGAAGGCGGAAGCAGAGGCAAAGCGAAGAGCGGAGGCGCAGAAGGCGGAAGCGGAAGCAAAGCGAAGAGAAGAGGCGCAGAAGGCGGAAGCGGAAGCAAAGCGCAGAGCGGAGGAGAAGGCGGAAGCCGAAGCAAAGTGCAGAGCAGAGGAGCAGAAGGCAGAAACACAGAAAGAAGTACTGGTGGAAGCGGTAGAAGTAGAAGCGGATACCTGGGCAGAAGATCTGGCGGGAGGCATGGTGATTGAGGAAGCGGATATTGCAGCCGATTTGTATGAGGAAGCTGTAATCGGGGAAGACTACGATTACGATGCAGTCGAAAGTGTCTACGAAGAAGCGGCATTTGAAATGGAAATTCAGGAAATGCCTGCTGTGGAAGCGGCCAAAGAGGCAGAAGCGGATTTTGAAACGAATCTGGCAGAAGGCGTAACAGAAGCGGAGGATGCAGAAGAAGCTTTGGAAAACGACTTAACAGAAGCAGAACCAGAGGAGGAAACTTCAGAAGAAGCCTTCGAAACAGTACCGGAATCAGAGGAGTGGGACGAAGTTTCAGAAGATGAGTCAGAAGATTATGAACCATTAGAAGCTCCTCAGGATGTCGTTGCATATGATATCGAAGAAGATTTCACAGTCGATATCGAAGAGGAAGAAGCGTATGAGGAAGAGGATTCTGAATATGAAGAGGAGTATGAGGAAGAGGATTCTGAGTACGAAGAGGAGTATGAGGAAGAGGATTCTGAGTATGTAGAGGAGTACGAGGAAGAGGATTCTGAATACGAAGAGGAGTATGAGGAAGAGGATTCTGAATACGAAGAGGAGTATGAGGAAGAGGATTC
>JAFUPV010000005.1 GCA_017472605.1 Lachnospiraceae bacterium
AAGTCAGATCGGAGTAAATCAGTGTTATTCCTGCCTGGGTTTAGCAGCTGGAGCTGGTGATTATTATAATACGGATCCATTCATTGAGATAGGAATGACATATAACATTCAAACTGGACTGTATTATTACTGTATTAGGCATTAATAACTAGATAATTATTGCATTGAAAGCGCTCATGAGTGTCATGGGCGCTTTATCATACAATATAGTAAAAAAGAGAAAACATTATCGCTTACTTTCTATTTTGATGTCTATTATGCTTGTATTTTCGAATGCAAGCTATGCGTTGCCTACCTATGCAGACGCAGAAGAGACAACAACAGTAGAGTATACAATTGATAATGAAAGTGAAGTATCAGATGGTAATGAAGAAGGTACATCAACTGTAGAAAGCACATCTTCTACTACGGCAGAGTCTCCTTGCGAAGTAAAAGCAGTCCCCTTTGAGAGTATAAAGAAAAACTAACTTAACTTAAAGAAAAGTTAAAGAAACAATTGGCAGATGAAAGGTCGTGATGCCAGTTGTTTTTTTTCGCAAAAATCAACGGTAGAGAATTTATGACAAATTTGAAAAAATGCGAGCATCGCAAAATATGTATGCAGGGATAAAAATTGAATGCCAGGCAGCAAAAAAGACGGAAAATGATCAAACTACGGACAGAAACAGGCAAAAGGCTTGATTCTAAGCGTTTCTGCGTGTATCCTACAGGCAACATGGATCCAGGTTAGGCAACAAATGGATGGAGGTGATAAGTACGATATTTGCAGACGCAGAGCATAAGCGATTTTATAAGTCCTGCCCATATCATAATGATCCGATGCGGCTGGCGGTGTACTACTTGATTGGGTGCAGGCAAATAACACGGGAACATTGCACGGAAATTATTGACCAGATAACAGGAAGTATAAAGCCCGATTGCCTGGAACAGCCCTGGATAACGGGATGCTCCAGGAGAACAATACAGCTCGCGTTTAATCTGTACAATGGGTATCGATACCATGCGGATGTGTTTGATACATTTAGCTATTCCACGGAAATGAATCGATATTATTTAAACGCGATACAGATTATGTTTCAAACCGAATGTGACTTTGAGTGAAAGCAGTGAAGGAAAACATCAGGAAGGCTGGCAGCGCAGCTGCGTGGGCACTTTGAAAAAGTGCCCAGCTTGCTATGGGCAAAAGCAGTCAAAGAAAAAAGAAAGATTAAAGAAAGGTGGCAGCGATGGCACAGTTTATGAAATTTAACCAGGAATCAGCATTGGCGATTTTACGTTATAATATGAGAGACAGCGATGGAACCGGGAATCCGGATTGGAAAACGGAGAAGACACCGGATAACTATAATCTTGCTCCAAAATCGCACGGAAGGACATATGGGGAGCAGACAACCTATTATCAGCAGCGACTGAATGAGGTGTATTGCATGAAAAAGAAAGATTTAATTACACTCGTCAGTGTGATTGTGTCCTGTCCGACAGATGTACCGATTGGAAAAAGGAAGGAGTTCTTTTCATTGAGCTATCGTTTCCTGGCAGATCGATATGGGGAGAAGAATGTGATACAGTCAGTGGTGCATTTCGATGAGAAGCGCATGACTGCTCCGCATATGCATTTTACGTTTATTCCGGTGACAAAAAATCCGCGTTTTCAAAATCCAAAATTTAAAGCAGCGGGTAGATATGAAGAACGGGTTTGTGCCAATTCGGTTTTATCAATCAATGAATATCATCGATTTCATCCGGAATTTCAGACCTGGTTTATCAATCAGAAATTTCAGGCCTCTGTTTATACCGGCATCACTGCAGGAAAGTTGAAAGCAGGAAAGGAGTCGGAAGCGGAAGAGAAAAAGTAATTCCAATGATTGGGGGGATGGGGCATCCCCCCAGGTAGTTATGCTTTTGAGAATTTTTGCTCAAACTGTATCCGTTGCTGCACACACCAATCGTTGTATTGTCTCTGGGTAAGGGTTCCGTTTTTTACTGCGTTTCGTTTCCTTCGTGCAGCGGATGTAAAATGATTGATATGGTCAGCCATTGCTGTGCGGATGGAGGAATCTTCTTCATTGTTTTTATAACGATGCATCGCTTTCAGGGCAGCGTCATAAACATGATGATCGACAGTGCCATAGCGACGGTAGAAACGGATATTTGCTTTGTTGTATTCCCTGATATAGCTGTCGTTACAGGACTGGGAGCAGTAGATATTTTTACGCTGTGTACTTTTTCCTGTTCTTTTCTGCAGGGTGTATCTGCCGCAATAATGACACGCTTCAAAAGAATAGAGATCCTTCTGCCTGCACAGGCTCTGTATGGCAAATGTGATTAGTGGTGACAGATCATCTGGTTCCGATATTACGCATATTGAACCATCCGATAAGGGCATGGGATTGATGTTGGTTGGGCGCCAGCTGTGGAGCATGTTGTTTTTGTTCTGTGGGCAATCATAAAGTCGATATCTTTCAGGATTTCAATGGGGGATTCGCTCTCAAAGTACGGAGAGCGGGGGTCGGAATCATGCATGGATATGGGATGATTCCTGATATAATCGGAACGACGTTTCGCTTCTGCCTCCGCAGACAGGAAGAGGTCTGCACGATTAAAATTTGTTTGCTGCCCATCGAAACCGAATTGAAAAGCAGAACGAAGCAGCTGTTCGTAATAGATGTTACAGGGATTTTGCAGACGCATTTTGAGCGCGTAGTTCCCAAAGTAGCGGCAGAGGAGATTGTGATGTTTCATTGCCTGACGGCATATCAATTGATAATCTTTATGCCAGCGTATGACGTCAACTCCGTGTAAATCCAAAAATAATTGACGGTCCTCTTCCTTAATATATTGCGTCGCATGATTCAGCCGACTTGTCTCTCGGCGGGGATCGCCGTCAAAAAGTTCTTTGCAGTGCAGTAAAAAATCGCCTGTTTTGCCATGAGAGACCCTGCAGAAGCAGGAAGGAAGATTGGGATGGTTACAAAATGCAAGTAGCTGCGAATCAAATCCCATGAGGTAAGTTTCGCTTAAATCAGGATGGATGATAAGCATCAATGCGTAGTGTCTCATAGGTACCTCCTTTGTATGTGATGATGATTCTAGTTTAAGCAGTGCAAACTGCAAGTGCAATATCATCTGTGCCACTTTTTGAGTGGCAGATATGACATTAAGTTCCAGCGACATCAATAAAAGATTTTTGAAATGGTATTTAGTATACCATAATTGGAAAAATAGTAGTATAATATAAGAAAGAACTTGCAATTTCCTGGTATTTATAGTATCATATAATTCAATGTTCTTTTTTGAAAGGAGCGATTATTATGAAACGTTTGTCACAGGAGAAGATGGTAGAAATCGTAAAAGAACTGAGGCGAAAGAAAAACTTAACACAAGAACAGTTAAGTGTGGAAACTGGAATGAACAGACAGATGATTGGTAGGCTGGAGAAAAGAGAATATATGCCTTCAATTTCTCAATTAGAAAAACTGGCGGAAGTACTTGGATTTGATATTCCTGATTTGTATGTAGAAAATGAACCTATGGTTTATACTGCTTATCGTAGTTCAAGTATGTCAGAAGAAGAAAGGGAAGGCGCGAATCATATGTTTGAGATGATGATGGCCTCTAAACAACAGCTTCTGTTGAGAAAGGCGATGTTGAATGAGTAAAAGTAATTCCATTATATTAGATGAAAAGCAAATATATGAGGTAAAAAGTCTGGCTTCTGCTACGAGACGACTCTTTGGAGTTTATCCGAATGTACCAATTGCGAATGATATTAAGCTACTCTTAGAAAATCAGGGCATTATATTATGTGAGTATCCTTTTCCGGATACGAACGGAACACATACCTATGGAAATATTACGTGGTTTAAGACGAATAATGAGACTTTTACTTTTTTTGGCCTGAACACATCAAGTTTTTATGATGAGCAGATTTTTGCCATTGCACACGAAATATATCATTATAAGACTCAATCAGGAAAAGCATATACGCCTGACATGGAATATGAAGATAAGGTTATAGAGAAAATGGCTGACAGATTTGCGGCTGAATTATTACTTCCGGATGAAGCACTAAAAGCAGTTGTGATAAAAACAATTGGTAAATCTGACATGAAAGGTGTTTCAGAAGCCAGGATATTGCGTTTCATTGCCCGCATACAATGTGAGTGGTGGCTGCCATTTCAAGCGATTGCAAATCGATTGTTTGAAGAGGGATTTATCGATGAGAGTCAGTATGATCAGTTGTACAAAACAGACTGTCGAAATGAAGAGGGGATGTATAGAAGACTCCTAAAAAATATTGACTCGGAAATATCGGAGCTTTTGAATAAAAAAACCAAAACAGTAGGGGTATCAAATCGAGTTGTAGAAACAATTATCAGCAATTATGAAGATGGATTAATTGATGATGACGAATTTGTTCGTACACTGGCACTGTTTGATAAAAGACCGGAGGATTTTGGTTTTGACATGGATGCAGAGATAGATGATGATTTAAAGGACTTCTTCGAAAGCGAGGATGGCGAATGAAGGTAGATACACAAACGGTCAATCCAGCGTTTCAGAGTATCATACAAAATCCAGGTCAGAAGGTATTTTTAGATGCCAATTTCTTTATCCCACCAGACAGGAGCAAAGTGGCAAGGGTGAAGGCTTTTTCATTTGCAGATTTTAAGGAATGTTGGCTCATTCCATTGTTAAATGAATTTCCCAGCTTGGCGATACATGAATCGGTGTATGACGAATTGGTTGATGAACGTGTAAGAAATTATGCAGACGAACAGAAAGGCAGCAATCCACCTAAACTTGAGGTTCATTACGATTCAGAATTGAACAGCAGGGAAGATGTTTTGCGAAATACTTATATGAATAAAATTGCTGTTCATTCATTGTATAATCCAGCAATCGATAATGCTAAGGATAGAGGTGAAGTAAGATCGTTATCGTTTATGGCTGTAAAACAGTTTCTGTTTTTTGCAGCGAACGATTCGCTGCCAGTAAGGTTGATTAAGGATGCAGCCAAATTAAATACAGGACTGGATAATATGCAGATTGTTCAGATGTATGAACTGATATATTATTTATATAAAAAGTCAAATGCGATAAAAAAGCATTAAGAATATTATATAGGTATCAGTATTATTTGACACCTGGAGATAAAAGAATCAATCCAGAATGGGGAAGTTTTATGGAACAGATGGATGCGCTCTATAGTAAAATTATATAATTATGTGTAAGGATCATGCGGCGGCGCGGAAAAAATGATGTGTCATTGGAATTGTCGCACATGGGGCACCATGTACTTCGGATTATCATGAAACAGGATGGGATTCTTCTGGGACACTTCGCTGGTGTGGAAGGTCTTCTGTGGGTCGGTCCCATTTCAGACATTACAGCCGGTGGGATTTCTCTGATTGCAGTAAAAGTGTACTGGAAACGGATTTTCGGGAAGCGGGAAGTGAGCGCAGAACGTGTTTCGATGATTGATTAGATGTTCAAACTAATATTTCCGAAACAAAAACGAAACGTGAAAGAAATATTGAGATGCTATTCTTTGAAAGTCAAATAAAAATGGATGCAGAAAGGATGGCAGACTCAAATGAAAAAAAGTAGTTTTGTAGCAATGATTCTTGGAACAATCGGTGGAATCCTGTTTGCGCTGGGCATTGGCATGTGTCTGACAATGGTATGGAGTAACAT
The DNA here is from genome assembly GCA_017472605.1 of Lachnospiraceae bacterium. GTDB lineage: Bacteria > Bacillota > Clostridia > Lachnospirales > Lachnospiraceae > Anthropogastromicrobium. Next base: position 5,698 of record JAFUPV010000005.1, read on the forward strand.
GGTGCTTGGTGTTCTGATTGGAATCGCGGGAATCGTTGTGCTGCTTTGCCTGATTCCTTTTATCAAAGGCTTAAAGCATGAGACGAAAAATGACAGCGGTGGTGCTGGTGATCATGGTTGGGAGAATCCTAGGGTATGCATTGAAAAAAAAGAGAAAAGTAAGCGTCAGTACCGGACAGAGAACGGATGGATGGTGCAGTGTAAAGCAGGAGAACATATGGCAGAGATTGAAATTGGAAATCTGAAATTGAATCGGGCTGTGATTCAGAGAGGAATGGGGATCGGTGTCAGCAGAAGCCGATTAGCCGGTGCGGTAGCGAAGGAAGGCGGCATGGGTGTGATCTCGACGGCTCAGGTAGGATATGACGATTCAGGATTCAACGGATTCAGACGGTGAAAGAAGTAATGGATGAGCTGGAAGTGTAGGGACAGGTAAAAAAGAATATGGAAGGGAAGCAACCAGGAATTTCATGCGTCAGTGTGAAATCTCTGGTTGTTTTGTTTGTATATTCAGGGGAACATGTCAGTGGTACGTTTGGTCGGATGTACGTAAGGGGCGAGTCAGGCGCGTTTACGTTTCGACTTTTTCAGCTTAGCTATATGTACATATTGATATTGACGAAGTGACGAATCCATGGGAAATTTATGTTGAAAAGTGTCTGACACTATGATAAAATTTCAAATAAAAGTAGTACATTCCGGTTAAAAATGGAAAAAGAACAACGGAGTATTTTGATTCACTGGAAGGAGAGCAGTAATATGGCACGAAAGGGATTTTCACGAAAAGGATTTTGGGGAGAAACAATTCATTACGATGCAAACGGAAACAAGATTGGTGAAAGCCGTAAGAACTTCTGGGGTGGCATGGATCATTTTAATGCCAATGGTGAGAAGACCGGGCATAGCCGTAAGGGCTTTTTGGGTGAAATGAATCACTATGATAATCAGGGGAATCAAACAGGAGAAAGCAGAAAAGGTTTTTGGGGACAGACCAATCATTATGATGCTCGTGGAGAAAAGACCGGGGAAAGCAGGAATAATTTTTTGGGGGGATTGGATAATTACGGATCTGCCCCTTATATTGACAAGGAAAAAGAGGAAAACGATTAAATGACGAATAGACGACAGGTTATGAAACGGTTGTGATGCGGTAATACCTGTCCTTATGGTATAAGAGAAATGATTAATTGAGATTTCGAGGTATTTTTTATGAACACTCAAAAACTTTACAGCTATGTCCGCCAGGCGATTGACCGCTATCTCCTGATTGAGACTCAGGATCACATTGCAGTCGGTGTTTCCGGCGGAAAAGACAGTCTGATCCTTCTTTATGCCCTTGCCGGTCTGCAGAAGTTCTACCCCGTCCCGTTTCAGTTGACAGCCGTCGTGATTGATCTTGGATTTGGCATGTCCTATGAACCGGTGGTGCGATTTTGTGAAGATCTCGGTGTCTCCTGCCAGGTGATCCCGACATCAATCAAAGAGATTGTTTTTTCGGACAGAAAAGAAAAGGACAGGAAGAGCCCCTGCTCCCTCTGCGCGAACCTGCGCCGGGGGGCGCTTGTTGACGCAGCTAAGGCGCTTGGCTGCACCAAGATTGCTCTTGGCCATCACCGGGACGACATCATTCACACGATGATGATGTCGATGATTCATGAAGGACGTTTTTACAGCGTCTCTCCGTTTACCGCCTATGAGGACAGGGAGCTGGCAATCATTCGTCCGCTGATTTATCTTTCCGAGGGAGAGATTAAGGGATTTGTGGAGAAAATGCAGTTTCCCGTTGTTGCCAATCGTTGTCCCATGGACTCCCATTCCGCCAGAAGTGAGATGAAAGATCTGGTAAATCAGATTTCCTTAAACTATCCGGGGGTCCGGAGACAGCTGTTTCATGCCATTGAGACAAGCACTGTTGACGACTGGGTTCAGGCGAGAGCGCGTGGAGAAAAATAATATTAATCTGTTCGGGGAGCTTACATTTTGGTGTCATATTTTTTCAGTTCGTTCAGTCGCTGTGTAAACATGAAGTTTTCTTTTTCATAGGGTCCAAACAGGTTCCGATCAATTTCACAGATTTCCAGGGTATTCAGATCATGGTTTGCTGCATAGATATCAAATGCCATTTTGGAAACGATGGAATAGTTCTTTGAGGTTATAATCCGGCTTTTGGGAAACACCCTTTTGTTGAAAGATCCGGGGCCAGTTCCTGATTGGTAACGGTCATTTGCTTTCCTTTGAGCGACAGTTCAACAAGCGCCTCATTTAGCGGGTGATCATACAGATTTAATTCCTGGAACGTGACGTCTTCCTCCTTCTTTCTGACCCAAAATACATCGGTCAGAGATACGCAGTGGTAGGAGAGTGAAATCTGTGCGCGGTCCTTGTCCGTAGTGGCCTGAGCGACTCCGATGCTGTTGTATAGTTCTTTGGCAAATTTTCGGTCAATCGACAGGACGCGGGAGGCACACCAGTGATAAAAATTGGTCAGATTATTCAGGCGTGTGTCAATGTCATCCTCTTCTTCGAAATAGAGGTCATATGGCATAAAAAGAGGATTGAGAATCTGTGCGATTCCACTGGTTGTCACTGAAGCAACAATCTGTTCTTTGTGCATGACTTCGTAAGTCTGGACGGTACGGCGCGTTTTCCTGTTCGCGGCTGAAAAGTCTTCTTTCATGGAATCACTCCTAACTTTATCATTTCAAATAATGATATCATAGGAATTTTATAAAATCAACACAACAAAAAAGAAAAAGAAGAGAATGTGCAAAGGTTGTTGAGAATAATTGATTGCATCAGACCGTTGGATACGGTAAAATAGGTTTTGTCGTGGAAGGAAATCCAATCCAGGAAAATTTCAGGAGAAAAGAGAGATTCATAGGATGAAAAAGAAACAGATGGATATGACGCAGGGAAATCCTGTAAAGATTCTGATACCGTTCATGCTGCCGATTCTTTTGGGCAATGTGTTTCAGCAGTTCTATAATATTGCAGATACGGTGATTGTTGGTCAGTTTGTCGGTGCGGATGCACTGGCGGCAGTCGGTGTCTGCGGCACTCCTTATGGAATGTTTGTGGCGCTGAACATGGGCCTGTCTTCCGGCATCGGAATTGTTGTGTCCCAGCTGTTTGGGGCAAAGAAAGAGGACTGTATCAAAAAGACAGTTGTTAATGCAATGATTCTGATCGTCCTTTCGTCCATACTTACCGGAGGCGTTGGTTTTCTTCTGGCACCGCAGCTGCTGCGGCTGCTGGGAACGCCTGAGGCTGTTTTCGCGGATGCGCTGACCTATATGCGGATTATTTTCGTAAGTACGTTGGGAATGGCGGTATATAACTGCGTTGCCGGCATCTTACGGGCAACGGGGGATTCCAGAACACCGCTTTATTTTCTGATCTGTTCCAGCATCCTGAACATCGTACTGGACGTTGTATTTGTTACCATCATTCCGCTTGGTGTGTTTGGCGTAGGATTTGCAACGCTGCTTGGTCAGCTGCTTTCCGCGCTTGCGGCATTTCTGTACGCGAGAAAGAAGTACAGCTATTTTGCCTTTGAAAAAGAGGAGATCCATGCAGACAAAGCGATTCTGAAACAATTGCTGAGGGCAGGTCTTCCGTTAGGACTGCAGAGTTCCACGATCTGTCTGTCAGGCGTTGTGCTGCAGGGATTTATCAACCGTTTTGGAGAAACGGTAATCGCCGGAAATACCATTGCTGTAAAGTTCGATAACATATTAAATATGCCGGTTAGTTCCCTTTCCATGGCACTGTCCACGTATGCCGGACAAAACATCGGAGCAAAAAAGCCGGAACGGATTAAAAGCGGTTATCGTACCGCCTGGCTGATGGTTTTTGCCTACAGCGCAGTCATGTTCCTCATCGGGCATACCTGCGGAAGCGGATTTGTCCATCTGTTTGTGACGGATGAGCCGGAGGTAATGGTCTATGGAATTCGTGGAATTGCGATTTATTCGTCAGGAGTTCTGTGGCTTGGCATGATTTACATCAATCGAAGCATTTTAAACGGGGCCGGTGATACCGGTTTTGCGCTGATGATCGGCGCGGTGGAGATTCTTGGCCGGGTTGGTTTTGCATGGCTGTTCATAACCGTTCTGAAGATCGGAGCGGAGGGAATCTGGTATACCGCAATTGCCAACTGGATGCTGACTGGACATGTCTGTCTGTTCCGGTATCTGTCCGGGGTGTGGAAGAAGAAGCGGCTGGCGTAGACTGCTGCTTTTGGCAACATCTGGTAAAGAGCAGCGAATTCGATGGAAGAATGAAGAGAAAAATGAGGCACAGCGATAAGAAGAAAAGGAGTGTAACATGGAAGAATTATATCAGTTAATTGAAACAAAGATTAAGGAGGCAGGATATCCGGGATCGATTGATGGCCGTGAATTCTACAACGATATCAGCGAAGAGGCGGACAGCAGAGAAAACGGGATGTATGTGTTCCTGATCAAAAAGAGTGATACCCTGGCCTACCAGGGCTGCATGACGATTTTGGACAATGAATTTGATCTTCATTATGTGGATATCGTGGAAGGCGAGATGGTTTGCCACGTGGATTTTGATCACTAAATCGGAATTAAAAGCGGAAGGATTGAGAAAACAAAAGGCACTGCGCGAAATGATAGTTCCCTTGTCTGCCTGACAGGGGCATATCATTTCGTCAGTGCCTTTTTCCGTGCGGTGCGTATGGCTGACGCTTACCGTGCTGGTTTTGAGTAATTGTTCACTCAGGAAAAGCGGAGATTAGTTGTTCTCCTGCAGTACGCTGTAATAGAACTCATCCATCGCTTCTCTTGTCGGGAAGGTAGCTACATACATCTGGTTGCCCATTGCTCCGGAGAGAACATCCGGGATGCGCTCAACCATCTTCATCTGCTGACCATATTTGTTCATGATATCGTCGTGGGACATGACAAAGTTCTTTCCGTCGCGCAGACCGGCGAAGGCACAGAATGCGTGCTCGCCAACCGGCATGGTGGAGCGGTCGAAGGCGATCATGTCAGCCCAGATCTTGTAAACGTCAGTGCTGTGGGCGAAGTTGATCATGTCCGGGGTAAAGCCGCCGCAGGGACGCATGTTAACTTCCAGTGCCATGATATCGCCCTTCTTGCCAAGGCCTTCCTGATCCTGAAGAAGACGGAAGAACTCGAAGTGAACAAAGCGGCTCTTAACACCAAAGCTCTTTACAGTAGCACGGCCTGCTGCGCGGGTATCCTCCGGAAGATCCTTCAGGATGTAGTAGATGGAGTTGCCCTGGGTGTTTACGATGTCCATGATGGAGCCCGGTGTTACGTTTCCGGTCTCAAACATCGGCTCGCCGTTGGAATCGATGATCGCGTCGTAGGAGTTAACCTCACCGTGAACGAACTCTTCCATGATGTAGGAGGTTTCCGGCCACTTCTGCTGGAAGAACTCCTCCAGCTGCCAGTCGTTCTCAATCTTGAAGGTGTGGGATGCGCCAACACCGTTGTCCGGCTTTGCAACAACCGGATAGCCAACGGTAGCGATGAACTGGCGGCAGTTCTCGATGGTGTCAACCATGTGATAGCGGGCAACGGAAAGTCCGGCCTTGATGTAGAATTCCTTCATCTTGGACTTGTATTTGATGCGCGGAATATCGCTGGTCTGGAAACCGGAGGTAATGTTGAAATCCGTGCGAAGCTTTGCGTCGCGCTCAAGCCAGTATTCGTTGTTGGACTCAAGCCAGTCGATGCGGCCGTACTTGAAGATGAAGAAAGCAACTGCGCGGTATACCTCTTCACTGTTCTCCAGGTTGCTTACCTTATAGTACTCGTTCAGGCTGTCTCTCAGATCCTGGCTCAGCTGGTCATATGGCTGATCACCGATGCCAAGTACATTTAAGCCGTTTTTCTTTAACTCACGGCAGAACATCCAGTAGTTGGTTGGGAAGTTCGGGGAAATAAATACAAAGTTCTTCATGATATCCTCCTAAAAATGAATAAAATAAAACGTATGCGAATCAGGAAAGCAGATACGGCAGGAAGTAGACAACCTGCTTAAACCACCAGTCCCAGTCGTGGCGGCAATCGTAGCCCCAGTAGTCAACCCAGGTATTGATACCCTTGCTCTGCAGGATGGAGTGGAGCTGTCTGGTGGAATCCGGCATTTCCCACGCGCCCTGACCGACGCAGATGACAGATTTCTGTGCGTTGTACTGGCTGATGAACGGATGATCGCCGGGAAGATTTGCCATGTAGTGAACCGGAGAGTTCTGGTAAACCATTCCGTCCATGTAGCTTCCGAAGCCGTATTCGGCAGTGTAGATGCCGCTCAGCGCCAGCAGGCGGTCGAACAGATCCGGACGGCGGAAGTAGAGGTTTGCGGCATGGGTCGCGCCAAGGCTGCTTCCGAAAACCAGGACACCGGGATAACCGGTCCAGCCGTTCTTTTCATTGGCAAAGTTGCGAAGGAACGGAACAACATCATCGGTGATGTAGCGGATCCACTGCTCGTAGCGTTCGATGCGCCAGCGGCAGTCGCCGTTTTTATTGGACCATGTTTCTGCGTCGATGGTGTCGATGGAGCAGACCATGACCTGACCGGATTCAATCCATGGAGCCCAGACATCAAGCATGCGGAAGTTCTCAAAGTCGAAGAAGCGTCCGTCCTGACACGGGATGAAGAGAACCGGGCGTCCTGCGTGGCCGTAGATTTTGCATTCCATATCGCGGCCAAGAGCAGGGCTGTACATTTTAAAATAATTCATTTCCATTTGAAAATCCCCTTTTTATCGTGCGTACTGACAGGTGACAAAATTATTCCTGATACATCAGCGTGTTCATGAAGAACGGAAGCTGGCGTTCCCAGCTGGCTTCACAGTGGGTGCCGCCCGGAACAATGCGGCAGTTTACCATGACCTTGCGCTGCATCAGAAGCGCTGCAATCTCACTGAAGTTATTGCGGATGGTTCTGTGGTTTCCGAATTCTTTGGAGCCATAGTCCATGTAAAGGATGGTGTTGGGCTTGACCGTCGCTTTTGCGATCATGGAACGGATCTGGGACGGAGCAGTCCAGAGTGACGGAGAAAGCGCAGCGGCGCGGGAGAACACGGAGTTGTATTCAATCAGAGCATAGAGACTCATCAGACCGCCCATGGAGCTTCCGGCGATAAAGGTGTGGACCCGGTCCGGAAGGGTGCGGTAGTTACGGTCAATCTCACGCTTAAACACGTTGACAAACCAGTCCATGGTTGTTTTGCCGCGGCCGACGATCGTTCCCAGCTGAGGATCCTTAAACGTGAAAGGAGAGTATTCCTCCAGGCGTCCGTTGTTGGGGCTGTGATTGCATTCCACAGCGGCAACGATGATCTGGAATTTATACTTGTCCAGAAACTCGCCAAGTCCCCAGGATTTGCCATAGGTGGCATCGGAGTCGAAGAAAACATTGTGTCCGTCAAACATGTACAAAACAGGATAGCGTCTTTTCTCGTTTCGGGTGTAGCTTTCCGGGAGATAGACATAGGCATTTCGCTTTTCACTGCCGTCCGGCAGCGGAACTGTCACTTGAAAACGGTTAATCATAAGTTGCTCCTAACTGATAAGCCCGCAAAAGCGCAGACTTATGTATTTTAATAACTAATTTATATCACAGAGGAAGGAAATTGGCAAGTGATAAAAGAGACGGAAATCATTGAAAAATATGGAAAATATCGTTCATTATGAATAAGAAATGCGGGAAAAGGGAAGGTGGAAAAATTTACAGGATACCGTGCTCGCTGTATGCGGCACGAATTGCGATTGAACAAGCGATTCAATGACAAAACAGGAAAAATGCGGTATGCTTTCTCTTATATCGGACCGGGCTGGAGGAGGATGTATGAGGTACAAGTATAAAGGAAATGTGTTTCAACTGGAGAAGGAAAGCAGATGGACATCCAGATCCGAGGAATATGCGATCTGCGGCATGGAAATAAACACGCCTGTGCTGGAACTGCCGGACCGCTGGAACGGATGCAGGATCAGAAAGTGGTCGCTGCCTGACAGGAAGTATCCGGAAATCCGGAAAATCTGTATTCCGGATTCCATAACGTCTGTCAGTGTTTCCAATCAGTTCCCGGATCTGGAATCGGTAGAAGTGGATCCGGGGAATCCGGAGTTTTCCACAGATGGAAAAATGCTTCTTTCCAAAGAGAAAAAGGAACTGATCCTGTGTCTGGCGGAAGGAAATCAGGAAAAGGCAGCTGTCCCAAAATCGATACGGAGAATCGGGCGCGGCGCTTTTTCCGGATCAGGGTGCCGTGAAATCTGTTTCGAAAATCCGGATGTCTCTGTGGACAGCAAAGCGTTTTCCGGTTCTGTCTGGGAGAAGGAGCAGGGAGTGTTCTGTGTTGTCGGAAACCTGTTCTATTCACTGAATCGGGAAACGGAAACGCTGTGTGTTCCGGACGGCATCCGCCGTTTCCACGAGGAAGCGTTTGCAAAGCACAGTCCGATTCACCTGATCACTCCGGTCATGCCGTCCCGCGGATGTGCTGCCTGGCTGGGAGAACGAAGGTACTCCTGGTCCGCTGTCAGTGGCGGCCGATGCAGAAAAATCACAATCACATCAAAAACAGCAGCGGTTCCCCTCCTGCTGATCCGGCAGGTTTTCGGACTGGAGGAACTGAATGTCTCGCCGGATCACAGAGAATACTGCTCCGTGGACGGGGTTCTTTTTACAAAAAACCGGAAATGTCTGGTTTACTATCCGAAGCAGAAGAAGGACGGCAGCTATACGATTCCGGAAACCGTTGTGAAAATTGGACGGTCAGCCTTTGAAAATCAGAAACACCTGAAAACAGTGATCATGCCGGATACGGTCAAAAAAGTGGAACCGGGTGCGTTCTATGGGTGTGAGCAGCTGGAATCGGTTCGTCTGTCAGCTTCCATCCGGGAAATACCGGATGACAGCGTTTACCAGAGAGGCGGTGTGTTCAGCCACTGTCTTTCTCTGAAGAAAATTGAACTTCCGGAAAACCTGCAGTATCTGGGCAGCTATGCGTTTGCGTTCAGCGGTCTGGAACGGATCACGCTGAATCAGAAGCTTCGTCAGATCGGCCCCTATGCGCTGGCTGCTTCCGGATTGAAGGAGATTACTCTGCCTCCGTCTCTGGAACGGATCGGTCCCGGAGCCCTGTTCTATGCGAAAGAGGTTCATGCCTGTGTCGGGACAGCGAAAGGTCTTCTGGCCGCTGTGAACACGACCGGTCCAGGGGAATCGGAGAAACTTGCTAATGTCCAGTGGGGGCGCTGTGTGGTTCATGCGTACCACAGAACCGGCAGCAGGGTTGAGACGTTTCTGATACCGGAAAGCCTGAAACGGAATGCGGCATGCCATCTGGATGCCGCCTGGAACCAGGATTCGATTGATTATGAAGAATATGACGCCTGCTTTGACGCAATTACAGACAGTGAGGAAAAGCTTGAGTTTGCTCAGTTGGGAATCCTGCGTCTGCAGGGAGTTGAGGATTCCCCCTATGTCAGCTACATGAAGCATTCGGCAATGAAAATCGCCTCCGGACTGGTCAGAGATAAGAGAGAAAAGGAGCTTCTTGTTTTCCTGCAGACCGGTTATCTGTCGGAACAGGCACTGGAGAAGGTTCTGAAGCTTTCCAATAAAAACAATCTGACAACGGTTTCCGCCTACATTCTGAATGAGCAGAACAAAAGTCAGAAAAGAAAGAAAAGGAGTCTGATGCTGTAAGAGTTATGGGAGTTAACAATCAGGAAAAGAAATGTCATCTCGCCAGTCAGGTTCTTCGAGCCTGCAGAAATCAGCTGTTTTTTGAACATCGCTTTCTGGAACAGGCGCTGTTTCGGTTTCGTCTGCAGGCTTCGGACGAGATCTGGTTTGGAAGTGATGGAAGCAGTCTTTTTTTTCAGCCGGAATGGATACTGGAACAATATCGGACGGATAAAACAGGGATAACAAGGCGCTATCTTCACACAGTCCTCCATTTTCTGTATCTGCATCCTTTTTTTGCAGCTGCAGATGAACAGATTTACTGGGATCTGGCGGCGGATCTTTGCGTGGAAAAGGTGCTTCAGGCGGGAGGTTTTGTTTTGCCACAGTCACCGGACGATGTACTGCGCGGAACTGTTTTGGGGGAGATGGAGAATGCCTGTGGATCGGGTTCTGTCAGAAACGTGTTTCTGTATCTGCGAAAAAGGTATTCGTACAGGGAAGTGCTGGAACTGGCAGCGCTGTTTCGGCTGGATGATCACAGGCTCTGGTATGCCCGGAACATACAGTCTGAAACATGTGATTCTGTGGATACAGAGTTGTCGGAGGCGGAAAGTGAACCAGGAGGCGGGCGAGAGGGGGATTTTGGAACGGGACGAACCGAGAGAAGTTTGTCTGTGAATGGAAACGAAGTCAGATGGCAGGAGGTAAGGCAGAGCTGGAAGGATGCGGCAGAGAGAACTCTGATGAATATCCAGGCAGGCCCGGATGCTTCAACCGAAAGCCAAAGAGGGGATATGGCAGGAGAAATGGTGAAAAATCTTCAGCTTACTGCCAGGGAAACCTGCGACTATCGTCTGTTTCTGAAAAAATTCGCTGTCATGGAAGAAGCGATGCAGCTGGATCATGAGGAGTTTGATTATATTTACTATACGCTTGGATTGAACTTGTACAAAAAAGTTCCGCTGATTGAACCGCTGGAATACAAGGAAGTTCAGGTGATCCGTGAGTTTGTCATTGTGATTGATACGTCAGGATCCTGTGACGGCGAACTGGTTGAACGGTTTCTGATAAAAACCTGTAACATTCTCAGACAGACGGAGCGTTTTTCACGGAAGGTAAATATCCATGTGATTCAGTGCGACTGTGCGATTCAGGATGATGTAAAAATAACTTCGCTGGAAGCACTGGAGCAATATACAGGTCAGTTTACCATAAAAGGACTGGGAGGAACCGATTTTCGTCCGCCGTTCCATTATGTAAACCGGATGCTGGAGAATGGAGAGATGAATCGGGTGGACGGACTGCTCTATTTTACAGATGGAGATGGCATTTTTCCGGTAAAGCCGCCGAAATACAAAACTGCGTTTGTTTTTGTGGACAAGGAGAATGAGATAAAAGTACCGGCGTGGGCAATGAAAGTATACATAGATGAGGAAGAACTGCGATGAATATAAAAGAGGTAAAAGAAGAAATCAGGAGATCGGTGGAAATCTATCTGGACAAAAATGAATTTGGGGAATACAACATCCCGTACATGAAACAGCGTCCAATTTTCATGGTAGGCGCACCAGGCATTGGAAAAACGGCGATCATGGAGCAGATCGCATCGGAATTAAATCTGGCTTTGGTGTCCTATTCCATGACTCATCACACAAGACAGAGCGCAATCGGACTGCCCTATATTGAAGAAAAAACCTACAATGGACAGAAAGTCATGGTGTCGGAATATACCATGAGTGAAATTATTGCGTCTGTTTATGATGTAATCGAACGGTCTGGTGTTCAGGAAGGGATTCTGTTTCTGGATGAGATTAATTGCGTTTCCGAAACACTGGCGCCGTCGATGCTTCTGTTTCTCCAGTATAAAACCTTTGGAAACAGGAAACTGCCGGAGGGCTGGGTTGTGGTAACTGCGGGGAATCTGCCCCAATATAACAAATCAGTGAAGGAGTTCGATGTAGCCACGATGGATCGCCTGAAATGTCTGACAATTGAGGAGGATTTTGGCGTCTGGAAAGCATATGCCTATCAGCATGGAATCCATGCTGCCGTAATCTCGTTCCTCGAAGTGAATCCGGACTGGTTCTATTCGATCCGGACGACTGTCGATGGGACACAATATGTGACGGCGAGAGGATGGGAGGATTTATCCCGCGCTGTGCAGCTCTATGAGAAAAAGCAGTTCTGCGTCGATCGAAATCTGATCCAGCAGTATGTGACTGATGTGGAGATTGCCAGAAAATTTGGCATTTATTATGATCTTTACAAAAAATACCAGACCGATTACCGCGTCAGTGATATTCTGTCCGGAACCAGCACGGGAGAACTGATAAAGAGAGCGGGAGAATCTTCGTTTGACGAGAGGGTTTCACTGCTGGGAATGATCTATGAGAATCTGAACCTCCGATTCCGGAAATCGGTAGAAACGGAGCGGATCCTGCAGACTGTCGTGAAGTTTCTGCGATCGGTGAAAAAGAAATCAGCGGATGGAGAGGAGGAAGTGATTTCACTCCTGGAGGGCTGTGTGAATACGCTTCAGGAGGAACAGAACAGGAAAGCAATGGCAAACAGTCTGAGTTCTTCTCAGAAACGGGAATATCAGGAAGCCATTCACTGTTTGAGAGATTATCAGGAAATCTGTGTGACGGCGCCGGAAAAGGAAAAACAGTTTCCCATGATCAAGAAAAAATTTGATTCTCAGGCAAAGCGTCACAAAAAGCAGGTGGAAGCATCAAAGGATGCGTTGGAGCATGTATTCCGTTTTGTGGAAGCGGCATGGGGAGAAGAACAGGAAATGCTTCTGTTCATGACAAATCTTACTGCCAACGCGGTCAGTATGGAATTCATCGCAAACTGGGGAAGTAAATCGTATTTTCAGCATAATCAGGAATTGTTAATCTATGATGTGCATGGCGAACTTCAGAAACAGATCGAGCAACTGGAATGGTAGTGCGGAGAAATTGAAGAAATTAAATTGAACTTTTTAGATGAAAGCGAGAGGATAATTTTTAAGAAAAGAATTGACGGATCAAAGGACGAGTGCTATAATACCTTCATGCAAATTGAACCAAAATTGAACTTTTGGCCAATGAAGGGAAAGGAAGGATCGGATGTCGAAAGAGTGTTTTGCTGTGAACCTGAGTGAAGCGATGAAAAAAAGACAGCTGAAGCAGGTTGATATCATACGTGCGGCAAAGGAACAGGGAATAAAACTGGGAAAAAGCCACATGAGCCAGTATGTCAGTGGAAAAACGGTTCCAAGAGAGACGATTCTTCGTTTTCTGGCGGACATTCTTGAAGTTGATGTTCAGTGGCTGATTGGGAAACGTTCAGAGATTGAAGAAAAAGAGAAACCGGAGAAAGACGGGACTCCTCTTGAGACATTCGTGGAAGAGGGAGATTCCTGTTGCAGGGAGACGGAATCAGAGGATAAGAGTGCAGGAGCAGGAGGGATTCATATGCGCGAGTTTAAGAAATCAACAAAGCTGGATCATGTTTTATATGATGTGAGAGGACCGGTTGTAGAAGAAGCAACGAGAATGGAGGAGTCCGGTACGCAGGTACTGAAGCTGAATATTGGAAACCCGGCGCCGTTTGGTTTCTGTGCACCGGATGAAGTGATTTACGATATGAGAAGCCAGCTGACTGACTGCGAAGGCTATTCCGCTGCAAAAGGATTGTTTTCCGCAAGAAAAGCAATCATGCAGTACATGCAGAACAAGAATGTTCCCAATGTTACCATTGATGACATTTACACGGGTAATGGTGTCAGTGAGCTGATCAATCTCAGCATGTCGGCTCTGCTTGATACGGGTGATGAAGTTCTGGTACCGGCACCGGATTATCCGCTCTGGACTGCGTGTGTGACGCTGGCTGGAGGAAAGGCAGTTCACTATGTCTGTGATGAGCAGGCAGAATGGTATCCGGACATGGACGATATCCGAAAGAAGATTACAGGCAACACCAAGGCAATTGTAATCATCAACCCGAACAATCCGACCGGTGCTTTATATCCGAAAGAAGTTCTTCAGGAAATTGTACAGATTGCGAGAGAGCATCAGCTGATCATTTTCTCAGATGAGATTTATGACAGACTGATCATGACCGGAGAGGAACATGTTTCGATTGCTTCTCTGGCACCGGATCTGTTCTGTGTCACCTTTAGCGGACTGTCGAAATCACACATGATTGCCGGCTACCGGATTGGCTGGATGGTACTGAGCGGAAACAAGCGGATTGCAGCCGATTACATCCAGGGACTGAACATGCTGTCAAACATGAGACTTTGCTCCAATGTTCCGGCACAGTCGATTGTGCAGACGGCTCTTGGCGGCTATCAGAGTGTTAAGAATTACATTGTCCCCGGTGGACGAGTTTATGAACAGTGTGAGTATATTTACAAAGCACTGAATGATATCCCGGGAATCAGTGCAGTGAAGCCGAAAGCAGCTTTTTATATTTTCCCGAAGATTGACGTGAAAAAGTTCAATATTGTGGATGATGAGAAGTTTGCCCTGGATCTTCTGCGAGATAAGAAAATCCTTGTAATTCACGGAAAAGGATTTAACTGGGGACAGCCGGATCATTTCCGTGTGGTATATCTGCCCCGGATTGAAGTTCTGAAGGAAGCGGTGGATAAAATGGGAGATTTCTTCAGCTACTACAGACAATAATGTGAAAAAGTAATGTCAGAATAAGAACGTTTGCCAGCAGGAGAACGTTCTTTCTTTATGCATATTTTAGAAATTGGTGCGGTGCATATGCTTGCTTTCATGGTGTTGTTTTGCTATAATTATGAAAATACTGTTAAAAAATAGTGAACATTTGCAGAAGAGGAAGATACAGTGATATGCTAAGGTTTTATTGGGTGATCTTTGTTAATCTGTTCCGGAGTCCTCATATCATGGGGAAGATGAAGAAAATGACGGAACAGGTGCAGCGATATACCGATTTGGAACGATATCAATATGCACAGTACATCGTGCGTTTGTTGAAAAAAACAGGAGCAATCCAAACGGAAGTTTTCGGAATGGAAAACATTCCAGCTGAAGGCGGATATATGATGTATCCGAATCATCAGGGAAAATTTGATGCGTTCGGTATTATCGACACCCATAGACAGCCGTGTACGCTGGTCATGGATAAGGCAAAATCCTACACGATTTTTATTCGCGAAGCACTGGATCTGCTTCATGGAAAACGACTGGACAAAGATGATATCCGTCAGGCATTTTCTGTGATACAGGAAGTGACAGAAGAGGTTAAGAACGGTGCCCGTTACATTCTGTTTCCGGAAGGGAAATATGGAAAGGAAAACAAAAATGTGCTTGGCGAGTTCAAACCGGGATGCTTTAAAATTGCACTGAAATCAAAAGCGCCGATTCTTCCGGTTGCTCTGATTGATTCTTATAAAGTGTTTAACAGCTGCCATCTGGGACCGGTTACAACGCAGGTTCATTACCTGAAGCCGATTCTGTATGAGGAATACAGGGGAATGCGGACACAGGAGCTGGCGGCAATGGTTCGGGAACGAATTCAGGAAAAAATTGATGAAGTGACAAAGGGATAGGAGGAAACCAATGATTATTAATGGAACTTTGGAGACGTTTACAGACTGGTATGATACCGATGGAAACATCATTAATGCCAGCGATGGCGGAATAATTTATGTGGATGGTGTGTATCACTGGTATGGAATGGCGCTTCGCCCTCTTCCTTTTGCAGGAAAAGGTCAGGGCGGACAGACCACAACAACAGGTATTGTTATGTATGCCTCAACCGACCTGCAGAACTGGAAGTATGAAGGCGTGATCCTGCCCTGCTCGACTCAGGAAGGAGATGATCTCTATGGACCGATGCGTTTTGAACGTCCGAAGATTGTGTATAACGATAAGACGAAGAAATTTGTTCTTTGGTGCCACTATGTGAAGTATCCGGGCGATCATGGGTTTGCTCCGGGAACGGCAGATGCCGGTTTGGCTGTGTGCGATACCGTCAATGGAACGTATCAGTGGCTGGGCTACACCAGACCGATTGATGACAAAGGTTATGTCAGAGACTGTACACTGTATAAGGACGCGGATGGAAGCGCATATTTCATCTATGACAGACATGTGGGAGAGGATTTCCGGGATGGAGACCGTTGTCTGTACATTGTGAAACTGAGCGATGATTATCTTTCCTTTACCGATGAATACAGACGGCTGGATGTGGCATACTGGAGAGAGGCGGCTGCCGTTGTGTTTAACGATGGCTATTATTACATGATTACTTCGGATCTGACTTCATGGGATTTCAATCAGGCGAAGTATTTCCGGGCAAAAAATCTGTTTGGACCATGGGAGGACATGGGAGATCCCTGTGTTGGCGATACGGATCATCAGACGTTCCATTCCCAGACAACGTATATTTTCCGTGTGGAGGGGAAAGAAAATCTCTTTATCCACATGGCAGAACGTCACAATACGAAAAACTTCGAACGTTGTTCTTACATCTGGCTGCCGATTTCGTTCCATGCAGATCACACGCTGAGTCTGACTTATCAGAAGGAATGGGAAGTTTAACCATATGAATTGCGCAAAGAGTAAACGGACGGGTTTGTCTAAAATATCCGCTATGCATTATGTGAAGCTGGTTGTTCGGTCAGGAATGTTTCTTCTTGCTTTGTTTATGTATGTAAAAGGAAGAATGGAAAACGGGGAAGATCTGTACAGCAGAGTGGAGCAGAAGCCGCTGCTTCTGTCGATCATCGGAATCACGCTTTTTGTTGAAATGATTCTGCGTTTCTTTCCATCCAGTCTGGAGAGTATGGGATGTCAGAAACAGTTTGCGGGAAATTACCGGCCAGTAAAAAAGAAGATGCCGGGAAATGACTGCACGGATCCGACAGAGAAAACAGTTCTGCGGGCAATCGCAAAAGAAATGCTGAAGCTGGAAAAAAATCAACAGCAGCGGTTGCGGTGGCGTGGATTTTGCTGAATGGAGCAATTGGACTGATGTATGCGGCAAAATGGATTGATGCAGGGATTCTGCTCCTGATCAGTCTTGCATACTCTGTTTGCGATATGATCTGCATTCTGTTTTTCTGCCCGTTTCAGACCTGGTTTATGAAGAATAAGTGCTGTACCAGCTGCAGGATTTATAATTGGGATTTTATCATGATGGTAACGCCTCTGATTTTCATTCCGAGTGTGTTTACATGGAGTCTTGTATTTTGTGCGTTACTGCTTCTGATCCGTTGGGAGGTAACGATTCATCGGCATCCGGAGCGATTCTTTGAGGAAACAAACGGGAATCTGTCCTGTGCATCGTGTCAGGAAAGGCTCTGCCAGCATAAAACACAGCTGCAGCATTTTCTGAAGGAGAACAGGGAGCAGATCAGACAGCGGGGGAAAGATGTGATCACGCAGGTGCGGGAGCTGACGGAAACGAAAAAAGAACATGCATAACATGAGCGTAATGAGAAAGACGGTGTGTCGCAGCGACATACCGTCTTTTTGCGCCAGTGACGAAGGAAGTTTTGATGGAAATGGTGTTTTGTTGGATTTGGTGAAAAGACAGCAAGATGAAACTGGTCGTGTTTTACATGGGGAAACAATGTTATTTCTCGTGTTGCAATTCATCTTCGGCTGTATTATTATAAGGAAGAAACGGATCAGCTGATTGAATTATGCACATTGCGCTGTGAAGATATCGTTGGAATTCGTCTGTCCGATTCGTTTGGCGAATTTGAACAGCGAATAGATGGGAGCGAATCGACGGAATTTATGTGGAACATGTTTAGAAAACGCAGAGGAAACAGCTGACAATTTCATAAAATTGTGCTATAGTAAAAGTAATTATTTACTTATGGAGGTCATAAAATGGCAGATTTTAATTTCGATGCAATCACAGATAAGATTGAAGATCTTGTTGATCAGATCAAGGGCGATGATAAGCTGCTGGCAAAGTTTAAGAAGAATCCGGAGGCGGTGATTAAGAGCCTGGTTCCGGACAATCTGATTTCGGATGATAAGCTGGATGGCGTGATTAAGCTGATCAGGGCAAAGCTGGGTGATGATGTAATTGAGGATGTTGTTGAGGATGTTCTTGAGGGTGCGCTGGGCAAGATGAAAGGTTTGTTCGGTAAATAACAGGATGACGAGATGAAGTTGATCGAAGAAATTGAGGCATATCAGCCGTTTAATGAGCAGGAAGTACGGGATAAGGAACAGATTCTGAACTGTCTGCGGACAATGCCGGATCTGTTTACCAGAGAAAATACACTGGTACACATGACTGCGTCCGGCTGGGTTGTCAATCCGACCCGTGACAAAGTGCTGATGGCGTACCATAATGTGTATCGTTCCTGGTCCTGGCTTGGCGGACATGCGGATGGAGAGAAAGATCTGCTGCAGGTTGCGATGCGGGAGGTTCGTGAGGAAAGCGGAGTGAAGCATGTGAAACCGGTGATAGAAGGAATCTATTCCCTGGAATCACTGCCGGTCTATGGTCATGTCAAACGCGGGAACTATGTGTCCACGCATATCCATTTGAATCTGACCTATCTGCTGGAAGCGGAAGAAGACGATCAGCTGACGATAAAACCGGATGAAAACAGTGGTGTTGCCTGGTTCACACTGGAAGATGCGTTAAAAGCATCTTCGGAACCGTGGATGAGTGAATGGATTTACCGGAAACTGAATGAAAAACTGAAGATGCGATAAAGAGAGGTCCTTTGCTGTATTACAGTGAAGGGCTTTTTTTGATAGGATGGGGAAATAAATCAGAGAAAACAGACTGGGAAGGGATAACAGGAAAAGGACAGAATGCTGAGAAAATGATCTGTTACAGGGAAAAAATATGTTAAAATGAAATTTGATTAAAAATGTCAGAAAATGAGTTGACAGGTGTAAACTCATGTGGTACAATAAAGTTGACGGATGTAAACTGGACGCATGGGAGGAATGGTACGATGAGACATATCACACTTTCGGATGGTGAATGGATTTTAATGGAACAGTTATGGGAGCAGGAACCGAGGACACTGGCGAATTTGGTGGACGGTTTGAAAGAAAGCACCAGCTGGAGTAAAAGTACGATCTATACGATGCTGAAGCGCCTGGAAGAAAAAGGTGCAGTCCATGTGGATGACAGCGGACGGTTTCAGCAGTATTATTCATGTTTCAAACGGGAAGAAGCGCAGAAACGGGAGACCGAGAATTTTCTGGAGAAAGTTTACCATGGAAGCCTGCGGATGATGCTTGCCGGACTGACAGGAAAAAAAGGATTATCGAAGGCTGATGTCGATGAGCTGCATCAGTTTCTGGACAATATGGCAGCGGAGCAGGAAGAATCATAAAGGAAGAAATGTTTTTTTCTGGACAGCAGAAAGGAATTGAGTCAATGATAGATTGGATTGTTGGATCGTGTAGTTTGATTCTTCTGATGTTTCTCGTTCGAAGATGTTTGAAGAACCGGATTAGCTGCCGATTGCTCTATGCGCTGTGGGGGCTTGTTGTCATCCGCCTTCTTTGCCCGGTGGGTTTTTGGGACTGGAATGTTCCTCGGTCAGAAACGGATGGGCAGACAGCAGGAGTGGCGACTGAAAAACAGACGGCAGAGTGGAACCTGGATGAGGAATTGGAGGCCGGTGAGGATGAATGGAACCGTTTCCAGGAAGCTTCGCAGTTGGATGATATGTCCCGGAATCAGCCCGATTCGGTACAGATTCCATCGAATGCTGTGAAGGCGGATATGGAAGAGAAAAACCTGGAAAACGCTCAGGGAATGGAGGGACAGACCGCGCTGCAGGCAGCTGGCGATTCTCCGGTAACAGGAGTCGGTGAGGGGGACAGAGCAGAAATCGAAAATCGGTCATCCCGTTTTGAGAAGGATAGTTCGAATTCATTTGAACCGGTCTTTGCCGATGCAAAGAAAATGGCCGGATCGTTATCCGGTTGGGTGAATCAGAACCAGCAGCTGATTCGGCTGGTCTGGCTGGTGGGAACCGTGGCAGGATTACTCTGGATCCTTTTTGTAAATCTCCGCTTTTTCGCAAAACTGAAGGCAGTTCGGATTCGCAGGATATCCAGAGAGGAAGGCAGGGTTACCGATGTCTACGAAGTGGCTGATCTGGAAACGCCGTGTCTGTTTGGAATTTTTTCACCGGCGATCTATGTGACGCCGGAACTGATTGGCAAACCCGAAGATCTGCAGCTTGTATTGGAACATGAAAGCAGTCATTACATGCACAGAGATCAGTACTGGGTACTGCTCCGTGGAATCTGTGTGGCAGCCTGGTGGTGGAATCCGCTGGTCTGGCTGGCGGCATCCGCCATGAGAAATGACTGTGAGATGGCCTGTGATGAACGGGTGATGGAGCGGATCGGCTGGGAAAAACGGTTCGATTATGGCAGGGTTTTAGTTGATGTTTCTTCCGGAAGTCATCACAGCAGCCACAGTCTGGTCGCGTCGACGATGGCTTCCGAAAAAGATGATGTGAAAGGGAGGCTGCGTATGATCATGAGAAAAACGAAAATTCATGTGGTAAGTGTTGGTTTGGCAGTTGTCCTGATGATTGCCGGTACGGTATTCTGTTTTGGGGAAAACGGAACGCGTGAGTCCGAGAATGGGCCTGTGGTTCTGGCAGCATCCGGTGTCTATGTTTCTCCCGGTACAAAGGATGGTGTGGAGGAATTCTGTACCATTGCGGAAATAGAAGATTCAATGTCCATCTATCAGGTAACTCCGGAGTGTTTCGGTGAAGAGCCGCCGGTGAAGCTGTTCAAAGATGTTGAGACGGGAAGAAACTGGGTGTTACAGGGGGAAGAAGCATGGAATCTTCGATCCGGTACGGAAAACGGTCTGCTGAGTGCGGCGCTGGCGGATCTGGATGCGAACGGTGTATATGAACTTTATTATACATACCGGAGCAAAGACGGAAGAGCTATGTTAAGTAGTTTTGATCTGGATGTCATGGCTGCGGGAGAGGAAATCGTGTATGTTGTGCCGGACGGAAACGAGCCGGTGCTTGGTATTGGAGAAGACGGGGAGCTTCGTGTTTTTGCAGGTGAGGCAGCGACCGGTCAGCAGTCCTGGGCAGATTATTCCATTGCACCGGGAGCTGTGGTATCCGGGATTCATTCAGAAGAACTGGTAGCGTATGAAGTGTTCTGGACGCAGGTAAAAGACACGGTGAATCTGACTTATCAGGAAGAACTGTCTGTTTTTGGCTGGCAGCCGCCTTTGGGAAACAACAGCAGAGACGTTATCTGGGGAATGAGTCCGGAACAGGTACTGCCGCAGCTGCCGGATTCCGAATGGGAAATGGAGGAAACGGATTCATCGACGACTTATATCTTTAACGATCTGCTGATTAATGACTGGAACGCGGATCTCTGTCTCGAATTCCATCGGGAAGTCGGGCTCATTCAGGTTCGGTTGGAGGCAGCAGAGGACTGCTATCAGAAAATAAATGAATGGATGAACCGGAATTGCCAGGGAACGGGAACTCCGGTTGAGATTTCAGCTTTTGAAAACCAACAGGTGCAGTCCGGTCTGCGATGGAGCGGATTATTGGCGGAACGCTTACTGGATTCCATGGAAATCACTTCTTATTGGAAGGAAGCGATGGAATCGGAGGAATCGGAGTACGAAGGAACGGATTCTCTGGTATATGCGGAGCTTTTCAGGAAGGAAGACGGAGAAGAAACAGACCGGAATGTGGTATGCCGTTTTATGGCGACGGAATCGTTTGCCTATGCATGCCGGAAATCCTATGAGAGCTATGTGGACTTTGTCCGTGCGCAGACAGAGGAGGTCAGAAAGCAGATTAATTCTGAGTCGATGAGTCCGGATCGGGCCTGGTTGACCCGTTATGAAAACGGAGAAACAGCTACGGTTGCGCTTGCCAGGGAGGAATGGATGAAAATCTGGCAGGCCTGCGAACTGGCGGCGGAAAAATGGATCCCGCACTCAGGACGGAAATCGTTATTGACAGACGGGTGGCAGATCCGAAGCAGTCAGCTGACAGGCACGGTTGAATTCCGGATTGGCAAAATGTTTGTTGTCCGGCTTGGTCTGATGGAGGACGGATCCGGTGTGGCAGAGATTCAGCGGATTGACGAGAATTTCAATCGTGAAAGCATGACATTGCTCCTGCAGGATAAGGAACTGGGAAAACAGCTTATGCAGCTGATTTATGGTGTGGATTTCAATGGAGGAAATGAGAA
This sequence comes from Lachnospiraceae bacterium, assembly GCA_017472605.1. Classification (GTDB taxonomy): domain Bacteria; phylum Bacillota; class Clostridia; order Lachnospirales; family Lachnospiraceae; genus Anthropogastromicrobium. The sequence continues at coordinate 27,609 of JAFUPV010000005.1, forward strand.
TGCAGAGGGATCCGCGGAATCAGTGGATACCGGGAACGGACTTTTGACTCTGGCGGCATCCGGTACCTATGTTTCTTCCGGCTCAAAGGAAGGCGTGGAGGAATTCTGCAAGTTGGCAGGCATTCGGGATTCCGCAAATGTATATTGCGTGACACCGGAAATTTTTGGCGAGAATCCAGTGGTTGAGATTTACAAAGATACTGTGGAATGCGTAAGCTGGATATCCTATGAGGGAGCGTATCAGCGCCTGAAGAAGATGAATGAGATAAGTCTTATCAGCGCGGCGCTGGCTGATCTGGATGAGAATGGGATCTATGAGTTCTATTATACTTATAAGAAAAAGAATGATAATACGCCGCTGCTGGATGCCTGCGATCTGTCGGATATGAATCTGATTGGCCGAAGTGAAGGGTACCTCATGGATGTGGAATGTGTTCCTGTTCTTGGAATTGGTGAGGATGGAGAGCTGCGTGTCTATTCTGGAGAACTGAATGCGCCGGATAACTCCATTACCGACTACGCCATTGCGATTGGGGAAGCTGCATCTGGCTATTACACAGAAGAACTGGTGAAATATGAGGCACATCAGTGGAAGATTACAAAGAATGAGTCGCTGATGGGTGGCGTACTGACTGAAATTGTCGATGTGCTGCCTCTGTTTTCCTTTAATGATTACATTTTCTGGGGAATGGATCCGGAGATTGTGTTGACTCAGTGCAAGTGGGAGCCTGCAGAAATTCGTGCAGACGGTGATTATTACCTCTATCGGTTCCGTAATGTAACGGTGAACGACATCCAGGTGGATGCAGAGCTTGCGTTTCATTCAGATGCCGGTCTGGTACAGATTCGTCTGGATACGCAGGCATCCAATTATGAAAAACTGATGGAATTGCGTGATGCTGCACAGAATGTGCCAGTGGAAACGATTGAAGCATCGCCCTCGGTGGGAGATGAGTTTGTGAAAGGTGTTCGCTGGGGAAGTCGGATCGATCAATTAAATACGAATTGGAAAGAAAACTATCAGGAAGGTGTGGAACAGTATGGAGAAGATTCCGTGCTGGAAGACTGGCTGATGTATACCGATGTTGTCCTTGCATCGGATCGAACGTCCGGTAACGAGTATGCGGTCTGGTGTTCCTGTGTATCCCTGCCGATGGCATACTGCAGTCAGAGCTATCGAAGCGGAATCGATGAAAAGGTATTGCCGGTTGTAACGGAATGGCTTGCGGATATTGAGAACCGGGGATTGGAACCGAGGCGTGCCAAAGTATATAATTATAATTACTCCATTCCGTTTACAGAACGGGAACTGTCCGATGAGCAGATGAATGTTCTGTGGGATGTGTGCAGGCAGCTGACGGGTGAACTTTCGGCAGGAAGTTACTACTTTGGAAACAAGAAATTCCTGTTTGGTATTCCGCAGTTGAATGAAGTGAGTTTCTGGCTGGGAACGGAATATGTGGTTGACATCGTTGTTTTCGATGCGGGAGGCGGAAAGATTACGCTGGAGCATGTGGATGAGAATATGGTCAGAACGAAGGCTGAGTTGATCCTTGCCGGCGAGAATAACACATCTGTACTTTGGGAATGTATTCGGCAGATCATTGTCAGTGCAGCGGAAGCGGATTCTGTTGGGGAACAGCCGCTTCCTGAGAAGGCGAATTCTGCCGAAGAATCGTTGCCTGCTGCGGAACAGTCATTTTCTGGCGAGACAGGTTCTTCCGTGGAACAGTCGCTTCCCGTGCTGGCATCTGCGGATGGATACCAGTCGGTTGGGACAAAAGACGGTGTTGAGGAATTCTGTCAGCTGGCTGGCCTGAAAGATTCCACAAATATTTATCAGGTGACACCGGAAATGTTTGGTGAGGAATTGTCAGTCCGGATATTTAAAGACTGTGTCAGTGGAATGACCTGGATCCGATATCAGGACTCGTTTTTGAATCTTCGGATTACGGAAGCGAGCGGGCTGACCAGTGCGGCACTTGCGGATCTCAACTCTGACGGATGCTATGAATTCTATTACATGTATCCTGGAAGTGACGGCGCAGTTCTTAGCTATGTGGATCTTTCCAGGATGGAAAACGGAAAAAAAGCTGAATATGCGATGGAAGATGGAAGCTACCCTCTGCTTGGAATTGGGGAGGGCGGCGAGCTGCAGGCTTTTGCAGGAACAAAGCGTACAGAAGCGGATTCCAATACAGATTATGTGCTGGAACGCGGCGCTGTCATGGCGGGAAAAAACGGAGAGAATCTTGTTAAATATGAAGTATTCTGGAGTCAGATTCAAACGACAGAGGAACTGAAAGATTCGGAAGCCAGATCTGCTGAGAGGACAAAATGGCAGCCGTCCATTGGAACCGGAATCTATGCGTACTGGGGAATGATGCCGGAAGAGATTCTGGTTCAGCTGGAAGATGCGTCTTTGGAGGTTGCTGAGGATGGAGAATATCGGACCTATCTTCTGGAGGATACCGTTGTATATGGAGAGCGTGCGGATTTGTATCTGATTTTCCACGCGCAAGCTGGTCTGGTGGAAACAAAGCTGGTGATGGACGAAGACTGTTATGATGAAATAACGAAGAAGATGGCAGAACAGAATGGAAGAGGAGGAAATACACTGCTGTCATCGGAGATGTTTGGCGGCGAGCCGAAGCTTGCTGATTCCATCGTGAGGGGAATGTACTGGAGTACGGATGGATATTCCAATCTGTTAAGCGGAGATCTGCATACATACTATTTACAGAGTCTGGAACAATATCCGACAACGGATGGGGAAGAAGAAACGCTGATTCGCGCAGAAATTGCTGTGATTCCGACTGGAAATCGTGAATGGAATCCGGTTGATGGCGCGGCTGAGAGCAATGACGATGCAGTGGAAAGCACGGCCGAGAGTTCCGATGATGATGCAGTGAAAAGCACGGTCAAGGGCGCCAATGAAAGTCCAGTCGAAAACTGCACCGTCTGGCATTATCGTGCATCGGTACCGATGGCTCTCGCATTTCAGAAATACAGAAATCAGCAGATGGAAGAAATTCTGCCGGTGGTATCCGAATGGATCGGGGAAATCAGGAGTCAGGGACTGGAGCCAAGACGAATGGAAGCCCAGATTCGCAGCGATGACAGAAATCAGATGAATCAGATTCTCTCTTTAGAGGAAAGAAAACGAATCTGGGAAGCATGTGAGGGAATTGAGGAAGCATGGCAGCCGGATCCTGTAAATACAATGGCATTGAGCAGTATGTCATCGGAAGAACCGCTTGCATATGGTACTGTTACCATGTATTTTGGAACAGAGGTCAGATTGTCTGTCACCGTTTACCGTCAGGGAGGAGGCATCGTGGAACTCTGGCATGTGGATGAGGAATTCAACCGCACCATCGTAGAACTGGTGCTTCCAAAGAATGCGGTCAGTGGAGAAATTTGGGAGGAATTGGTGAAGCGGATGAACAGCTGACAGAGATTCGCTGCAAATAGTACAGAGAGCTGCGGGGATTTTCTCCGCAGCTTTTTTGCTGTTGGGATTTTCTCCGCAGCTTTTTTGCTGTGGAACAGCGAATCCGGTAAAAAGAGCCTGTGTACGCGGCAGGAGAGTTGGTTTCTGGCTGCGTAAATGTGCCGGAAACGATGCAAGTTGACAAAGTTTTATTTCAGATTATAATAGAAGTAATTTATGGCATAAGGAGAGGGAACATGGGAGGAGCAAATAAGAAAAAGAAGCCAGTCTGGCAGCAGCAGCTGATGATTGGAATTTTTATGCTGATCGGAGGCTGCTGCGGATTTCTGATCGGAATGCATATGGGTACGGTGATCAGTGACGAAGCAGCGACGGGGGAACGGATTTTGTCAATGCTTGTTCTGGTTATCGGCATGTATGCGGCGATTTTCTTTCAGCTGGTGATTCATGAGGCAGGGCACCTGGTTTTTGGTTTGCTGACCGGTTATCGGTTTTCCTCGTTTCGAATCGGCAGCTTTATGTGGGTGAAGGATGGAGAGTTGATTCGCATGAAACGCATGTCTCTGGCGGGAACAGGAGGGCAGTGCCTGATGGGACCGCCAGACTGGAAGGATGAAACCTTTCCGGTTGTGCTGTATAATCTGGGCGGCTGTCTGATGAATCTGATCGGAAGTCTGATCTTCTTTCTTCTTGCCTGGGCAGCGGGAAAGATGAGTCTGACTGGTATGGTTTTCCTGATTTTTGCCAGTGTTGGTCTGTTTATTGGCGCGATGAACGGAATTCCGCTGCGGCTTGGACTGGTTGATAATGACGGGTATAATGCGCTGTCCATGACAAAGAACCGGGAAGCACGGCGCGCATTCTGGCTTCAGATGAAAATGAACGAACAGATTGCAGCTGGAGTGCGTCTGAAGGATATGCCGGGGGAATGGTTTGCCATGCCTGGTGAAACCGCGATGAAAAACAGCATGGCTGCCAGCATTGCAGTCTTTGCATGTAACCGGCTGATGGATGAGAAAAACTTTGATCAGGCCGGGAAGGAAATGAAACGCCTTCTGGAGATGGATTCGGCAATCGTTGGCGTTCACCGGAATCTGATGGTCTGTGACTGCATGTATCTGGAGATGATCGGTGAAAACCGTCGGGAAGTGATTGATGAAATGTTCGATCAGAACCAGAAAACATTCATGAAAAGTATGAAGAGATTTCCGTCCGTAATCCGTACGGAATACCTCTATGCGCTGCTGGTGCAAACGGATGAAACAAAAGCGGAAGAATGGAAGAAACAGTTTGAGGAATGTGCCCGCACCTATCCGTATCCCAGTGACATCGAAAGTGAGCGGGAGCTGATTTCAATCGCAATCCGAAAGCGGGAAGCGCAGATGCAGGAGTAACTTGAGGCGGATTGAAAAACAGGTTAACAGCGACGTTTTGCAGAAGGATGTATTTACAGAAGGATCTATTTGCAGAAAGGGATGAAAATGAACGTATTTCATGCGTATCAAAAGCTGCCGATTGACTTTTCGGTGATTGGTCTGGAACCGCGAAGTGAATCCGGTGGATATTTCTGTACGCCGAAGGGGGCGAAGGTTTTTGGCTGGCCCGGAGTGGACGGTGTGCATTATTGTTTTATTCGTGGATTTGGAAAAAAAGTGTTTGTTGTCTGCCCAATGAATGAGCCGGGGAACTATGTGCGTCCGGTGGCAGAAAATTTTGAGGAGTTTCTTTGTCTTCTTTTGGCATGCAAAGATCCGGGCGTGATTGAAAGTGCCGGATTTCTGAATCAGGAACGGTTTGATGCTTTTCGTTCGGAAACAGAAGCGGGGCTTTCCCAAAAACAGAGGGAGGCACTGGAAATGATTCAAAGGGAACTGGCGCTGACGCCGTTGGAAAATCCATATGCTTACATAAAGAAGGTTCAGGAATCATTTGACAGTTCGAAACTTTGTTTTACTGACGAGTATTACGAGTGGGTGCCGCGGGAGGAGAAACAGCCAAAGGAGTGGAAGGTTTATTTTGAAACATACTTTGGCAGCAGGAGCCGTTCACGCGCCGGAAAAGAGATTTCTCTGAACCGGAAATTTCAGTGGGGAGAGCAGAACTGGTACGTTCCGTCTGTCTATCTCTGTGCGGCAGGCATCGTGGTTGATTTCTGTGTGGAAGTTCCGGCGGAAGAAATGAAGCGGTTTATTGATAAATGGGATCTTCTTCAGAAATCGGACGTCACAATGTTTCGCGAAGAAGAGACCGAGCAGATTGAAGCAGAAGATCCGAGACGCGTTGATTTTTCTGCCAGATTACTTGTGAATGGCAGAGAACTGAAATGGAGTCATCAAATGGGAATTGGCTGGATGCCCGAAGGGATTGTTCCGGAGGAAATGATGGAAGTGTCGCCGCAGGCAGAACAGGTTCTGGAACATTATGATCTGGAGCCGGAACGCTGTTGGGTGATCCGCAGAACATCGTTTCCCTGGCGGACGGCGAAAAAACCAAAGCTTCAGTCAATCCGTCTTGTTCTGGAAGCGGATCCGGTGCAGATTCCGGGTGAACATATCCGGGTGAACAAAGCAGGAGAACAGGTGGTTTTTCAGAATCCGGTGAATGGCTGCGTACATACCATGACGGTTGTGGACTATGAGAGAGGGGAACTGAAAAGCGATCTGCTTCCGGATGAATTTGAAGCAATTCCGGCCCACTATGTTTCCATGAAGTTTACGATAACTCCGGAGTTAGTCGGAAATGAATTTTCGCTTACGGATTGTGAGAAAAGCGAGGAACCAAAGCAAAAGAAAAATGAGCGGAGAATGGGAGCGGCCGCAATTGGAGTGATTGGTTTGGGATACCAGACAGAAGAAAAGAGCGAAAGTGATGCGATGAATGTGAGTGATGTTGCAGATGAGATTGAGGCTGTGGATGTGAACAATAATGCGGAGAAAACAGGGATGGAAGAAGAGGTTGATCCGGCAGCGATGATTATCGGTGGTGCAGATGGACCAACTGCGATTTTTCTTGCAGGGCATTCTTGTCCGACAGAACCGACAATCCATAGCACCTGCTCCGCGCTTCATTATCAGCCGGTTGAATCCGTGGAATGGCGTTTTACGTTTTATGAAAAGAGAAAGCCGGATCTGGAAATGGATCTGCTTTCCTCAGAATGAAGGATGACATAAATAAGAATTAAGAAAGAAATAAGAAGATAGTAAGAGGAAAAGAAATCATGAGAGAGCAGATTAATAACAGACAGTTTGATGAGGAACGGGCACTTTATAATCAAAAGCACAGTGATGTAACCCATTGTGTGTTTGCCGGACCGGCTGACGGAGAATCCGTCCTGAAAGAGGCGAGAGATATTGCTGTGAATCACTGCCGTTTCTCCCTTCGCTATCCGCTCTGGCATGTGGAGGGATTTTCGATGGATCATTCTTCCATGGATGAGAAGACAAGAGCGGCAATCTGGTATGCGAAAGACGGTGTGATTACCAATTCCAATCTGGGAGGAATTAAAGCAGTCCGTGAGTGTGAGAATATCAGAATCGAACATTGTGAGATTGAATCACAGGAGTTTGGATGGAAGTGCAACAATGTTTCGTTGGCTGACACTGCAATTACATCGGAATATATTTTCTTTGACAGCGGCAATGTAACATTGAACCGCGTGAAAATGAAAGGAAAATATTCTTTCCAGTACATGGAGAATCTGGAGATTAATGACTGCATTCTGGATACCAAGGATGCGTTCTGGCACAGTAAGAATGTTACAGTCCGTAATTCCGTTGTAAAAGGCGAGTATCTGGCATGGTTTTCGGAGGGACTGACGCTGATTGACTGTAAGATTATTGGCACGCAGCCGCTGTGCTACTGTAAAAACCTGAAACTGGTCAACTGTACCATGGAAGACACGGATCTGGCATTTGAGTATTCGGATGTGGACGCTGACGTGAAGGGGCATGTGATTTCAATTAAGAATCCGAGATCCGGAAAAATCATCGTTGACAGCGTGGGCGAAATCATTCATGAGGATCCGGTTATGGAGTGTACAGGTCAGGTACATATCAGGAAGGAGAATGTCGAGTGAGTATCATTGATTTTCATACACACCCTTATTTGAAACAGGAAGAGAAAGAAAAAATCTTCTGGAAAAACGCATACGGTCTTCTGAACATCAAATAAGAGAAGGAAGTTTTGTTGCAGGAACGAGACAGAAGTTAAGTTTCAGTAAAGAAACAATGACGCAGGGCGGGAACTCTTGCCCTGCGTCTCTGTTTTTGCTATAATGAATCGAAATATGTTTTTATTTAGGAGGATTTTTTTATGGACCCCGCGATTTTGTTGGAGTTACTGCCGCTGTTGTTTTTCACAATGATGAACGCTTTTTTTGCCGGTTCGGAAATGGCTGTTGTTTCGGTGAATAAGAATCGAATCCGGATGCTGGCGGATGAAGGAAACAAAAAAGCGATAGTAATTCAGGGGCTGTTTGAAGACTCAACAAAGTTTCTCTCAACCATTCAGGTTGCGATTACCTTTGCCGGCTTCTATTCCAGTGCGACTGCGGCGGCCGGAATTGCGCCGATCCTTGCGGAATGCCTGGAAAGTCTGCATGTACCGTACAGCGCAACCATTGCCCATAACGGCGTGACCCTGCTTCTGATGTTTTTTAATCTTGTGTTCGGCGAACTGGTACCGAAGCGGATCGCGATGCAGAAAGCGGAAACCTTCTGCATGGTAACTGTTATGCCGATTCACTACATATCCATTGTTCTTTCCCCATTTATCCGCCTGCTTTCCTTCTCTACAAAATGTGTGCTGAAGCTGCTTCATCTGAAAACAGAGGATGAGGAAGAAGAAGTGACAGAGGACGAGGTTCTGGCCATGGTGAACATGGGCTATGAAAACGGAACCTTTGATGATAATGAGCATGAAATGGTACACTCCGTGTTTGCCTTTGGCGAGAAACATGCACGCGATGTAATGGTTCCGAGACAGAAGGTATTCATGCTGAATGTGGAAGACTCGCTGGAGGATGTTATTGATGAAATTCTGGAAAGCAGACATTCCCGGATTCCGGTATATGAGGAAGACATTGAAAATGTCATCGGAATTCTCCACGTCAAGGATATCATGCTGCGTCTGCGCAGAGGAGAACTGAAAAATGGGGATATCCGTTCCCTGCTTCGGAAGGCATATTTTGTGCCGGAAATGAAAGAAGCGGCTGTTCTGTTTAAGGAAATGCAGAAGAATCGGGAACACATGGCTGTGCTGATTGATGAGTACGGCGGATTTCCGGGAATTGTGACCATTGAGGATCTGGTGGAAGAGGTTGTCGGCGACATCAATGAGGAATACGATGAAGTAAAGCAGGATGTTGTTGCGTTAAAGGACGGGGAGTATATTCTGAGAGGTGATCTGACCATCGAGGAGGTCAATGAGAAATTTGAACTGGAGCTGGAGTCCGAGGATTACGACACCATATCCGGTTTCCTGATTGAGAAGCTGGGATACATTCCCAATGAAGAACATTCCGGTACGGTGGAAGAAGCCGGTTATCAGTTCCGCGTGGCGAAAATTGACGGAAATGCCATCGTGAAGGTTTCCATGAAGAAAATCAGCGTGCCTGTACCGTCCGGTGAAGCATAAGAGAAAACAGAAAAACGTTCCTGTGAAGGAACGTGCAGAGGGCTGCAGTGAGTGAATATGCAGCCCAACTTTGCAGCAGAATCCGGTAAAGCCGGATTCTGTTTTTTCGGTGCGCCAGGTGAAAACCGGAATCCTGGAAGAGTCCGGAATCCTGGAAGAGTCCGGAATCCTGGAAGAGCCCCGAATCCTGGAAGAGTCCCGAACTCGGAGAAGAAACTGAAAATAATTAATTGGAAGAAAGGAAATCGCTGCGCATGGGAGAAAAGACATCACAGAGCTTTCCCGCTTCCAGGCATTCACAGCCGTGAACACTGCCAGACGGCATCAGCAGACTGTCTCCGGCATGGACGGTTCTTGTTTCGCCATCAATGGTGAAAGAAAAGCTGCCGCTGATGATGTAGGTGACCTGAACGTGGGGGTGTGAGTGAAAATTTCCACACGCTCCTGTTTCAAATGTGATTTCGCACATCATGATCTGGTCATTGTAAGAAAGAATTTTTCTGGTCACACCCGGTTCACAGGGGGTGGAAACTGCATCGCTGTTTGAAATAAACATGGAATACCTCCGTTTCATGAAAGAATTTGTTCCTGAGAATCTGTTCCTATCATAACACAAAACAGTCGGACTGAAAAGGATTCGATGAATATTTTCAGGATTGTCAGATGGAAGTGAATGGAGTATAATAAACAGAATGGAAAAACAATTCTGCAGAGAGGAAGAAACCGAATGAAATTGTTGATCATACGCCACGCGGATCCGGACTATTCCATTGATTCGCTTACAGAAAAAGGCTGGAGGGAAGCAGAGCTGCTGTCAAAACGGCTGGAGAAACAGCTGGCAGATTCCAAAGAGAGGGTACATATTTACTGTTCCCCGCTTGGAAGAGCAAAAGATACCGCGTCTCTGACACTGAAGAAGCTGGATCTGACAGCTGAAGAACGCCCCTGGCTTCGCGAGTTTGCCGCCCAGGCAACCGATGAGGAAACAGGGCAGAAGCGGATCTGCTGGGATCTGATTCCTCAGAAATGGACGGCCCAGGAGCTGAACTATGATAAGGACCGCTGGGCTGAAGTTCCATTCCAGAGGAATGCAAATTCCGGGGAAGAGGCACAGTGGGTCTGGAACGGTCTGGATGAGGTTCTGAAAACCCATGGATATGAACGAAAAGGAAACTGCTATCAGGTCAATCAGTCTAACCGCGACATTGTGGTTCTGTTCTGCCATTTCGGTGTGGAATGCGTGATGCTTTCCCATCTGCTGGGAATTTCTCCGGTTGTTCTCTGGCACGGCTTCTGTGCGGCTCCGTCATCGGTAACAACGCTGATCACGGAAGAGAGGAGAGAGGGAACGGCACTGTTTCGCATGGGTTCCTTCGGGGACACCTCACACCTCTATGTCGAAAATGAGCCGATCGCTTTTGCAGCAAGGTTCTGTGAGACTTATGATAATATGGAAGAAAGACACGACTGAGAGAGAATGCAATCTTAGGAATGAGGCTTCAATTTTCAGTTGCACAATCCGGTAAAATACGCTATACTACTATCGAATATGAAAAAATCCGGGCGAGTGTGCCGCTGCACGCCTGTCCGGATGATAAACAATACGAATTTCCGCAGATTACTATTGCTTTTTCTGCAGAGATTTGTTATATTTATAACAAATTCGTTAATGAATTATCAAACCTAACAGATGAAAGGAGATTCAGTCATGGGAAGTAAAATCACCATCATTGGTGCAGGATCCGTTGGCGCTACGATTGCATACACATTATCACAGGAGGACTATGTATCAGAAATCCTGATTATTGACGTTCTGAAGGATAAGGTTGACGGCGAGGCAATGGATATTGCACAGGGTACCGCGTTCCGTGATCCGATCGATGTTTATTCAGGAAACTATGAGGATGCAGTAGGTTCTGACATCGTTATTATTACATCCGGTATTGCAAGAAAGCCAGGTCAGAGCCGCATTGAGCTTGCTCAGACAAATGTTAACATCATCAAGAGCATCGCTCCGCAGCTGAAGAAGTACTGTCCGGATGCACTTTTCATCATCGTGGCAAATCCGGTTGACATCATGACCTACGCTTTCATCAAGGTTTCCGGAATTCCGGAGCAGCAGGTTATCGGTTCCGGTACACTGCTTGACACAGCAAGACTTCGTTATGGTCTGTCCAAGCATTTCGATGTTGCACAGAAGAACATTCACGCATACATCTTCGGTGAGCACGGCGACACTTCCTTCGTTCCGTGGTCCATTTCCAACATCGCAAGCGTACCGGTTAAGGAGTACAGCCAGTTCATCGAGCAGAAGGATGAGAACATGCCTGCATTCGATGAGGAAGTGATCACCAACTATGTACGCAAGTCCGGCGGCGAGATCATCAAGAGAAAGGGCGCAACCTTCTATGGTGTAACCGTAGCTGTTGTAAACCTGGTAAGCATGCTGAATGCGGCTTCCGAGTCCATCACAACCGTTTCTACCATGATGCACGGTGAGTATGGTGTGGATGATGTCTGTACCAGCTGCCTGACCATCGTTGGACCAAAGGGTGTCAAGGGCAAGCTTCCGGTTAAGCTTGAGCCGGAAGAGATTGAGAAGTTCCAGGCAAGTGCAAACGCACTGAAGGCAGTCATTGCCGATCTGGATCTGTCCTGCTGATCAATTGAAAAGTTAATAGAAAGGCGGACAGACATGTCCGCCTTTTAAGCCTGAAATCAGACCGGCTGACACGGATTCCGCTGCAGGCTGTCTTCTTTTGTCGGCAAAAGAAACGGATACTGATTCAGGAAAATAAAGGAGGAGAGTACAATGGAGTATCGTATCGAAAGAGATTCCATGGGCGAGATGCAGGTTCCTGCTGACAAGTACTGGGCGGCTCAGACACAGAGAAGCTTCCAGAACTTTAAGATCGGCGGCGAGAAGATGCCGGCTGAGATCGTTCATGCATTTGGTATTTTAAAGAAGGGTGCAGCAATTGCCAACTGGAAGCTTGGCAAGCTGGACGAAGAGAAGAAGGACTACATCTGCAAGGCATGTGACGAGGTCATCGACGGGTCCCTGGCAGATCACTTCCCGCTTGTCGTATGGCAGACAGGAAGCGGCACACAGTCCAACATGAATTCCAATGAGGTTATTGCCAACCGCGGCAACGAGATCGCAGGAAAGAAGCTTCTTCATCCGAACGATCATATCAACATGTCCCAGAGTTCCAACGACACCTTCCCGACTGCTCTTCACATTGCAGCAGCAATGAGCATCGAAGACAAGCTTTTCCCGGCTATGGACAAGCTGATCGCTACATTCAGGCGTCTTGAGTCCGAGAATGAGGATGTGGTAAAGAGCGGACGTACCCATCTGCAGGATGCAGTGCCGATCCGTTTTTCCCAGGAGATCAGCGGATGGACCAACATGCTGGAAAAGACAAGAAAGATGCTGGAGCTGTCCCTGCCTGGCTTAAAGGAGCTGGCACTGGGCGGAACTGCAGTAGGAACCGGTCTGAATGCGCCGAAGAACTTCGGTGAGACCGTTGCATCTGTGATCAGCGAGCTGACCGGTAAGGAGTTTACCACTGCTGAGAACAAGTTCCATGCACTGACCGCAAAGGATGACATCACCTTCGCTCACGGTGCGCTGAAGGCTCTGGCTGCCGATCTGATGAAGATCGCAAACGATGTTCGCTGGCTGGCAAGCGGCCCGAGATGCGGACTTGGTGAGATCACCATTCCGGAGAACGAGCCGGGAAGCTCCATCATGCCTGGTAAGGTAAACCCGACCCAGTGTGAGTCCCTGACCATGGTTGCTGTCCAGGTAATGGGCAACGATGCAGCAGTTGGTTTTGCTGCAAGCCAGGGTAACTTCGAACTGAATGTGTTTATGCCGGTAATCGCTTACAACTTCCTGCAGTCCGTAAGACTGCTGGCTGACGGCATCATTTCCTTCAACGATAACTGCGCTGTCGGAATTCAGGCGAAGAGAGACAAGATGAGCCACAACCTGCACAACTCCCTGATGCTGGTAACTGCTCTGAATCCGTACATCGGCTACGACAATGCGGCAAAGACAGCGAAGAAGGCATTTAAGGATAATATTTCCCTGAAGGAAGCCTGCGTGGAGCTGGGATTCCTGACAGCGGAGAAATTTGATGAAGTATTCCATCCGGAAGAGATGGCATAAGGAGAATCACATGAAATACAGTTACTATCCAGGCTGCACCCTGAAGACAAAAGCAAAAGAGTTAAATGACTATGCGATTGCGTCTGCGAAGGCACTTGGTATTGAACTGGAAGAGGTTGAGAACTGGCAGTGCTGCGGCGGTGTTTATACCGCCGCTGACGATGAAATCGCTACCAAGCTTTCTTCCGTTCGTGCGCTGGCACAGGCAAGAGACAAGGGACAGGATCTGATCACCCTCTGCTCCGCCTGCTACAACGTAATCAAGCGTGTCAACAATGACATCAAGACCAAGGAAGAATTCTGCACCAAGGTGAACAATTACATGGCACCGGATATGGAATATCACGGTGAGGCAAAGATCGTTCACTTCCTTGAGATGATTCGGGACGAGATCGGTTTTGACAATCTGAAGAAAATGGTAGTAAATCCGTTAAAGGGCAGAAAGATCGGCGCTTACTACGGATGTCTGCTGCTTCGTCCGGGCGACGTGATGCAGTTTGACGATCCGGAAAATCCGCAGATCATGGAGGATTTCATTAAGGCTCTTGGCGCAACACCGGTGATCTTTGCACAGAGAAACGAGTGCTGCGGCGGATATCAGACCTTAAATGATAAGGCTCTGGCAGAAAAGCGCAGCGAGAAGGTGGTTGCTTCCGCACTGTATAAGGGTGCCGACTGCCTGATCACAGCCTGTCCGCTCTGCCGTTACAATCTGGTTGCAAATGCTTCCAGTGAGATTCCAGTTTATTACTTTACCGAGCTGCTTGCAGAGGCGCTGGGTGTGAAGGAGGGTTAATATGGCTGTCGATAAAGAAACCATTTTACGCATCAGCGGTGTGAATCCGCGTCAGTGCATGAAGTGCGGCAAATGCTCCGGAACCTGTCCTGCATACAACGAGATGGAATACCATCCGCATCAGTTCGTCAGCATGGTAGAGAACGGAAATCTTGAACCGCTTCTGAAGTCCGAGTCCCTGTATCTTTGCCTGTCCTGTATGGCATGCGTGCAGAGATGTCCGCGTCAGGTAGCACCGGGCAAGCTGGTTGAGGCTGTCCGTCTGGCTGTTGTCCGTCAGCAGAACATGGATCATCTGGTACCGGATCAGATTCCGGCAATGCTGGATCCCGAGCTGCCGCAGCAGGCAATCGTCAGTGCGTTCCGTAAGTACAAGAAATAATGTCACACAGATAAGTCGCCTTTGATGGCGTGTCTGTAACGGAGAGGAAACAATCCGTTGCAAATGATATAATTTAGGAGACAAAGATGCAGAAAATAGGAGTATTTGTATGTTGGTGCGGCAGTAATATCGCCGCCACGGTAGATGTTGCCGCTGTGGTAGAAGCTTTAAAGAAGCAGCCCGGCGTTGTCTATGCAACGGACTACCAGTATATGTGTTCCGCCAGCGGACAGAACCTTATTAAAGATGCGATTAAGGAATACGGACTGACCGGTGTTGTTGTCTGTTCCTGTTCCCCGCGTATGCATGAGGCTACCTTCCGTAAAACTGTACAGGCGGCAGGACTGAACCCGTACATGCTGGAAATCGCAAACATTCGTGAGCAGTGTTCCTGGATCCACAAGGATATCAAGGAGGGCACCGAGAAAGCGATCATCCTTGGCGCAGCTGCCATCGCAAAGGTTCAGCTCAATGCACCGCTGTATTCCCAGACCAGCCCGGTTGTGAAGCGCGCGCTGGTAATCGGCGGCGGTATCGCAGGTATTCAGACCGCTCTGGATATTGCGGATGCCGGATTTGAAGTAGACATCGTAGAGAAGAAGCCGACCATCGGCGGAAAGATGTCTCAGCTTGACAAGACATTCCCGACCCTCGACTGTGCGGCATGTATCCTGACACCAAAGATGGTAGATGCAGGCGCTCACGAGAAGATCAACCTGTATACATACTGTGAGGTTGAAAAGGTAGAAGGCTTTGTTGGTAACTTCAGCGTAACCATCAAGCAGAAGCCGCGTTACATTGATGCCACCAAGTGTACCGGATGCGGTGCCTGTGTGGAGAAGTGTCCGTCCAAGAAGACTCCCAACGAGTTCAACATGGGACTGGACAACCGTACTGCAATTTACATTCCGTTTGCTCAGGCAGTGCCGAAGCTGGCGGTTATTGATAAGGATGCCTGCATCCATTTTAAGAACGGCAAGTGCGGTCTTTGTGTAAGAACCTGTGAGGCTGGCGCAATCAACTACGACCAGACCGAAGAGTTCATCACAAGAGAGTATGGCGCAATCGTTGTTGCAACCGGATTCAATCAGATCAAGCCAACCAACTTTGACGAGTATCTGTACAACCAGAGCAAGGACGTTGTTACCTCTC
Source organism: Lachnospiraceae bacterium (assembly GCA_017472605.1). Lineage (GTDB taxonomy): Bacteria > Bacillota > Clostridia > Lachnospirales > Lachnospiraceae > Anthropogastromicrobium. The sequence continues at coordinate 43,204 of JAFUPV010000005.1, forward strand.
TTGAGTTTGAGCGTATCATGAACGCTGCCGGACCGACAAAGGGCCATCTTGTTCGCCCGTCCAACGGCAAGCAGCCGAAGAACATTGTTTTCGTACAGTGTGTCGGCTCCCGCGGTACCTCCTGCAGAGACAAATCCTACTGTTCCAAGATCTGCTGTATGTATACAGCAAAGCATGCAATGCTGGTTAAGGATCACCATCCGGAAATTGACGTTACCGTATTCTATATTGATGTCCGTACACCTGGTAAGAACTTTGATGAGTTCTATCGCCGCGCTGTTGAGCAGTATGGCGTTCACTACATCAAGGGTATGGTCGGCAAGGTAGAAGAGGCGGACGGAACACTGAAGGTTCAGGCTTCCGATCTGTTGGATAACAGACAGATTCTGATGGATGCAGATATGGTCGTTCTGGCTGCTGCCATCGAACCGGATCCAACCGCAAGAAGCATCGCTACCATGCTTACCGCAAGCATGGATACCAATGACTTCTTTACAGAGGCTCACGCAAAGCTGCGTCCGGTAGAGAGCCCGACCGCCGGTATTTTCCTGTCCGGTGTCTGCCAGGGACCGAAGGATATCCCGGAGACCGTTGCTCAGGCAAGTGCTGCGGCAGCAAAGGTAATCGGCCTGCTGGCGAAGGATCATCTGCTCTGCAACGCATGTGTGGCTCATTCCGATGAGACCCTCTGCAACGGCTGTTCCCAGTGTGCTAACGTCTGCGCATATGGCGCGATCACATACGAGGATCGTCTTGTTATGGATAAGGGCGTTCGCGAGACAAGAAGAGTGGCTGTTGTCAACGAAGCTATCTGCCAGGGCTGCGGTGCATGTACCGTTACCTGTCCGTCCGGCGCGATGGATCTGAGAGGCTTCGCAAATAATCAGATTATGGCGGAGGTTGACGCAATATGCAAGTAAATGAAATCGAAAAGAAAGAATATACTCCGTTGATCGTGGCTTTCTGCTGTAACTGGTGTTCCTATGCCGGTGCTGACCTTGCGGGAAGCAGCCGTCTGAACTACCCGGCAAACGTAAAGATCATCCGTGTTCCATGCTCCTGCCGTGTGAATCCGCTGTTCATTCTCCGTGCGTTCCAGCGCGGCGCAGACGGCGTGATCATGTGCGGATGCCACCCGGGTGACTGCCATTACTCCACCGGAAACTACTATGCAAGAAGAAGAATGACTCTGCTGTTCTCCATGCTGGATTATCTTGGCATTGAGAGAGCGCGTACCAGAGTTGAGTGGGTTTCCGCTGCAGAAGGTGCAAAGTTCGCTGCCGTTATGAATGAGTTTGCCGAAACCATCAACAGACTCGGCGAGAACAGAAAGTTGAGGGATCTGCGATGCGAGAAATAAAAGAATTACTGGTTCAGAAGATCAATGAGCTGCTGGACAACGGCACGGTTGACCGTGTTGCAGGCTGGAAAGCCGGTGAATTCTGCTATGACGCTGCTCCTGCAGTATTCACAAAAGAGAATATTGACGAATTATTATACAACGGTTTCTGCGGCGCAAACCAGAGCAAGTTCCTGGTAAACGCAGCAACAACCGAAAACAGGATCCTGGCGCTGTTAAAGCCGTGCGATACCTACAGCTACAATCAGCTGGTTAAGGAGCACAGAGTGGATCCGTCCAGGGTATATGCGCTGGGAATTCCGTGCACAGGCATGGTTGACGTAAACAAGATCAAGGCTCTTGGCATTACCGGTATCACCGGAATCGAAGAGGATGGCGAGAATCTGAAGATTGCTACCATCTACGGCGACGCATCCTGCAAAAAGTGCGATGTTCTGTTAGAGCGCTGCATGGTCTGCAAGGGTAAAAACCATGTTGCAGGCGATGAGATGCTGATCCCGGATGAGGAAGCACCGGAAACTCCTTCCTGTGCGGACCGCATGGCTGAGGTTGCCAGACTGGAGGCAATGACTGAGGAAGAGCGCTTCAACTTCTGGAGAGAGCAGCTGTCCAAGTGCATCCGCTGCAACGCCTGCCGCAACGCATGTCCGGCATGTACCTGCCGTACCTGTGTCTTTGATAATGCAAAATCCGGCTTAGCTGCCAAGGTAAACAACACCGATTTCGAAGAGAACATGTTCCACATCATCCGCGCGTTCCACGTTGCCGGTCGCTGTACTGACTGCGGTGAGTGCAGCAGAGTATGTCCGCAGAACATTCCGCTTCACCTGTTAAACCGTAAGTTCATCAAGGATATCAATGAGTTCTACGGCGAGTTCCAGGCCGGTGCTGATACCACAACTAAGGGACCGCTGACTTCCTTCACAAAGGAAGACTGTGAGCCGAGTATCGTTATGGAGAGGGGTGAGTAAGCATGTTAAAGATTGCAGTAAATGAGATCAATCGTCTGTTTGATGCCATCGCAGCAGTTGAAAACCTGTACCTTCCGGTTGAAAAGGGAGGAGAGGTTGAGTTCGGTGCTTACTCCGCAGACGCGAAGGTTCGTCTGGATGCTCTTCAGACCGTGAAATCCGCAAAGGATATGTTTTTCCCATTCTCTGAGAATCTGATGAAATTCCATGTGGAAGGAAAGCAGATTTCTGTCGAAGCAGCAGAGAAGGTGAATGAAGAATTTGTTGTATTTGGTGTGAGAGCCTGTGACGCAAGAAGCTTTTCCATTCTGGACAAGGTTTTCCTTGCTGATCCGGTTGATACCTACTATGCAGCCAGAAGAGAGCACGGCGTGGTTGTTTCCATGGCCTGCAGCAGACCGGAAGAAACCTGTTTCTGCTCCGCGTTCGGCATCGACGCGACAAAGCCGGAGGGCGATGTTGTGACATGGGTTGCTGATGGTGTTCTCTACTGGGAGGCACAGACCGAAAAGGGTGCTGCACTGACCGAAAAGGTAGCAGAAGTCCTTGCTGAAAGCGACAGCGCCGCTGTGGAAGCACAGCAGGCAGCCGTAAAGGCAATCATGGAAAAGCTGCCGCTTGCAGGTCTTGACCTGTCCTACTTTACCTCCCGTCCGGAGCTGGAGATCTTCAAGCGTCCGGAGTGGACAGAACTGTCCAGCCACTGTCTGGGATGCGGAACATGCACCTTTGTATGTCCGACCTGCCAGTGCTATGATGTAAGAGATTTCGACAATGGACATGGCATTGAGCGTTACCGCTGCTGGGATTCCTGCATGTACCGTGACTTCACCATGATGGCTCACGGAACAAACAGAAAGACTCAGGTAGAGCGTTTCCGCCAGAGATTCATGCACAAGCTGGTTTACAATCCGAAGAACCGTGACGGTGAGTTCGGCTGCGTAGGCTGCGGAAGATGCCTGAAGAAGTGTCCGGTCAACATGAATATTGTCAAGGTTGCTAAGACTCTGTCAGCTGGAGGTGAACAGGCATGAGTGAAATCAGAGAAGAATTAATTCCCGTGCTTGGTGTCGTAACCGATATCCGCAAGGATACTCCGGATGTTAAGACCTTCCGTGTGGTAACACCGGAAGGACAGAAGGCATTCAAGCATATGCCGGGACAGTGCGCAATGCTGTCAATCCCGGGCGTAGGTGAGGCAATGTTCTCCATTACCTCCTCCCCTACCAATGAAGAATACATGGAGTTCTCCATTAAGAAGTGCGGCTGTCTGACAGACTGGCTCCATCAGATGGAAGTAGGTCAGATGGTGACCATCCGCGGACCGTACGGAAACGGTTTCCCGGTTGAAACCGAGTTAAAGGGCAAGAACCTGCTCTTCATCGCCGGCGGTATCGGTCTGGCTCCGCTTCGTTCCGTAATCAACTACTGCCGTCACTATCGTGACCAGTATGGCGATATCGATATTATCTACGGTTCCCGTTCCATGGACGATCTGGTAGATTTCAAGGAAATTCAGGAAGAGTGGTGTACGGAGGACGGAATCAACGTTCATCTGACCATTGACCGTCCGCAGGAAGGCTGGGACGGCCACGTTGGATTCGTACCGGCTTATGTAAACGAGCTCAATCTTTCCTTAGACAAGACCATTCTGATCTGCGGACCGCCAATCATGATCAAGTTCACCCTGCAGAACCTGCAGGCACTTGGCTTTGAGCGTACTCAGGTTTACACCACCATGGAGCTGCGCATGAAGTGCGGTATCGGTAAGTGCGGCCGCTGCAACATCGGTTCCAAGTATGTATGTAAGGATGGCCCGGTATTCCGTTTCGATCAGCTGGATGAGCTGCCGGACGAATATTGACGCGTAGGCAATGAGCCATGCTAAATTCGATGTAAGAACAGATGTGCCGTGCCTGCACGTAAGCAGCTGCTCTTACAGCGAATTTTATAGGGCGAAGCCCGTGACACGAGAGGAAGCGCAGCGGAATCGAGTGTCGCATGGCGGGTGATATATTACCAATAATTTGGAGGTAAGGTAATAAAATGGACGAAATGATTAATGTTTATTTATATGGCAAAAAGTACAGCGTGCCGGCCAGCCTGACCATTATGGAGGCTTTTGAGTATTCCGGCTATCAGCTGGTACGCGGATGCGGATGCCGTAACGGTTTCTGCGGTGCATGTGCAACCATCTACCGCATTAAGGGTGAGAACACCCTGCATGGATGTCTGGCATGCAGCACCAAGGTTGAGAAGGACATGTGCGTAGCTTCCCTGCCGTTCTTCCCGTTAGAGAAGAAAATCTACACCATCGAGGAGATCAAGCCGACTCAGGAGATCATGATGCAGCTGTATCCGGAAATCTACGCATGCATCGGATGTAACGCATGTACCAAGGCCTGCACACAGCAGCTGAATGTTATGCAGTACATCGCATACGCACAGCGCGCGGAATATGAGAAGTGCGCAGAAGAGTCCTTTGACTGCGTAATGTGCGGCGTATGTTCTTCCCGCTGCCCGGCAGGAATTTCTCATCCGCAGGTAGCTCTGCTGGCAAGAAGACTGACCGGTAAGTACATTAAGCCGGAGGCGAAACACCTGACTCAGAGAGTAGGCGAGATCGCAGACGGCGCGTTTGATGGTGCAATGGCTGACATCATGGGCAAGTCTGTTGACGAGCTCAAGGAGATGTACAACACCAGAGTGATCGAGAAGTAAGGAGGAGAAGGACATGAGTTTTCCATATACCGAGGAAATGATGGAATCCATCAAGAAGGTGGAAGCGACCAGAGCAGCGCGTATGGCAACTGAGCCGAGACGTATGACTGCTGAGGAAAAGGATGCCTTACTTGAGAAGTACCATCCGGACTATAATTTAGACAGCTTTGCAGAGATCATCGTTGGACCGAACAAGGGTCAGAAGGCTCCGAAGGAGCTGGTTGAGCTTCTGCAGGCAAACAGCCGTGTGAAGGGTATGGATCTGGATCTGACCAACCCGGATTACGATGTGGATGTACTGGTTATCGGCGGCGGCGGCGCAGGTTCTTCTGCAGCAATCGAGGCAAACGAGGCTGGTGCAAACGTAATGATCGTTACCAAGCTGCGTATCGGTGATGCAAACACCATGATGGCAGAGGGTGGTATCCAGGCTGCTGATAAGGAAAATGACTCCCCGGCTCAGCACTATCTTGACGTAATGGGCGGCGGACATTTCGCAAACGTTCCGGAGCTGGTTAAGAAGCTGGTTTGTGACGGACCGTCTGCTGTAAACTGGCTGAATAAGCTCGGCGTTCTGTTCGATAAGGATGAGAACGGAAACATGATCACCACCCACGGCGGCGGAACTTCCCGTAAGAGAATGCACGCAGCTGCTGACTATTCCGGTGCTGAGATCATGCGTGTCCTCAGAGATGAGGTTCAGAACCGCAATATCCCGGTTGTCGATTTTACCGCAGCAATCGAGCTGATTAAGGATACCGAGGGCAAGGCGGCAGGTGCTGTTCTTCAGAACATGGAGACCGGCGAGATCCTGATCGCGCGTGCAAAGTGTGTTGTAATCGCTACCGGCGGAGCAGGACGTCTGCACTATCAGGGCTTCCCGACTTCCAACCACTACGGCGCAACCGCTGACGGTCTTGTTCTTGCTTACCGTGCAGGCGCAAGCCTTCTGTACCAGGATACTCTTCAGTATCATCCGACTGGTGTTGCATTCCCGTCCCAGATCTATGGCGCACTGGTAACCGAGAAAGTTCGTTCCATGGGCGCGATGTTCTGTAACGCGGAAGGTGAGGCATTCATGCATCCGCTTGAGACACGTGACGTTGCAGCTTCCGGTGTAATCCGCGAGGTAGCAAGAGGAAACGGCGTTCATACACCGCTTCGTGACGGTATCTGGCTGGATACCCCAATGATCGATGCCATCCATGGCGAGGGAACACTGGAGAAGAGACTTCCTGGTATGCTCCGCATGTACATGAGATATGACATCGACATGAGAAAAGTGCCGATCGTTATTTACCCGACACTGCACTATCAGAACGGCGGTATCCACATCACAGAGGACGGCATGTCCGATATCGAGAACCTGTATGTAGCAGGTGAGGCAGTTGGAGGAATCCACGGAAGAAACCGTCTGATGGGCAACTCTCTGCTTGATATCATCGTATTCGGCCGTAATGCCGGTCAGCAGGCTGGTAAGAAGTGCAAGGAAGTTACACTTGCTGAGCCGACTCTGAGCCATGTTGACAGCTTCGCTGCTGAGTGCGCAGAAGCCGGAATCAAGACCGATGTTGTTTCTCCGAAGGTTCTGCCGGATTACAGACGTCAGAAATAAATCCGATGCCTATTGGCAGGTAATACAAAAGTAAAGGGTCGGACAGGCGAAGTGAGGAGCGTCTGTCCGGCTTTATGAGGGAAGGGGTTATTCCATGGATTTTATTAATGAGATACTGTCTAATTCTGTGTTTCAGGTGTTCATTGTTGCCGTAATCGGTTACATTCTCGGCAGCATCACAATTAAGGGCATTGAGATCGGTGACGCAGGAATCCTGATCGTTGCGCTGGTAGCAGGTCATTTTGGCGTGCAGGCACCGGCATTTGTAAACGATCTTGGCGTTGTACTGTTTGTAGCGTCTGTCGGCCTGATTGCCGGACCGAAGTTCTTCCATAACTTTGCGAAGAACGTGAAGTCCTATGTTCTTCTTGGTTTCTGCATCATTCTTGCCGGAACCCTCTGTACCATCCTGATTACTGTTATTTCCGGAATCGATTCCGCACTGTCTGCAGGTCTGATGTCCGGTGCGCTGACCAGCACGCCTGGTCTTGCAGCAGCACAGGAAGCTGCAGCAGGAGGCGCAGACCCGACAAGAGAAGCACTTGTTTCCGTTGGATACGGAATCGCATATCCGTTTGGAGTCATCGGCGTTGTTCTGTTTGTACAGCTGATGCCGAAGGTTCTGAAGGTGGACATGGCTGTTGAGAGAAAGAAGCTGGAGGCAGAGAACGCAACCGCAGCTGCGGAAGCTCCGAAGAAAAAGTGGTTCGCCGTTGAGCATCTTGGTATGATGCCGCTGTGTCTGACCGTTGCACTTGGTGTCATCATCGGAAAGATCACCATTCCGCTTCCGGGCGGCGCTTCATTCGCACTTGGAACCTCCGGCGGTCCGCTGCTGGCAGGTCTGATCATCGGTCACTTCGGCCACATCGGTCCGTTTGACCAGCATCCGAGAAAGAGCCTTCTGGAGTGCATGCGTGAGTTCGGTCTGATCCTGTTCCTGATCGGTGCAGGTACCAAGGGCGGAGCCGGTTTTGTCAACATCATCACCACCTATGGTCCGATGCTGTTTGTATATGGCGCAATCATTACTCTTGTACCGATGGTAATTGGCTATCTCTTTGCAAGCAAGGTTCTGAAGCTTCCGATCCTGAACAACATGGGTGCGCTTTGCGGCGGTATGACAAGTACTCCTGCTCTTGGAACTCTGATCCAGGTAACCGGAACGGATGATGTAGCAACTGCTTACGCATCTACCTATCCGATTGCTCTGGTAGCAGTTGTTCTGTTTGAGCAGCTGGTTGTTCTGTTCTTCTAAATAAAACAGGGATCGTTTTTCAAACGATTCGTGATGAAGCCTTCGGCTGACAGGTAATCTGTTGACCGAAGGCTTAAATTTTTCTTAAATCAACGGTTTTTCGTCTGCCTTTTGTTGCTTAACAAAAATAAATATGTTATGATATCAGCTACCATGTGGGTTCAGAAGAAACGTGCGAAACAAAGGCGCGTTTCGGAAGAAGGATCATTCTCATTGAAAAGGAAGGAGTACAAAATGATTTTTCATGAAGCAGGCAGAGATGACGTAGTAAAAGAACTGTCATCCAATGCGGTCAGCGGACTCAGTGAAGAACAGGCAGCGCAGAAACGCAGTCAGTTTGGGGAGAACCGTCTGAAAGAGAAGAAGAAGAAAACGAATCTTCAGCGATTTGCAGAGCAGTTTAAGGATGCCATGATCCTGATTCTGATTGCTGCTGCAGTGATTTCGTTTGTTGTTGCATGCATGGAGGGAGAGGCGAAGGAATTTTTTGAACCGCTGCTGATCCTTCTGATCGTTGTGCTGAACGCTGTCATCGGCGTGATGCAGGAGAGCAAAGCGGAGAAGGCACTGGATGCACTCAAAAGCCTTTCGGCGCCCCATGCCAGAGTCATTCGTAATGGCAGTGAAAAAGTCATTGATGCGGCTGAGCTGGTGCCGGGTGATGTGATTCATCTGGAGGCCGGTGATTTTATACCGGCTGATGCCAGACTGCTTCGCAGCACAAGCCTGAAATGTGAAGAATCGGCGCTGACCGGTGAATCCGTTCCGGCAGAAAAAGACGCGGAACTGATGGTAGCCAAAGATGCGCCTCTTGGGGACCGCAGCAACATGGTATTCTCCGGCTGCAGCGTAACCTACGGAACGGCAACTGCTATCGTTACCGGCACAGGAATGGACACAGAAATGGGCAAGATTGCAAACCTGCTGGACAGCGAGGCTGAGAATCAGACACCGCTGCAGCAGAAGCTGTCGCAGCTTGGCAAGTATCTTGGTGTGATGGCGCTCGTTGCATGTGCGATCATTTTCGTTGTCGGCATTGCCAATGGAATTCCGGCGATGGAAATTTTCATGACGGCAATTTCTCTTGCTGTTTCCGCAATTCCGGAAGGCCTTCCAGCAATTGTAACCGTTGTTCTTTCCATCGGTGTGCAGCGAATGGTAAAGAAGAATGCAATCATCCGCAGCCTGCCGGCGGTTGAGACGCTGGGAAGCGCTTCCGTCATCTGCTCCGATAAGACGGGAACCCTGACTCAGAACCGCATGACTCTTGTCCGTGCATACTGGGATGAGAGCGGAAAGACAGAAGAAATTACCGTGGAGAATTCTGCTGAAATCCGCAAACTTCTCTGCTATGGCGCTCTTTGCTGTGACGGCGCTGTTGTGTTCAACGGCAGCGAAGAAACACATATCGGTGATCCCACCGAAACCTCCATCATCTATGCAGCCCACAAGAACGGCATGCCGAAGGAGGAGCTGGCAAAGAAATATCCGCGTCTGGCGGAACTGCCGTTTGATTCCGACCGGAAACTGATGTCGACAGTGAACCGAATCGACGGCAAACTGGTTGTGATCACCAAGGGTGCGTTCGATATGATGGCGCAGCGCTGCAGCGCCGGAAATCTGGAGAAAGCCAGAATTGAGACGGAGCAGATGAGTGCGCAGGCGCTCCGTGTGCTTGCAATCGGATACAAGGTAATTGATGAAATTCCTGCAAATCCCACTTCAGAGGAACTGGAAAACGGTCTGACTCTGATGGGTCTTGTGGGCATGATTGATCCGCCGCGTCAGGAGGCAGCGGATGCAGTTGCTGTCTGCCGGAAAGCAGGCATTAAACCGGTCATGATTACCGGCGACCATGTTACGACTGCTTCTGCCATTGCAAAAGCCCTTGGAATCATGGAAGATGGAGATCAGGCGATCACCGGCGCACAGCTGGATCAGATGACAGACAGAGAGCTGGATCAGAATGTAGAGAAGATTTCTGTCTATGCACGTGTTTCACCGGAAAATAAAATCCGCATCGTCAAGGCATGGCAGCGCCGCGGTCAGGTGGTATCCATGACTGGTGACGGCGTCAACGATGCGCCGGCACTGAAAGCGGCAGACATCGGCTGTGCGATGGGAATTACCGGAACCGATGTGGCAAAGGCGCAGCGGACATGACGCTGACGGATGATAACTTCGCGACGATTGTTGATGCAGTCCGTGAAGGACGCGGCATCTATGCAAACATCAAGAAAGTCGTTGGATTCCTTCTCGGAACCAACATCGGAGAAGTCATTGCTGTGTTCTCTGCCATGATGCTCTGGCACAAAACACCGCTGCTGTCCATGCAGCTTCTCTGGATCAACCTGGTAACCGACAGTTTACCTGCAATTGCCCTTGGCATGGAAGCCGTTGAGGCCGACGTCATGGAGCAGAAGCCGAAGCCAAAATCAGAAGGTCTGTTTGCAAACGGTTTCGGTGTCCGCATCGCGCTTCAGGGTGTCATGTTCGGTGTTCTCGCCCTGATCGCATATTGGGCAGGTGAAACGGTGACTGGCGCAGCAGAAGGCGGACAGACGCTCGCCTTCATGGTTCTTGCTCTTTCCCAGGTGGTTCAGGCGTTTAACATGCGTTCCGACCACTCGCTGTTCAAGATTGGTTTCTTTGGAAATAAGACGCTGAACAAGGCCGTTCTTGCATCGGTTCTGATGATGGTGCTTGTACTGTTCACTCCGCTGCGGGCGGTATTCGGTCTGATTGCTCTGCCGTGGCAGCTGTATTGTCTTGGCCTGGTACTGATTTTTGTACCGCTGGTGATCATGGAAGGTGCAAAAGCGCTTGGATTAATCAAGAAGTGATTAAAATAAGAAGTGATACATGTAAGGATAAAATAAACAGCCGGCCGTGCCGTTGACGGACCTGGCCGGCTGGATAAACGATCAAAAATACGGGGAATATGAATCTTCTTTGAATTCATATTCCCCGTAATTTTTATGGTAAGAGAATTGCTGTGGGATCAGATGCTTCCGTCGCTGCCCAGATACTGTTTCAGAAGAACAAACGGAAGATTGCTGTAGTTCAGGAACGCGGTGTACATGTCGCGGTCAGAAGCGTAGTTTGGACGGATGGAATCGAACAGGTCAGCCATCTGATAGTAGCCAACTGCGTAGGGCAGGTAAGCGCCCGGATCGCTGGCAACGGTATCGAACAGGTCCTGACAGGTTTCCTCATCGATTCCTTCCAGATAGTTGCCAAGGAAGGTACCGATATCCTCGACAGACCAGCCTTTATAGTTAACACCGATATCGACGATGCCGGAAAGCGCCATGTTAATTGTGTTGTTGTACCAGTAGAGATCTGCAACATCCTCGTCAACACCTGCCCATTCAAGAGAGAGACCCTGGACATAGGATGCCCATCCTTCGGTTGTGCCGAGGCTGCTTAAGAAGGATTCGATCGGGTAAGGTGACAGGTACTGATTGACATACTGTGTCTGATAGAGATGGCCAGGGAAGCCTTCATGTGCAAGCGTTGTCCAGAGGGTTGCCGGATCATCACCAACGGTTCCACGGTTTACACGGATGATGTTGCGGGAAGGAAGATCGTTAGGCGGGGTGATGTAATAGGCGAGAAGATTCTCTACTTCCAGTGATTCCGGAAGGTAGGAGATCGTAAACTCGGAATGATCGATTGCCGGGAATTCTTCCAGAACTTTTTCCTTCAGCAGTTCAAGAACCTCTGCCGGATCGTTGGAGGGAACCTCAATGGATTCCATCTGATCAATCGCGGATGGATTCATGAATAAAATCCGGGACATGTATCCGATATCTTTTGCCATCTTTGTCTGGAGATAATTGTACATTTCATCCGGTGTCATGTCGCATCCGGTGTTCATCTCAATCAGTGCAGCATAGTATTCCGTTCCCTGATCATAGCTGCAGAGTCCGCGGCTTTCACCTGCCGTCTGTGACTTTTCTTCCAACGTGTCGTAGAACGACTCATAGGCAGGAAGGACAGTATCGGAAAGAATGGAACGAACCTGTTGTGTGTAGCTGGAAGCCACATCTTCGGAAAGGCTGGCTTCCTCCAGGTTGGAAAGGAAGGACACCAGATAGGGGTGTTCTTCCAGCTCAGTCATATCCTCCCTGGATTCCAGCGCACATTCATAGACATAGGCGGACGGAGCAAAGCCGATGCTTTCCTGATAGTTCAGTTCAAGGATCACGTCATCCAGGAAACGGGGGATATCATTGAGAAGAACCATGTAATTCTCGATATCGGTTTCGTTGCGGATGTAGTATTCGGAAATGATGGTATCCGTGTTGGTCAGAAGACCGTTCATGGGACCAAGGGTTGCATAGTAGTCCGGAAGGTCCAGAGAGGCGGTTTCCAGATCAAGAAAATACTGCATGTTCCGGTAAACCTGCTTCTGGTGGGAATCCAGTTCTTCATAGGCGATTGCATTCAGCTTATCTGAGATTGTCCGAATCAGTTCCTTCTCTTCCTCCATGGACTCGGAGAAGGAACCAAGCGGTTCTGTCATTTCAAAGGGAAGGTCTTCCTGGTCGCTTTCGCAGAAATGGAGATTGGTCGGAACAAGTTCCAGGAGACTCCAGTAAAATTCATCGGCGAGGGCATCGAACGCTGCCGATGCGCTTTCTTCGGCACAAACCGGAACAGAGGAAATCATCAGGGAGAGAGCAGCTGCTGTGGAGACAGCGGCTGACAGACAACGTTTGCGAATCATGGTAAACTCCTTTCATTTACGCGTGCAGAGCGGTTTCATTCGGTCGTTTTCTGTAAAAGTATTTCGTCGCCAGAGAAAATCTATGCGATTGACCGAGATGGAAATTTACAATCAGTATAGCAGTTTTTTCCTGAAATGTAAAGAAAACCCGGATTGGAATTGATGAAATATTTATGAAATTTTAAATAATGTAAAAATTGACAGAGGAATTGTAAGAAAGAAGAGGGTGTTTTTTCTGGAGAATTCTGGTATACTGGAAAGCAGGTCAGCTGCCGGGCGGCAAAAGGTGGTTCCGGGCTGATGAAATGGCGGGCAGAGTGGTGTAAGAATCAGAAAATGTCTGCCCGGATCAAATCCGATTACATAACAGGAGAAATTGGAATGAAGAGAATCGTGAAACGCATTGTGAAACGGAACGGAATGGCAATTGCGGCCGCAGTTCTGCTGATTGCTCTGATCTTCCTGGGATATCTGGGAATGAATCAGATGGGACCGTTTGCGAAAAAGGAAACGCCGGAATGGGTGGAAGAGGTGTGGCTTACACCGAACTCATATTCCCGACCGATGAAACCGCTGAAAGAAGTGAACAACATTGTGATTCACTATGTGGCAAATCCGGGAACATCCGCAAAAAACAACAGGAATTACTTCGAAAATCTCAAAAGCACCAGACTGACCAAAGCCAGCAGTCACTTCATTGTCGGACTGGAGGGAGAGATTCTGGAATGTGTTCCGCTGACAGAAATTTCCTACTGTTCCAATGACAGAAATGGGGACACGGTCGCAATTGAAGTCTGTCATCCGGATGAAAGCGGACAGTTTAACCGGGAAACCTACCAGTCTGTTGTCCGTCTCACCGCCTGGCTGTGTCTGCATTACGGACTGGATGAGGAAGATGTGATCCGTCACTATGACGTCACAGGAAAGAATTGTCCCAAATACTATGTGGAGCATGAGGATGCCTGGGAGCAGCTGAAAGCGGATGTGGCAGCTGCCATGGGACAGAATTGATGAAAAATCACGTTTTTTCATGAATATTCCATCAAAAATTTGGCACTTTACCGTATAAAAAGGGATTGCAAAAATGGTTCTGATTGTTTATAATATGAAATGACCATTCTGAGAACGCCAGAATGTTTTATTATGCATGCGAGTGTATTTCTGAGAGAAACACGAGTCCACAACGGACGGACTCTTCTGGCAGATCGGTGGTAAGAAAGTGATTTGGGAGGCCGTTTATGAAAACATATAACGAGATGAGCAAAGAGGAGCTGCTGGCAGCAAAGCAGGAGCTGGAGGCAGCATACCAGGAATATAAATCCAGAAACCTTTCTCTGGACATGTCAAGAGGAAAACCGTCACAGGATCAGCTGGATCTGTCAATGGAGTTCATGGACATTCTCAATTCCGGTGTTGATCTGAAGTCGGAAGAAGGAATTGACTGCCGTAACTATGGCGTTCTTGACGGAATTAAGGAAGCAAAGGAACTGATGGCTTCTCTCGTTGATGCGACACCGGACCAGGTAATCATTTACGGAAACTCCAGTCTGAATGTCATGTACGATACCGTTGCCCGTTCCATCATGGAAGGTGTCATGGGAAGCACACCGTGGTTTCGTCTGGACGGCAAAGTAAAGTTCCTCTGCCCGGTACCGGGTTATGACCGCCATTTCGCGATCACCGAGCACTTTGGCATCGAGATGATCAACGTTCCGATGACGGAGGAAGGTCCGGATATGGATATTGTTGAGGAACTGGTTGCCGGTGATCCGATGATTAAGGGAATGTGGTGTGTACCGAAGTACTCCAATCCGCAGGGAATTGTCTATTCCGATCAGACCATCCGCCGTCTGGCTGCAATGAAGGTTGCTGCAGAAGACTTCCGCATCTACTGGGACAATGCGTACTGTGTGCACTATCTTGATTTCGATCATCAGGATCACATCCTGAACATCATGGAAGAGTGTGCCAAGGCAGGAAATCCCCACCGTGTTTACGAGTTCGTTTCCACCTCCAAGATCGTGTTCCCGGGTTCCGGACTGGCAGCACTGATTTCCACAAAGGAAAACCTGGCTGCGATCAAGACCCAGATGACAATCCAGACCATCGGTCATGACAAGCTGAACCAGCTTCGCCACGTTCGCTATTTCAAGAATAAGGAAGGCGTTCTGGAGCACATGAAGAAGCACGCAGAGCTGCTGAAACCCCGTTTTGACATCATCCTTGGTACCATGGAGGAAGGACTTGGCGGTCTTGGAATCGCCAGCTGGATCGTGCCCAAGGGCGGTTACTTCATCGGCTTTGATTCCATGGAAGGCTGCGCAAAGAAGATCGTTGCGATGATGAAGGAAGCAGGCGTTGTGATGACCGGCGCCGGAGCAACCTATCCTTACAAAAACGATCCGAAGGACTGCAACATCCGAATCGCTCCGTCCTATCCGACGGTAGAAGAACTGAAGCTGGCTGCGGATATCTTCGTAGTTTGTGTAAAACTGGCAAGCATCGAGAAGCTGCTTGCTGCTTAAAATCAAAAATCCGGCATTGGATAATCGTGTCATTGGCCTGTTTATCCGGTGCAGAAATGGAAAATCCGCAGTTCCCGCGTGGGACTGCGGATTTTTGTCAGGTGGGGAAAGACGGATTTCCTGAATTTATTAATTAAGGAAGATACGCTGCCAACTCCCTCAGCTGAGGGCAGGAACGGATTCCGTCTGCCAGCAGTCCGGCAAAAGCCAGCGCTCCCTGATACTGCAGGTGGGCGTTGTCCTCCTTGCCTTCGCAGTAGGGGCCGCCGGGATACTCTCCTTTGTTCAGACACATGAAGATGTTTCGCGTCCCTTCCGGTCCCAGGGCTTCACAGTACGCTCTTGTCAGTTCGCCCAGATCGATGCAGGGAAGATGTTTCTGTTCCGCGTAAGTGAGCATTGCCTGGCGGTAATCCGGAAAGCTGACAGGAAGAGAGCCGTCGGCGCAAAAGGTACGCATAGTAATCGCCGTGATCAGAACCGGCGTGGCGCCGGCTTTCTTTGCTGTGCGTACATAGAGGTCCAGCCAATTTGGATACTCTTCGATGGGGATGTAGCGTTCCGGTTTGGAAGCGTTTGCGTCATTGTGGGCGAACTGAAGAAACAGATAGTCGCCGGGCTTTAGGCAGGCCGCCAGGTCATCCAGGCGTCCCTCATCATAGAACGAGCGAGCGCTGCGTCCAGCAAAGGCGCGGTTGTCAATGGCGATTCGATCGGTGTCATAGCGAATGACATGGGAAAACGCAGTTGTCGCCGGATGGGAGACACGGATTTGGGATGGGTATTCTCCCGGGGCATGAGCGGCGGCATCGGAAAGCGTGCCGAAAAAGGCGTGGATCAGAACCTGTCCCCACCCGGTCTGCGGATAGAGAGCAGGATCATAGGACTGGACGGTGGAATCCGATGCGAGATAGATAACAGGTTTCATGGGGAACTCCTTTCCTTCGTTTCAGCGTCGCTGAAAAAAGGTTGTTTTTGACTATTTGTGTAAATATTGAAAAAGTCTTTGTTTATCGATGATTTCAGTATAGCATGATTTGAGACGATCCGAAAGCAGAAAGAAATAAAAGGTCATTTTTGCACAGTATTTGTGAGAAATTACCAAGAATGTATGCTTGAAAAATGAAGCGGATTATAATAAAATAATAACAGACACAGTTGTTTTTCGGGAGTACGGAGGGAATATGATTAATTTGAATGACCTGAGAACGAATGGAGGAAAAGGAGCGGAGCTGATTTACAGCAATCCTCTTGCCTGCCAGGAGGATATCCGGGATTTTGTGCTGGAAGGTTCCGCGAAAATCTCGTTTCCGGATGGACGGATGCGTCTGGAAAATGCCATGGATGCGTCCCAGGGACAGAAAGCCAACTATGTGCTTTGGTGTCCGAAAAATTTTCCGTCAGATGTCCTGATCGAGTGGGATTTCTGGCCAATCCGCGAGCCGGGACTCTGCATCCTCTTTTTCAGTGCGTCGGGAAGAAACGGGGAAGACCTGTTTGATCCGTCTCTCCAGAAGCGGACAGGAGAGTATCCTCTTTATCACCATGGAGATATTAACGCGTTCCATGTTTCCTATTTTCGCCGGAAAGAACCGGATGAGCGCCAGTTCCACACCTGCAATCTGAGAAAGAGCTACGGGTTCCATCTGGTTGCTCAGGGCGGCGATCCAATCCCGGATGTGGAGGATGCAAAAGGCCCTTACCGCCTTTCTCTTCTGAAAAAGGATGAAACCGTCTGCTTTTTTGTGAATGATCTGGAAGTGTTCCGCTTTGTCGATGACGGCGTGACCTATGGTCCGATGCTTGGCGGAGGTAAGATTGGTTTCCGTCAGCTTGCACCGCTGATCGGAGAGTATGCGAATCTCCATGTCTATTCCCTTGTCAGCGACAAGGAAGCAGCCGTGAAGGAGACAATCGGCCAGATTTCCAGTCTGATCCATCGTGCACAGGGAAACATTACGCTGGAAGAGTGTTCTGCCCAGCTGAACTATCACCCCAGCTATATCTGGAAAATTCTGAAGAAATGCAATACAACCTTTACCGCGCTGGTAAATCAGGAAAAGCTGAAGCTGGCCATGACCTGGCTGGACCAGCCGGAATGCTCCGTTGCTGAGATCGCTGAGAAGCTTCACTATTCCAACTCACAGAATTTTATCCGTTTTTTCAGCAAATACAGCGGAATGACACCGGGAGAATACCGGAAGAAGCAGCAGTAAATCACAAAACGATAAATAGTTAAAAAATAAGCCTGACGTTTCAGAATGAGCAGAGCAGTCAAATGTGCTCTGCTTTGACTGAAAAGCCGGGCTTATTGAAGTTTGCACAAAAAGATAGATAAAAAATTAACAAAAATAAGCATTATAAACAAAGAAAGAGCAAAATTAAGCGGAGCTATCTATGGAAAATGTTTAAAATGATGAAATAAAATGGAAAAGAAATGATTATTTTGTGAATGAGAGATGAACAGAAAATGTCCGAAAATAAAGCTTTTTCAGCAAATCAGCGCAGTAAAAGGACGAAGAAAAAATGGATACATAATGAGACTTGATAAAACGCGCCAGCTCTTGTAAAATTTAACTAGTGACCGAGTGCGGGGGAGGGTGTTTCTTGTACCAACTGCATAAGGCGATTCATACATAGGAAAGGAGGAGATAGTTGTGGGTAAAAAGAAAGTCAACAATGAACTTGGGATTGTTGTTAAGAAAGTGCCGCTCTGGAAAGACTTTATGCGTCATAAATGGCTGTACTTCCTCGTAATCCCCGGTATTCTGTACATGCTTATTTTCAACTATCTGCCGATGGCCGGAATCATCATGGCGTTCCAGGACTGGAAGCTTCGAATCCGCGGCCATAGTGGTATTTTTTCATCGTTCATTTACAGTGAGTGGGTAGGACTTGCCAATTTTGAGGAGTTCTTCACCAGTAAAACGGTAAACTTCTGGAATCTTCTGCGCAATACGCTGTCGATTTCCTTACTGAGCCTGGCGTTCTTCTTCCCGGCTCCGATTATTCTTTCTCTGATGCTCAACGAGCTCAGAAGCATGAAGTTCAAGCGTATCACCCAGACAATGGTATACATTCCTCACTTTGTATCCATGGTTATCGTTGCAACGCTGACACAGCAGCTGTTCAACTCCTCTGACGGTATCGTATACGAGATCTTCAAGGCGCTCATGGGCAAGAATGCTCCTGATGTACTGACGGATCCGGATCTGTTTAATGTCCTGATCGTTGGTCAGAGCATGTGGAAGGAAACCGGTTACGGTACGATTATCTTCCTTGCAGCTCTGTCCGGTGTTGACATGCAGCTTTACGAGGCAGCCCGTGTTGACGGTGCAGGCCGCTGGAGACTGATGTGGCACATCACGCTGCCGTCCATCCGCGGTACCGTTGTCATCATGCTGATCATGAAGTGCGGTTCCATTCTGAATACAGGCTTTGAGCAGATCTACCTGATGAAGAACGGCATCAACTCTTCCCGTGCGCAGGTATTCGATACCTACATCTACGAAAGAGGTATTCTGAGCGGTCAGTATTCCCTGTCTGCTGCAGCTGGTCTCTTCAAGTCGGTTGTCAGCCTGATCATGGTTCTTTCCGCTAACAAGATCGCAAAGCTCTGCGGTGAGAGCGGATTCTATTAAAGAAAGGAGAAAGTTTAACGATGGCTAAACAGAAAGAATTTGTGACGTCTCGCCAGAACCGGATTAAACGTTCTCCGGGAGATGCCTGTGTACAGGTGCTTCTGTACCTGTTTGTCGGATTGTTTGCGATTTCTACCGTGCTTCCGTTCCTCTATGTGTTTGCGGGATCCTTCGCAACGGAGCGTGAGCTTCTGGAACGTAAGTTTTTCGTAATTCCGACGGAAATTTCGTTAAATGCGTACCGATACATTGTCAAGGACGGAAGAGTTTTCCTTGGTCTGAAAAACTCTGTGATTGTAACTCTGGTTGGTACCATAATCAACATGGTCTTCAGTACCACCCTTGCTTACCCGCTGTCCCGTTCCGATTTCCGTTTCCGCAACGGTGTAACGAACATGGTTATCGTCACCATGCTGTTCTCCGGCGGTATGGTTCCGGGCTACATCCTTGTTACCAACATCCTTCACCTTCGTGATACATACTGGGCACTGTGGCTTCCGGGCGCAATGAACGCGTTCAACATGATCATTATCAAAAACTATTTCCAGGGCCTGCCCAAGGAGCTGGAGGAGGCTTCCCACATCGACGGAGCCAGCGATCTCCAGATCTTTGTCAAAGTTGTTCTGCCGCTGTCAAAGCCGGTTCTTGCTTCTGTCAGCCTGTTCTACGCAGTCGGCCACTGGAACGCTTACTTCAACTCCCTGCTCTACATCAGTGAGGTAGACATGCAGGTTGTTCAGCAGATTCTTCGTAATGTAATGAATCAGGCACAGATGAGTGAAATGGATGAGACTCTGGACTGGGGCTCTCAGGGTGCTCCGCCTTCCAAGGCAGTTCGAATGGCAACAACCGTTGTTGCAACCGTTCCGATCCTGCTCGTTTATCCGTTCATTCAGAAATTCTTTACACAAGGTGTTATGGTCGGCGCTGTCAAAGGCTGATCCTGGCATAGAAGCATGTTGACACAGCATGCGCTTTGCGAACGAAACGCAATAAAATTAACAATATAAGGAGGAAATTGTGTTATGAAAAAGAGATTTTTAGCAGCTTCCATGGCAGCAGCAATGGTAGTTGGCATGGTTCCGGTAGCAGCTTTTGCTGAAGAGTCCGAACTGCCAACCATTACTTTCATGGTTACCGACTTCCAGGCAGGCGGAAGCCTTGCTCAGGAGAACTCCGATAAGGTTATCGCAGCTTACGAGGAGTACACCGGCATCCATGTTGACTGGGTATGGAAAGACAACGGCGCATACGCTGAGCTGTTTGCTACAACTCTGATGGATTTCGATAACATGCCGATGATTCTGACTGCTACCGGTCAGGAGATGAGCGGTACTGTTGTTGAGGCTGCTGAAGAAGGTGCTTTCTGGGATCTGGCTCCGTTCCTTGAGTCCGGCGATTACCCGAACCTGGCATCTGCTGAACCGCTGACCATGAAGGGTCTGACCGTTGGCGGCGAAGTTATCGGTATTCCGCGTCTGCGTGAGCTTGGACGTTACGGTATGTCTTACCGTACTGACTGGGCTGAGGCAGTAGGCATCACCGAGGCTCCGGATACCATCGAAGAAGTTTATGACATGCTGTACAAGTTCACCTACAACGATCCGGATGGAAACGGTCAGAATGACACCTATGGTATGGAAATGACCAAGTACACAGGTCCGTTCGACATCATCCAGACATGGTTTGGCTGCGGAAAGAACTGGCAGGAAGTTGACGGCGAGCTGGTACCGGTTCACATGACTGCTGAGTATAAGGAAGCAATCGACTGGATCAAGAAGCTCTATGATGAGGGCATCATGCGTCCTGACTGGGTAACCGTTGATACTTCCGAATGGTCCAACGGCTGTAAGACAGGTAAGAACGGTGTGTTCATCGATGTTATGGACTCCGGCCGCCGTATCTGGGACTACTTCGTAAACAACGAAGTTATGAGCGTTACCAATCCGGAAGAGTACGCTTCCATGACCCTTCTTGGACCGGTTAACGGACATACCATGGCTACCTCCGGTTTCAATGGCTTCTATGTAATTACCAAGGATGGCGCTAAGACAGAAGAAGATGTTAAGAACTGCCTGACCTTCCTGGACAAGATGAACGACAGAGAGATGCTGATCCTTGCTGACTACGGTCTGGAAGGCATCACCTACAACTGGGACGAGGATGGATACCTTGTAAGAGTTGAGGGTCTTGACACTGCTACTACTCCGCACGTTGGTCTGAACCAGGCTGTTGCTTACGTTCCGGGCTATGCTGAGGGCGAGAATCCGCTGAAGCAGACCGAGAGAGACGCAGCTCTGACCGAGTGCTACGTTGAGAGAACCCGTCCGGTTGCTGTTGGTGACCCGGCTGCTACCTACCTGCCGCTGTCCGAGACTTATGCGAAGTACGGTTCTGAGCTGACCACTATTCTTGATGATGCAAGAACTCAGTACATCTGCGGTACCATCGATGAGGCTGGTCTGCAGGCTGCATGGGATGACTGGTATGAGAGAGGCGGAGCTGACCTGATCGCAGAAGTAAACGCTGCTTACCAGGCTGATCATCCGGTAGCTGATGAGGAAGTTGAGTCCGAGACTGCTGCTGAATAATTCAGTCAAAACGAAATAAAAGCTTCACAAGTACTTAAACCTGTAAAAGGTTAAGAGCAGAGTGTCACAGGTTCGCTTGTGACACTCTGTTTGCATGAGAAGGAAGGGAGTTTGGAAATGAAGCTGCATCAACTGGAAAACCGCGCACAAAGCGGTTATGTAACATGGGGAGCAACCTGGGAGAAAGGAACCGTGAGAGAGGACAGTTCCTTTGTTTTGACGAATGAGAAGGGAGAAACGGTTCCGGTTCAGTCGTCCGTTGCGGCTTACTGGCCGGATCACAGCGTCAAGTGGACGAGCCACAGTGCAGATGCGGCTCTGATTGGTGCATGCGGAGAGATTCTTCCGACAGAAGAGAAAAGAAATTCGGAACGGATTGCGATTGAGGAAAGAGAGAATTGTCTGGCTGTGACGGCGGGATCCGTTTCTGTCAATGTGAGAAAGACAGGAAATCCGGTGCTGACGAATCTGAAGTGTGCCGGGGAAAAGGAGATCCGGGAGGCGCGTCTGATCCTGATCCTGGAAGAGACAGCTGCAGACGGCGAGGATATCTATAAAAAACAGAGCACCTACTATGGTGAAACAAGAGAAGTCCAGGTGGAAGAATGCGGAGAACTGAAGTGTGTGATCCGGATCGAAGGCGTTCACCGTGCAAAAAAGAATGGCCGTGAATGCTGTCCCTTTGTGCTTCGTGTAACCATCTGGAACGGCAGCAGCAAGGTTGATTTTCAGCATACCTTCATCTATGACGGCAATGTGAGCAGCGATTCGCTGAAAGGACTGGGGATTCAGTTTCTTACCGGTCTGGAGGGCGCGGTTTATAACCGCCATGTCCGGATGCTGGGCGATCACGGCGACTTCCATGAACCGGCTGTTCTGCTGACAATCTGGCGGCCGAGAATTCCGATGGAATGGTATGAGGCGCAGCTTCGCGGAGAAGAACTGCCGACAGAAGATGAGGTGGCGGAACCGTTTCGACAGGCGCTGGAAGCGATGCCAATCTGGAACAATTACCGTCTTCTTCAGGACGCTGCAAGCCACTATGTCATCGAGAAGCAGACCAGTCAGACCGGATGCTGTTTCATTGAAGCGCAGCATGGAAACCGGGCACCTGGTGCAATGGCTTTTGGCGATGCAAAAGGCGGCTTCCTGGTAGGAAAGAAGGATTTCTGGCAGAAATATCCGTCTTCCTTCGAGGTGAATGGCCTGGCAGAAGAGGAAACCTGCGCAACCGTCTGGTTCTGGTCGCCGCAGGTGCGCGCCTTTGATTACCGTCACTATGCGACGAGGGGCTATTCCCAGGCGTACTATGAAGGGTTTGACGAATTTGGCGCAACTCCCTACGGAATTGCAAATACAAATGAGTGTTCCATCGAAGGCTACAATGGCATGATCGTGTCCTGTGACCGTCTGCAGGTATTTAACCGGCAGGTGCAGAAACCGGCTGTCTATCTTGGCGACATTTCCTACTACCACGAGTTAAGGGCGTTTGGCTACTGGAGTCTGAAGGAAACCGGTTCTGCGATGGAGCGGTGGCTGGAGGATCAGCTGGAACGCGCTGTTGATTTCTACAAAAATGAGGTGGAGATCCGCAACTGGTACGGCTTCTACAACTACGGTGATTTCATGCATACCTATGACCGCGTCCGCCACTGCTGGAAATATGACATGGGCGGTTACGCATGGCAGAACACGGAACTGGTTCCTACGCTCTGGCTGTGGCTGTATTTCATGCGGACCCAGAGAGAGGACGTGTTTGTTCTGGCAGAAGCAATGAGCCGCCACTGTTCTGAGGTTGACACCTACCACATGGGCCCCTATAAGGGAATCGGCTCCCGCCATAATGTCCGCCACTGGGGATGCTCCTGTAAGGAAGCCCGGATTGGAATGGCAGGACACCATCGGTATTACTACTATCTGACCGGTGACGGAAGGATGAAGGATGTCTTCGACGATGTCAAAGACGGTGATTTTGCGCTGCTGAACATCGATCCCCTTCGTTTCTTCTATGAGAAGGAGAAGATGGTTTCTCCGACCCATGCCCGTTCCGGCCCGGACTGGTCCACCTTCTGTTCCAACTGGATGACTCAGTGGGAGCGGTTTGACGATAAAACCTATCTGGAAAAAATCCGCACCGGAATTGAGGATCTGAAACAGACACCGCTGAAGCTTGTTTCCGGTTCCGATTTTGAATATGATCCGGCAGACAGCCATCTGCGCTACATCGGAGAAAAGTCGGGCGGCGGTTCCCATCTGCAGATCTGCATGGGCGGTGCGCAGGTCTGGTCGGAGCTGACGCTGCTTCTGGATGACCCGGAGTGGACAAAGATGTATGCGGACTATGGCAGGTTTTACTACAGCACAGCCGAGGAACAGGCAGAACAGAGCAACGGCTTTGTAAAGGGACGTTTCCTTTCCATTCCGTATCTGGCAGCGGCGACAGGAGCCTTCGGTGCCTGGTATCATCAGGATGAAAAGCTGGCAAAGACAACCTGGCGGATCCTGATGCGCGCAATGATTTCCGACTATGATACAGACGGTCTGCAGATCCATCCGGTGAAGGATGCCGGAAACCAGGAATCCTTGCCGGAAATCGACTGGGTAACAACGAACTTTGTTTCTCAGTGGTGCCTGAATGTGATCATGGTTCTGGAATTTATCCGTGACCAGCTTCCGGCAGACTGGGAAGAGATGAAGGAACTGATGAAGGGAATGCCGAATGACGGATTCCATAAATGTTAAGGAGAAGAAGGATGGATTTTATTTGCAGAACCGCGTCGGCGGAGGAATATGTGGATCTGACATGGGGAGCCGTGGACAAAGCAGATCACTATCAGGTATACTGGGCGGACGCGTACCATGAGGAGATGCAGTTTGAGAAGCTGGAGACAGTGACAGGATGCGGCTGCCGGATCCGCAAAACGACCCATGTGCCGCACTGGTTTTGGATCGCGGCAATGGCAGGGGAAGAGGAGCTGGCACGGACAGCAGTTGTCAAAACAGAAATCAGAAAGACCTTTCATCCGTTTTTCGAAAAGCTGAACCGGGGACTGGTTGCCGCAAAGACAGGGGATGGAATCTTTCTTTCCTGGCGTCTGATGAAGGAGGAAGTGACCGGATACGGGGAAAGCGGGATGACAGGAACGGATTTCGTTGTGTACCGAAATGGAAAACGGCTGCAGGTTGTAACAGACAGCACCAACTATCTGGATCGGGAAGGAACCATGGATGACGTCTATGCAGTGTCCAAGCTGGTCCGCGGAGAAGAAACCGTTCCCTGTGCCGGGGTAAAGGCGTGGAAAAGCGGAGAAAACTACATCGATCTGCCGCTGAAACGGCCAGAGGGAGGAGTGACACCGGCAGGCGAGGCGTTTGTGTACCATGCCAACGATATGAGTGTCGGAGATGTGGACGGTGACGGCGAATATGAATATATCCTGAAATGGGATCCGTCCAATGCCCATGACGTTTCCCATCGCGGCTACACCGGAAACTGTATCATCGACTGTTATAAGCTGGATGGAAGGCTTCTGTGGCGTCTGGACATGGGCTGCAACATCCGTGCGGGAGCCCACTACACCCAGTTCATTGTGATGGACTTTAATCTGGACGGAAAAGCGGAAATGGCGGTAAAGACGGCGCCAGGAACCAGGATGACTGTCTACCATCCGGATGGAACGGTGAAAAAGGAGTTCTATGTAACAATGCCGAAGAAGGATCTGGAAGCGGGATACAGCCATCAGGACAACTATGTCTGCAGCGCTGCCGATTACAGAGAGGATACCATCGCCCGGTTCTGCAGCTGGCAGGAACATCCGGAAGTGAAAGCCGGACACTGGCCAAAAACGCTGGAGGAATGTTTCGGTATCGAACCGGCCTATTCCTATCCGCTGTCCAGAGAGGACGGGGAAAAGCTGGCGGATTACTTCATTAATACCTGGGCTCTGGAGCGCAGCCCGAAAAACCGGCTGGATCAGTTTGAAGGCTTCATTTACAAGGGACCGGAGTATCTGACCATGTTTGCCGGTGACGGATCGGAGCTGGAGACCATTTCGTGGAAGTTTGACCGTGTGGATGACGGTCTGATGTGGGGCGACTATGCCATGAGACGGATCGAGCCGTGCAACCGTGTGGACCGTTTTCTGGCAGGAGCCGCCTACCTGGACGGAGAACGGCCGTATCTGATCATGAGCCGCGGCTACTATACCCGTTCGACGATTGCCGTCTACAGCTTTTTCAATAACCGGTTTGAAGAAACCTTCAGCGTGGATACCGGCTTTGTCCCCATGACCAATCCCTTCAACGACAATCCTCATTGTGTGGAAGGAACGGATCCTGTCTTTGGCAGCTTTGCCGGTCAGGGAAATCACAGCCTGTCAACGGCAGATGTGGATGGAGACGGCAGACAGGAAATTGTTTACGGCGCGGCGGTAATTGACCATGACGGTTCGCTGCTGTACTCCAGCTATGACCGGCTGCCGGACGGAACGGTAGCGAAGCTTGGCCATGGAGATTCCATGCATGTGGCGAAGATTGATCCGGACCGCCCGGGACTTCAGATCTTCAATGTGTTTGAAGGAGCAAAGGCGGCACCCTATGGCTATGCGCTGCGGGACGCGGCAACCGGAAAGGTATTTTTCGGCGAATATGCGGAGACGGACCTTGGCCGCTGCATGATCGGAAAGACGGTGCCGCAGGTGAGAGGATGGCAGGTCTGGGCAGACAACATCACCTATGACTGCAAAGGAAACGTTCTGGATGTGAAGCCGCTTGGAACCAATCAGGGAATCCGCTGGGCTGCCGATCTGACGACACAGGTGACAGACGGCGTGGACTATGCCAACACACCGTCCAACCGTGGAATCATCAATGACAATGTCCATGGTGTGATGTTGGATCCGGGACCGACGCTGACCAATAACCACACCAAGGGAAATCCCTGTCTGGTGGCAGATGTGCTTGGCGATTTCCGCGAAAACATCCTGCTTCGTCTGGAGGATGACTCCGCTGTCCGGATTTTTCTGAACACAGAGGTGACACACCATAAGCTGTTTACCATGATGCATGATCTTCAGTACCGGACTTCTGTTGCATGGCAGAACAACTGCTACAATCAGACCGGTTATCCGTCCTTCTACTATGGACCGGATATGGACTGGAGCGAAGTGATCCCCGGTCTGAAGCAGTCCAGATAAAAGAAACAGTTTTTCAAAAGAAAACCGCAATTTTTCTTATGGAAGAAGCTGCCTGATTCTGCTATACTGAGGATGCCTTAGAAACGGAGATCCCCGGTTTTATAAAGTTTCATCTGCGCAGATATGTAATTTTCCCATAAAAAATTTACAAAATCTGAAAAAAGGACTATATACAATTTTTTCAGGAAATGGTAAACTGAAAGCAGAAAAAAACTGGGTGTATCGAAGGAAAGGGGTTAGTTATGAACAGTATCGAGCGTTTTTATGCGACGGTGAACAGAGAGCCGGTTGACCGTCCGGCGGCATGGCTTGGAATGCCGGACATCCATGCACAGCCTGCGCTGTTTGCGCACTATGGAGTAAAGGACTTCCACGAATTAAAGCTGGCAGTCGGCGATGATTTCTATGCGGTTGAGATTCCGTATCAGTCACCGAATTCGTCTGCGATTTATGCCGCTTTTGACTGGTACATGGATGGAAATGTGGATGCAGAGGAGCGTACGCTGACTACGCCCGGATGCTTTGCCGAGGCGGAGGAACCGGAGGATCTGGAATTCTTTGAATGGCCGGATCCGGCAAAGTACATCGATGTGGAGGAGTGCAGACGCAGAGTGGAGATGGCTCCAAAGGACAAGGTCTGTCTTGGCGTCATCTGGTCTGCTCATTTCCAGGATACCTGTGCCTCCTTCGGCATGGAAAACGCTCTGATGAACATGATCGCCAATCCGGAGATCTATGAAGCCGTAGATGCGAAAATCATGGAGTTCTATCTGAAAGCGAATGAGATTTTCTACGAGGCGACAAAAGGACGGCTCAACGCGGTTCTCATCGGAAATGACATGGGAAGCCAGCGCGGTCTGATCCTGTCCCCGGACATGGTTCGTCGTTTCATCATCCCCGGCTGCAAAAAGCTGGTGGAGCAGGCGCACAGCTATGGTCTGAAGGTGATTTACCATTCCTGTGGTTCCATTGCGGATGTGATTCCGGATCTGATCGAAGCCGGTGTGGACATCATTCATCCGATCCAGGCACTGGCTGCCGGAATGGAACCGAAGGGGCTGAAGGAAAAGTATGGTGATCAGGTTTCCTTCTGCGGCGGTGTGGACACCCAGGATCTTCTGGTAAACGGAAGCCCGGAGGATGTGCGATTGAAGGTAAGGGAGCTTCGCTCCATCTTCCCGACCGGGCTGATCATCTCGCCAAGCCACGAGGCAATCCTGCCGGACATTCCGCCTCAAAACATTGAGGCACTGTTTGACGAGGCACAGAAACCGGGCAAAACAAGCCTGGTATGAAATCAGGTACATGAATCAGGCACAACGGGAGCTCGCCGGAGCGAATCCCTTTGCAAACCACAGCTGTCCGAAAAGTGTTTGGAGAGCTGTGAAGAATAAATGAGAAAAAACGATGGAGGATATTACATGGCAGCAGCAATTATTGAAGAGATTTCTGAGTTTTTACAGAAAGGCCGTGCAAAGAATGTAAAGAAACTGGTTGAGGAAGCACTGGCACAGGGAATTGACGCGCAGGAGATTCTGAATGAGGGACTTCTTTCCGGAATGATGATTGTCGGCGGAAAGTTCAAGCGCAATGAAGTGTTTGTACCGGAGGTTCTGGTTGCGGCAAGAGCAATGAACGCAGGCGTTGCGATCCTTGAGCCGCATCTGGTAGCAGCAGGAAACGAGCCGATGGGCAAGGCGGTAATCGGAACCGTTAAGGGTGACCTTCACGACATCGGTAAGAATCTGGTTGCAATGATGATGAAGGCAGCCGGCTTCGAGGTGTATGACCTTGGCGTTGACGTTGAGGCAGAGACTTTTGTTGAGAAGGCAGAAGAGGTTGGAGCAGACGTGATCGGTATGTCTGCGCTTCTGACAACGACAATGCCGAATATGCAGTCCGTAATCGATGCACTGAATGCAAAGGGCGTTCGTGAGAAGTACATCGTAATGATCGGCGGCGCACCGGTAACAGAAAGCTTCAAGGAGCAGATCGGTGCCGACTATTACACCGCAGACGCAACGTCTGCTGCAGAGGTGGCAAAGGCTGCAGTTGAGGCGAAGAAAGCCTGATTTGCATCAACGATTGTTGATGAGAAGATTCCGGACGGGATGCTGTGACTGCGGCATCCCGTTTCCTGCATGAAGGAGGAAAAACAGGCAGTGATGGAACAGTTTTTTGAGATCGATGGATTTTGTGTGAATATCAATCAGAAATCAGTCTTTGCGATCATTGACTGCTACGAAGACAGTCCGGTCTACGAAGCCATCGTTGATGAATATGAGGAAATTCACGAGGAAATGCTGGCTCTGGCAAAACCGGTTGGAATTCTCGGATTCGGCAGACTTCCAAAGGAACTGGAAACAGAGGAATATAAAGAAAATACACCTGTGATCTATGCGTTTACCAGCATAGGAAACGGGATTAAGGAACGCAGCACACAGGCGTTTGATGACGGTGATTACGTGAAGGGAATGCTCTGCGACGCCATGGCGGACGACGCGCTGTTTTCCATGGAGGAGAGGCTGATTGAGGTGCTGACAGAAGTCTGCAGAGCCCGCCATGTGGGAATTCGGCGCCGTCTGGAAGCACCGCAGGATATCCCGATGATCGCTCAGCGGATTGCCTGGGAATATCTGGAGCTGGAAAAACGGTTTGGAATCGGAATTACAGAGGGCTTCATGCTGGATCCGGTGAAATCGTCCTGCCAGATTTTCATTCTGACAGAGGATGAGAAAACCTTCCGCGCTTCCCATGACTGCCGCAAATGTGCCCGTCTGGACTGTAAGATGAGGAACATTCCGCCGACGGAAATTACGGTAAAGCGGGGCAGTGAATCGAGAACCGTCACGCTGATTGACGGAGAATCACTGATGGATCTGCTTCTGCGGGAAGGCTATTACATCAGCGCTGTCTGCGGAGGAAGAGGACGGTGCGGCAAATGCGGTGTGCAGATCCTGGAGGGGTTCTGCCAGCCATCGGCGGCAGACCGTGCATTCTATCAGCCAGAGGAGCTGAAGGCTGGCTGGCGCCTTTCCTGTGAATGTTATCCGACGGATGATCTTGTCGTTGCCTTTGATCTGGCGGATGAATCGGAGATTGTGGTACCGGATCTGGAAGAAGAGCCGCAGGGCACAGGCAATTGCGCTGGAGACGCTGCAGATGCAGCTGCAGATGGTACCGCAGCTTCTTATCAGGCGGCGATTGACATCGGCACGACAACCATTGCGATTCAGCTCTATGAAGAGGGAAGGGAAGCGCCGGTTCACACGGTGACGATGATCAACGGACAGCGGACGTTTGGAGCCGATGTCATTACGAGAATCCAGGCGTCTGTTGAGGGAAAAAAGGAGCAGCTGCAGAAAATCATCCGGACAGATCTGATCCGCGGATTGGAAAAACTGATGGGAGAAGCACAGGTTCATCCCGATCGGCTGAAAAAAATCGTGATTGCCTGCAACACGACCATGAGCCACCTGCTGATGGGCTATCCCTGCGATTCCCTTGGTGTGTATCCGTTTACTCCGGTAAACATCGGTCTGATCCGCGGAACCTCCGAGGAGATTTTGGGCAGCTCCAGTCTGGACGCGGAGGTTGTGATCCTTCCGGGAATCTCAACTTATGTGG
This sequence comes from Lachnospiraceae bacterium, assembly GCA_017472605.1. Taxonomy (GTDB): domain Bacteria; phylum Bacillota; class Clostridia; order Lachnospirales; family Lachnospiraceae; genus Anthropogastromicrobium. The sequence goes on from JAFUPV010000005.1 coordinate 73,440, forward strand.
GCGGCGACATTACGGCAGGTCTCTATGCCTGCGGATTTGCGCAGAACGGAGAAATCAGCCTGCTGATCGATCTGGGAACAAACGGAGAAATGGCAATCGGAAACAGGGAGCGGATTCTGACCACATCAACGGCTGCCGGTCCCGCTTTTGAGGGCGGCAACATCAGCTGGGGAACGGGAAGCATTCCCGGTGCCATCTGCTCGGTAACCATTGAAGAGGAAACGGCCCATGTTTCAACGATCCAGAACAAAACAGCGACAGGTATCTGCGGAACCGGTGTGGTGGAAGCCGTGTCGGAGCTGGTAAAAGAAGGTCTGGTGGATGAAACCGGTCTTCTGGACGAGGACTATTTTGACGATGGGTTCCCGCTGGCAAAGACAGCGGACGGTCAGACGATTGTCTTCACTCAGAAGGATGTGCGGGAAATTCAGCTGGCAAAAGCGGCCATCCGTGCAGGAATTGAGACGTTGACTGCGCGCTATGGAATCACGAAAGAGAAGATCGGCACCGTCTATCTTGCAGGAGGCTTCGGCTTCAAGCTGGATTGCGAAAAAGCAATTGCCATCGGCATGCTTCCGGAAGAATTCCGTGACCGTGTCCGGGCAATTGGAAACAGTTCGCTTCAGGGCGCAGCCCGTTTTCTGAAGGATCCGGACGGCGAATCGGTTCTTTTGGGGCTTGCAGCAATTTCAGAAGAAATCGCGCTGTCAACAGATCCGGATTTTAATGCGTGGTATATGGATTCGATGATGTTTGAAGAAGAAAAGATCTGAGCGGGAAGAAAAAAATCCGCCGGACATGTCGGTAACATGTCCGGGCGGATTTTTTTTCGTTAGAACAGCGTAACCATCTGGCCGCCCGGAATTTCCCTGATCTCATTGTTCACGGAAATCCAGACAGACTGGAAGTTGGGATTGTAGACCTTGTCCCCGGCAGCGGTGTACTGCAGTCTCTTTGCATCTTCCATGTAATCCACGATTTCGATGTTGGTTGCATACCAGATGTCATCACGGCCGCCGACCAGCTTACAGAAGTCCTCCATCAGCTCCCAGTTGTTCTGAAGTCCAAACTCATAGCTGTGTCCCCAGACATACATCATGTACAGGTACTGGGTTTTGAACAGATCGACAAACTGCTGACCAAGCTCCAGAAGATTCCGGTTGTGGTGGCAGGTTGCACCCCAGGTCAGGAAATTCTCCGGCATGCCGAAGCTCATGGTACTCTGAACGGTTCTCGCATACTTAATGCCAAGGGCGGGAAGGATATCCACAATTTCCTTCGAATAGGAACCGTTGGGATAGGACATGCCGCGGATCGGATATCCAACCGCTTCTTCCAGAACCTTCCGGTCCTCCATGACCTGAGCGACCACCTGATCCAGCGGACAGCGGGCGATGGTGGGGTGGGTGTAGGTGTGCGCGGAAACCTCATGTCCCTGATAGAGCTCTTTATACTCCGACAGCGGAATCCGCTTCGGATCGCCGGCCAGGCACAGACCGGCATTCACATGGAACGTACCCTTGATGCCATACTGATTGAAGATGGAAACAAGACGTCTGTCTTCTTCTTTTCCATCATCATAGCTCATGGTCAGAACCTTATGCTTTCCGCCCGGAAAACAAACATAAATATTTGGCAGCTTTTTCGTTTCAGCCATAACAAATCCTCCAGATTCATAAAAGAATGATAGTACATGTACAATAAGTATAACATGTCCCCGAAAAAAGTCAACTTGTATGCACACAACTTGTTTTTTCAGCCCAGGCGGTAAAAGAATTTGACTTTCCCCGGTGTTTGTAGTACATTATAACTAAAGTAATGTGGTGAATTCTGGCATGGAACACTTGTCTGTTCTCTTGCAGTCAAGGATACCAGTACATTACAAAAATAAGAATATCCGGAGGAAAAAACACATGAAATTCTTTATTGATACTGCCAATGTGGAGTACATCAAGGAAGCAAACGACATGGGCATCATCTGTGGTGTTACCACAAACCCGTCTCTGATCGCAAAAGAGGGAAGAGTATTTGAAGAAGTAATCGCTGAGATCGCTTCCATGGTAGACGGACCGATCAGCGGTGAGGTAAAGGCAACAACGGTTGATGCGGCAACCATGATCGAAGAGGGTATTGCAATCAGCAAGATCCATCCGAACATGGTAGTTAAGATCCCGATGACAGCAGAAGGCTTAAAGGCAACCAAGGCTCTGAGCGCAATGGGTATCAAGACAAATGTGACACTGGTATTCTCCGCAGCACAGGCACTTCTGGCAGCAAGAGCAGGCGCAACCTACGTTTCCCCGTTCCTGGGCAGACTGGATGACATCTCCATGCCTGGTATCGACCTGATTCAGTCCATCTCCGAGATCTTCCAGATCCACGGAATCGAGACCGAAATCATCGCGGCAAGCGTTCGCAACCCGATCCATGTGATCGACTGCGCACTGGCAGGTGCTGACATCGCAACCGTTCCTTACAATGTACTGATGCAGATGGTGAACCATCCGCTGACCACTCAGGGAATTGAGAAATTCAAGAAAGATTACATCGCTGTATTTGGTGAGTAATTCAAAATAAAAACAATAAGGAGGACAAATTACTATGAACAACATACCACAGGTTAAGCTTGGCATTATCGCAGTAAGCAGAGACTGTTTCCCGATGACTCTTTCCGAGTCCAGAAGAGCAAAGGTAGTTGCTGCTTACGCAGCAAAGGGCGGAGAGATCTTCGAGTGCAAGACTACCGTTGAGAATGAGAAGGACGCAATGAAGGCGCTGGCTGAGGTAAAGGCTGCCGGATGTAACGCACTGGTTGTGTTCCTTGGAAACTTTGGTCCGGAGACAAGCGAGACTCTGCTTGCAAAGTATTTTGACGGCCCGGTTATGTACGCGGCAGCTGCAGAGGAAGGCAAGGATCTTCTTCTTGACGACCGCGGCGACGCTTACTGCGGTGTTCTGAACCTGAGCTACAATCTGAAGCTGCGCAACATCAAGGCTTACATCCCGGAGAACCCGGTTGGCGACGCTGAGGAAGTTGCTGATCTGATCGCAGGCTTCGTTCCGATCGCAAGAACGATCCTTGGCTTAAGCAATCTGAAGATCATCAGCTTTGGTCCGCGTCCGCAGGATTTCCTTGCATGTAACGCACCGATCAAGCAGCTCTACAACATTGACGTTGAGATCGAGGAGAACTCCGAGCTTGACCTGTTCGCTGCTTTCAATGAGCACAAGGACGATCCGAGAATCCCGGCACTGGCTGCAGAGATGGCAGAAGAGCTGGGCGCAGGAAACAACTTCCCGAACATCCTTCCGACGCTTGCACAGTATGAGCTGACTCTGCTTGACTGGGCTGAGGCTCACAAGGGATCCAGAGAGCATGTTGTTTTCGCAAACAAGTGCTGGCCGGCGTTCCAGACTCAGTTCGGCTTCGTTCCGTGCTATGTAAACAGCCGTCTGACTGCAAAGGGAATGGCTGTATCCTGTGAGGTTGATATCTACGGCGCACTGTCCGAGTACATCGGAACCTGCGTATCCGACGATGCAGTAACTCTGCTTGACATCAACAACACCGTTCCGAAGGACATGTACAACGAGAGCATCAAGGGTCAGTTCGCATATGACTACAAGCTGACCGACACCTTCATGGGCTTCCACTGCGGAAACACTCCGGCATGTAAGCTGGCGTTCCGTGAGATGAGAAACCAGAAGATCATGGCAAGAAGCCTTGGCGAGGCTGTTACATACGGAACTCTTGAGGGAGACATCGCTCCTGGCGAGATCACCTTCTTCCGTCTGCAGAGCACCTCTGACGCACAGCTTCGCGCTTACGTTGCTCAGGGTGAGGTTCTTCCGGTTAAGACTCAGAGCTTCGGCGGCATCGGCGTGTTCGCAATTCCGCAGATGGGACGTTTCTACCGTCACGTTCTGGTTGAGAAGAACTATCCGCACCACGGTGCAGTTGCTTTCGGTCACTACGGAAAGGCAATCTTCGAAGTGTTCAAGTACCTTGGCGTAACCGATATCGGTTTCAATCAGCCGAAGGGCATGATGTACCCGACTGAGAATCCGTTTGAGGGCTGGGAGTAATTCACGGTCTCTGATTTTTGAAATCCGCCTATCCGGGCTGCGGCAGCGGCCCGGATTTTGTATCGAAAGATGTGCTGTCGATTTTGGCAGCAAACGATGTGAGTGAAAGGACGCTTTGCTATGATTACAATTAAGAAAATTACCGATCCGGCATACAACCGCTACGGAAAAGTAGTAGAAGGCTATGATCTGGCCGAACTGACAAAAGCAATGGAAGCAACTCCGGTACCGGAAGACGTTGTTTACGTTGGAAGCGTTGCCGAACTGGAAGCAACCGATGCGGCAAAGGAATTTGCAGCCCGTTTCTATGGCGGAATGCCGATCCAGCTGGGATATTGCAATGGTCATAACTCCCTGCTGAACGCTCTGGAATATCATCGTGATTCCGAAGTAAATGTTGCAATGACAGATCTGATCGTGCTGGTTGGTGCTGTTCAGGACATCAAGGCAGATTATACCTATGACACTTCTCTGGTGGAAGCGTTCCTCGTTCCGGCAGGAACCGTTTTCCAGATGTATGAGACAACGCTTCACTATGCTCCCTGCGGCGTAAACGGCAACGGATTCAAGAACGTTGTTATCTTGCCGAGAGGAACCAACGCAGAGTGTGTTCCGGATCCGAACGCAGTTGGTGAGGATAAGCTGAGAACTCATGTAAACAAGTGGCTCATCGCTCACCCGGATGCAAAGATCGCCGGTGCGGTAAATGGTCTGATTGGTGAAAACATTTCTGTTGCAGAATAAAGAATGATGTGATAAACTAGAGTGTGTCTGAAACTGGTATTTCAGGCACACTTTGGCGTTATTTATACATTCAGGCGAGCATGCCAATGACAGACTTAATCGTGTTTATGCCCCCGGCACCTGGATGTGGATGATAAGGAATTTTGGAGGAAATTATGAGTAAGGTAAGAACAAGATTTGCACCCAGCCCGACTGGAAGAATGCATGTAGGTAACTTGAGAACCGCATTATATGCGTATCTGATCTCAAAGCATGAGAACGGAGATTTTTTGCTTCGTATTGAGGATACCGACCAGGAACGTCAGGTGGAAGGTGCTGTTGAAATTATCTACCGTACCATGCAGAAGACCGGACTGATTCACGATGAGGGTCCGGATAAGGACGGCGGCGTTGGCCCCTACGTTCAGAGTGAGCGTCAGGCAAGCGGAATCTATCTGGAGTACGCAAAGAAGCTGATCGAGAAAGGAGAGGCTTACTACTGTTTCTGTGACAAGGAGCGTCTGGAGACTCTTCACACCACCATCGGCGACAAGGAGATCAGCATCTACGACAAGCACTGCCTGAATCTGTCCAAAGAGGAAATCGAGGCAAACCTTGCTGCCGGAAAGCCCTATGTCATCCGCCAGAACAATCCCCGCACCGGAACCACCACCTTCCATGACGAAATCTATGGTGACATTTCCGTTGACAATGCGGAGCTGGATGACATGATTCTGATTAAGTCCGATGGTTTCCCGACCTACAACTTTGCCAACGTAATCGACGACCATCTGATGGGAATTACCCACGTTGTCCGCGGCAACGAGTATCTGTCTTCCTCTCCGAAGTACAACCGTCTCTACGATGCCTTCGGCTGGGAGGTTCCGATCTATGTTCACTGCCCGCTGATCACGGACGAGGAGCACAAAAAGCTGTCCAAGCGCTGCGGTCATTCCTCCTTCGAGGATCTGCTGGAGCAGGGCTTTGTCACGGAGGCAATCGTAAACTTCGTTGCTCTCCTCGGCTGGAGTCCGGAGGACAACCAGGAGAAGATGACGCTGCAGGAGATGATCGAGAAGTTTGACTACCGCCGCATGAGCAAGTCCCCGGCTGTTTTCGACTATGGCAAGCTGAAGTGGTTAAACGGCGAGTATATCAAGGCCATGGACGACGCAGAATACATGGAAATGGCTCTTCCTTACGTGAAGGAGTATGTAACCAGATCCTGCAACTATGAGAAGATTGCTGCAATGGTTAAGACAAGAATCGAAGTGTTCCCGGACATCAAAGAACTGGTTGATTTCTTCCAGGAAGTACCGGAGTATGACATTTCCATGTACACCCACAAGAAAATGAAGACAAACGCAGAGAGCTCCCTTGCAGTTCTGAAGGAAGTCCTTCCTGTTCTGCAGGCTCAGGAGGATTACTCCAACGACGCTCTTTACCAGACTCTTGTTGCCTTTGTCGGTGAGAAGGGCTATAAGAACGGCTATGTGATGTGGCCGATCCGTACCGCAGTTTCCGGCAAGCAGACCACGCCGGGCGGTGCAACGGAGCTGATGGAGATCCTTGGCAGGGACGAGTCTCTGGCAAGAATTCAGGCTGCCATTGAGAAGCTGAGTGCAGAACTGGCGTAAGTCTGAACAGGAATGAGGTACTGACCGGCTGTTACGCGTTTCGCGAGCCGGTCAGAAACCGTGAAGACAGAAAGGAGCAACCGACGATGAAACAGGAATTTGAACAGGATGTAAGAGATACCGTTGTACTGACTCTGGAAGACAATTCCGAACTGGAATGTGCCGTTGTCACCACCCTTACCGCTGCAGGAAGAAACTACATCGCCCTGCTTCCGTTAGAGGGAATTGAGGCAGAAGAGGGCGAGGTTTATCTGTACCGTTTTGAACTGGATGCAGACGGAAACCCGGATCTGAAGAACATCGAGACCGATGAGGAGTATGATGCAGCTTCCGACGCTTTTGATGAGTGGCTGGATTCTCAGGAGTACGATGAGCTGGTTGGCGATGATGAGTTTGAGGATGAGGAGTAATTTGCGGACTCGCTGAATGTAAAAAAAATAAGCAAATGAATAAGCCGAACCTTTATGTGCTGGTTAAGTACATAAAGGTTCGGCATTGTGCATTAATTGAGCAGGAGACAGCGGCAGATCAAGCCTGCCGTGCGGAAAGAAAGCACGGCAGGTTTTTTCTTTCTTTTTAGGTTGACAAGTGTTAACTAATGTGCTATAGTTAGGTTAACAGAAGTTAACCTAATGGAATAACCGAAAAAAAGCGATTATGCTGTTTGGTATGACGTGGTGTAAAAAGGAGGGAATGCTGCATGAAACAGACGGTTTTGTCGGATGGTGAATGGAAATTGATGAATTTATTGTGGGACCATTCACCAAGGACCATTGGAGAGCTGGTGGAAGCCTTAAAGGATGATACCGGATGGAGCAAAACGACTATTTTTGTGATGCTGAAACGAATGATTGAGAAAGAAATTGTTCGAATGGACGGTTCCAAGCGCTGCCAGGAATATTATCCTGTGCTGGAGCGGGAATCGGCTGCCAGATGTGAGACACAGAATTTTCTGTCGAAGGTGTATCAGGGGAGCATCGGCATGATGGTGTCATCCATGACCAGCCGAAAGGAATTATCCAGAGAAGAAATTGAGGAACTGTATCAGATCATTCGTGACGCAAGGGAAAAGGAGTGAGCCTATGGTGGATTGGATTCTTGGCGCCAGCCTGTTAATCGTGCTGATGCTTCTGATCCGATGCGTGTTTCGGGGGAAAATCAGTTTTCGTCTGCAATATGCCATGTGGGCCATTGTGCTGATTCGGCTTCTCTGTCCCATTGGACTTTGGGACAGCAGTGAGGCAGGCGCCTGGCTGAAAGCGCAGGGCCAGAACGTGACGGCTCAGTGGAATCTGGTTGGAGAAGAGTATCAGGAATATCCGGTAACGTGGCAGCAGACAGAAACAGAGCCGGTCAGGCCGATGGATGGGGGGAAGACAGATTCGAGGTCTGCGGCAAAGGGAGAACAGACAAAGACCATGGATTGGAGCGGCGATAAAGAGGCGCAGGTCTTAGCGGAAATCCCTGGAGCGGACGATGCAGAAAGCTTCCGATTCGAAGCGCTGCCGGTGAAGAATGGGAATGGAGCGGAAGAAATTGAGAATGATTTCGGACAAAATCAATCGCGGAGCAGTCAGCAGTTCCTGCTTCAGATGCTGCCAATCCTCTGGGGGCTGGGAAGTCTGGCAGCTTTTGGATGGATTCTCTATGTGAATGTCAGTTATTCCAGACAGCTGAAACGCAGCCGTGTTCTTCTGGTAAACGGGAACATCACTTCATGTCTGCCTGTTTATGTAGCAGATTCGCTGAACGTTCCCTGTCTGTTTGGATTGTTTCATCCGGCAGTATATCTGACAAACGATGCATGCCGTGAGGAAGAGACAGCAAAACTGGTGATCATTCATGAGGAGTGTCATTATCGCCATGGCGATCATCTGTGGGGGCTGGTACGTGGGCTTTGTCTGGCTGTCTGGTGGTGGAATCCTCTTGTATGGGCGGCAGCAATCTGCGCAGGAAAAGACAGTGAACTTGCCTGTGATGAGGCAGTCATGAAACGAATTGGATGGGAAAGCCGGTTTGGCTATGCAAAAGCGCTTGTGGATGTGGCATCAGGAAAACGCACCAGAGAGCAGCTGTTTGCGCCAACGATGGCATCCAATCATAAAGATATGAAAAGGAGGCTTTGTATGATTTTTCAGAAAACAGGAAAACAGGCAGCATCAATGACGATGGCATTTACACTTGTCCTTGGAAGTGCCGTGTTCTGCTTTGGTGAGAGTGCGGATCAAACAGAACAGGGAGCTTCATTGCCCGTGCTTTGTGCAGAAACGGAATATGTACATGAGCCGACAACAGACGGTGTACAGGAGTTTTGTGCCAGGATTGGTCTGCAAAACAGCGGAGATTTGTACCAGATTACGCCTGTATTTATGAAAGACACGGAAATCCGGGTGTTTGAGGACTCCTGGAATCACAGGATTTATGTGGAATATCAGGGCGAAGCAATTCTTGTCTGGGAAAGCGGTCTGTCGGATTCCTTTACAAGCTATGACAATGTCCTGAACATGGCTCTTGCCGATACAGACAGCAATGGAAGCTATGAGCTGTTTCTGCTTTTGCGAAACTATAAGGAATTTTGGCAGGAGGACGCCGTGTCTGTAACAGGAATGCGCGTGATTTCCTGTGATCTGAGCACAAAGGAATGTGATTATCACGTATTTTTGGAAGAAGCGGACAGCCATTCACCGGCAAAAATGCTTTGCACGGATGAAGACGGCGGATTGCTTCTGCGGGAAGCGGCTCAGTCTCTCGGCGAATTAAGCGGAACCTGGACGCTGTCCGATGCCGGGAAGTATTCAGTAGAACGGCTGAGTGATGGAACGAAATACGCGGATGGTACAAAACCGCTGGAGATCATCAGCGATCTGCAGCGTGACGGATGGCTGTTCCCCTGCACAGAGAACGATCTTCGGTTTGGTGATTCTGTAGAGACGATTGAAGAGAAAATGAAATCTGTGCCGGCGGAAACAAAATCCGGTGACGGGTCGCAGACCTGCTTCTACGAGAATGTCAGTCTTTACGACTGCAGAGCCGATCTGCTGCTGACAGTGGATGACTATGCGGGGCTGGTGAAGATGGAATACACGGTGAAAGGCGTATTGGATCCGTATGACAGCATTCGCGCAGAACTGATAAAACGTCTCGGCAGCTGGGAGGAAGGAACCGGGGAGAACGGTCAGTCGGTGGTCTGGAACGGCATGGAGCCCCGTCAGCTGAGTGTTGACGGCCAGAAGCAGCTGAACGAAATCACAAACCAGCTGTACGGAACCGGTATCGCGGATCCGAGCAGTCCCATGGTTTGGGCGGAAGTGACGATGAACAGCGAAGGAACATGCCTCTGTGTTTACGAAGCGAAGCCGGAACTGGTTCTTCTGTATCGTTCTCTGGTCGATGAACGGATTCAGGAAGAGGCGGATTACGTGCAGAATGTGCTTTCCGCGTATCCAAAACTGAGTCCTTCCAGAGAAATCGCAGTCTTTTCTCTTGGCTACAGTGATGTTGGCTACACGGTTGCTGCGGATGATGTGGATGAAGCTGCATTGTGGGAGCTTGGCAAGTCCGTCATTGATCAGGTGACGCCATTTGTGCACGGAGGGCTGGATTCTCTGGCATATCTGGACGCTGCGATCTGCGAGGATGCCATTGGAGTAACGCTGTATTTTGAGAATACGCCGGATCAGAATGCGCAGGGATTACATTTTGTGATCAGGGAAGATGGAAGCGGCACAATTCGGTACGGTGTTGGAAGTGATGGATCAGCACGCATGGCAGCATTTCATGACAATGAGGCGATGAAAGAGTGGTATCAGACATTTTTGCCGCTGTGTAAGGAAGAAAACATCATTGATTTCTATTAAGAAGCGTGAAAGGCCCCGGTCAGTGACCGGGGCCTGTTTCATCAGCGAAAACATTTCGCATTTCTTATTTCTGCGAATGGCGGGTCGGGCGGGAATGCGTTTTCATCCGCCTGTGATCCTGGCTTTCTTTTGTTTCCTGCCGAATCCCCAGCTCCCCAAGAAACCTGCTTGGTGTTTTCTGATGGTTCATCCGCTCCCGCAGACAATACAGATAAAGCTCCTGTTTCGCCCGCGTGATCCCCACATAGAACAGCCGGCGTTCTTCCTCAATGTCGGTATCAAGAGAAGCGCGGACGTGAGGAATGTTGTCTTCGTTGATGTCCGGAAGAAAGACAACCGGATACTCCAGACCTTTGGCTCCATGAAGGGTGCAGAGAGTCACTGCGTCGGAGGGCTCCGTGGTGCGCTGTTCTTTCAGGGATCTGGTGTAGTTCTCGATGTGCGTTTCCCATTCTTCCAGCGTTTTGCAGGAACGTGTGCTTTCGTGGACGGCTTCCAGAACATCCATCAGTTCCTGCAGATTCATCCGCCGCTCTTCGGCATAGGAAGCCAGATAGTCTTCGTAGTGCATGGCATTGCGGATGTAGTGGATGGCGGCATAGGGAGCCATCCGTTTTAACATGGACAAATCGTAAGCAAGACGGTCCAGGCGGTCCTGCATCCATTCCTTGTCTTTGTAGTAGGGACGAAGCTGGTTGACGGTAATTTCCTGAAACGGAGGAAAGGCATCGCGGCTTACATAGCGGTTGGGACGGTTGATGATCCGAAGCCAGAGCGCCCTGTTTTTACTGCCGCTTCCAATCCGCAGATAGGAGAGCAGGTCAAGGGCAATCCAGTGCTCGTAGAGGTTTGGCAGAGAGTCACGCAGACGGAAGGGAATGTTGGCCTTCATCAACGCATCGGTAACAAACCGTTCGCCAAGATTGGTGCGGAACAGAATTGCCATGTCCTGATAGTCCATTCCATTTCTGTGGTGGGAGAGGATCTGCCGGACCATCTCCCGGTTCTGCTCGCCCACATCCTGACAGGAAGTCAGATGAACCGGAAGCGCTGCCGGATGGGAGGCGCGGATCGCCTTGTCAAAGCGGGCACGGTTGTGGGAGATCAGGGACAGTGCTGTTTTCACGATGTTGGCATCGGAACGGAAGTTGATGTCCAGAAGGATTTTTCTGGCATTTGGGTAGTCCTTCTCAAAGCCAAGCATGATTTCCGGTCGTGCTCCGCGGAACCGGTAGATGGACTGGTCGTCGTCACCGACAATGAAAAGATTGTTGTCCGGTCTGGCCAGAAGACGGATGATCTGGTACTGGACAAAATTGATATCCTGAAATTCATCGATCAGAATGTAGCGGAATTTCTGCTGCCAGGCGGACAGGATATCGGGGCGCTGCCCAAGAAGTTCCAGTGTCATCAGAAGAATGTCGTCGAAATCCACTTTGCGCAGTTCGGAAAGCTTCTTCTGGTAAGCGCTGTAAATCGTTCGGAAAATCTGTTCCGGACAGTTTCTGGAATAGTAGTGGTCCAGAGAAAGATTGTTGCTTTTGACCGAGGAAATTTCGCCGAGAATACCGCTGATAAATTCCTGTTCGTCGGAAATGTCCAGAGAAAGCCGGTCAATGATCTCGCGCATCAGCGTATACTGCTCTTTTTCCGTCAGAATGTTGGAGGCATCGTAATTGTAGGCGAAACGGAGAATCCGGAAAAAGACCGAATGGAAGGTGCCGAAGGTGACACCATGGTATTCCCCGTTCATCAGGGCGCCGAAGCGCGTTTTCATCTCTGCGGCAGCAGCTCTGGTAAAGGTGATGACAAGAATGTTGGAGCCGGGGACAACGCGGTCTGTGACCAGCTGGCGGACGCGGTGGGTGATGACCGTTGTCTTGCCTGAGCCCGGACCTGCCAGAACGAGAGCGGGGCCGTTTCTGTGCAGGATCGCTTCCTGCTGTGCTTTGCTGAATCCCATAGTTACACCTCCTTAAAACAGACAACTGCCGGGTGAGAACCAACTGGTTTCACCCGGCTTTTATCATTCGTATCAAACAGTAAGATCGGACCGCAAACGTTTTTTGATTTAGTCTGACGATCGGAAGCCGAGCATCCGGGAAAACGTGTCAGACCGCAAACGCAGACAAATCAGACATTGAACCGGAACAGGATCACATCGCCGTCCTGAACCATATACTCCTTGCCCTCCAGACGGATCAGACCTTTTTCACGGGCAACGCTGTAGGCCTTGCAGTCCAGCAGATCCTGATAGTTGACAACCTCGGCACGGATGAAGCCGCGCTCGAAGTCGGAGTGGATCTTTCCGGCAGCCTGGGGAGCCTTTGTTCCCTTTGTGATGGTCCATGCGCGTGTCTCCGTTTCACCGGCTGTCAGGTAGCTGATCAGGCCCAGGAGAGAGTAGCTTGCTGCAATCAGTTTCTCCAGACCGGATTCGGAGAGACCAAGATCCTCCAGGAACATCTTTTTCTCGTCCTCGTCCAGCTCGGCAATTTCTTCCTCAATCTGCGCACAGATCACAAAGACCTCACTGCCTTCCTCCGCAGCGAAGGCGCGAACCTTCTGAACATAGGCATTGTCTGCGCCGTCATTGGCAAGATCGTCCTCTGCAACGTTGGCAGCGAAGATCACCGGCTTGCTGGTCAGTAGATTCAGACTTTCGATCAGAGCAGCCTCATCCTCATCATCCGGAACAACCGTCTTTGCCTGCTTGCCGTCTTCCAGGGCAGCCTTCAGCTTCTTTAAAGTAGCCAGCTCTTTTGCCAGACCCTTGTCATTCATTGCGGAACGGGTGGTCTTCGCGATGCGGCGCTCAAGAACCTCCAGGTCAGCGAAGATCAGCTCCAGTTCGATGGTTTCAATATCGCGGACCGGATTGACGCTGCCGTCTACATGGATGACATTGGCATCCTCAAAACAGCGGACAACGTGAACAATTGCGTCAACCTCACGGATGTTTGCCAGGAACTGGTTTCCAAGTCCCTCACCCTTGGATGCGCCCTTTACCAGACCGGCGATGTCAACAAACTCGATCACAGCTGGTGTGATCTTGGCAGAATTGTACATTGCTGCCAGCAGACCGAGACGGAAATCCGGAACGGGAACGATGCCCACGTTCGGGTCAATGGTACAGAACGGATAGTTGGCAGATTCAGCGCCAGCTTTTGTCAGGGAATTAAATAAGGTACTCTTGCCCACGTTTGGCAGGCCGACGATTCCAAGCTTCATAGTATAAATCCTCCTAAAACACGGATCTGGTGGGGCGTGCTCCCACTTTCCACCACCGCAGATGCGATTCTTTCCATTAATAATGGGGAAATCCAAAGCGGAACCCCATACCGGCATTCAAAGTCCCCACCGTTTCTGTGCGCGGAGTCAATGAGATGCAGACCAGATTTCAGTGTAGCATAAAACAGGAAGAAAGACAAGAAGTTTTCCGCCGGGAACGGGGAAAACATTTGGGAATGTTTCAGGAACAGACGGCATAAGAATAGATAGTGGCAGCCCATTCGAAAGAAACCGTGACAGCACATCCGAAGAAACTGTGGCAGTGTGTCCGGGCCGATTGCGGAAGTGCACCGGGGAAACGGACATAAAGTGGAGGAACAGTGGGGAAGAAAAGAAAAAAGGACGAAAAATCGGGACAAAGAGCGTTAAGGAATTTGTAAGGAATTGAAAAAAGGGCTTGTAATTTACTCCATAATGAGATAAAATAGGGGTGTTAAGTGGTGCAAAGTGGTGATTTGTGCAACAAAGTGGAGAGAAAAGGGGGGTGAGTCGGAATGGAATCCGGATTCTATGGAGAATATAACCACAGTATCGATGCAAAAGGACGATTGATCATGCCGGCTCAGTACCGGGAACGTCTTGGTGAGACGTTTCGTGTGACCCGCGGTCTTGACCATTGCCTCTGTGTGTACACGCAGGAAGAATGGGACAAGCTGGAATCCAAGCTGGATGCCGTTCCGGACATCTCCAACCGCGATGCCAGAACGCTGAAGCGTTTCTTCATAAGCGGAAGCACCATATGTGAGCTGGACAAGCAGGGAAGATTTTTACTCCCTGCCAATTTGCGTTCCTTCGCCGGACTGGATAAAGATGTCGTTCTGGCAGGTACCGGCAGCCGCATCGAAATCTGGAATCAGGCAGCCTGGGATGAGATCAACGACTTTGATGATCTGGATGCGCTGGCGGCTTCCATGGAAAAGTATGGTCTGTAAAAACCATAACAGGAAAGGATGAGCAGGTATGGAATTTCATCATGTTCCAATCATGCTGAATGAAGTAATCGAACATTTGGATATCAAACCGGATGGCTGTTACGTTGACGGAACACTGGGCGGCGGCGGTCATTCATACCATATAGCAGAAAAACTGACCGAAGGCGGACGGCTGATCGGAATCGATCAGGATGCCGATGCCATTGCGGCGGCGGGAAAACGTCTGGAGCCGTTTGGGGACCGGGTAACCATCGTGCGCAGCAACTATGTCCGTTTTGCTGAAATCCTGGATGAGCTGGAGATTGACCGGGTGGATGGAATCCTTCTTGACCTTGGCGTTTCCTCCTACCAGCTGGATCAGGCAGACCGGGGATTTACCTACCGCGAGGATGTTCCGCTTGACATGCGGATGGATCAGCGCAAAGAACAGACAGCAGCAGACATCGTCAACCAGTATTCGGAGATGGAGCTGTTTCGCATGATCCGTGATTACGGAGAAGACAAATTCGCGAAGAACATCGCAAAACATATTGTGGCTGCCAGACAGAAAGCGCCGATTCAGACAACCGGTGAGCTGGCAGAAATCATCAAGGGAGCCATTCCCGCCAAATTCCGGATGAACGGCCATCCGGCCAAGCAGACGTTTCAGGCGATCCGCATCGAGCTGAATGCCGAGCTGGACGTGCTGACTGCGTCGCTGGATCAAATGATTGAGCGGCTGGCGCCGGGCGGAAGACTTTGCATCATCACCTTCCATTCGCTGGAAGACCGGATTGTGAAGAACTGCTTCCGTGAGAATGAGAATCCGTGCATCTGCCCGTCCCATTTTCCGGTCTGCGTCTGCGGACGGAAATCAAAGGGAAAGGTGATCACAAGAAAACCGGTCATTCCTTCCGCGCAGGAGCAGGAAGAAAACAGCCGGTCCAGGAGTGCGAAGCTGCGTGTGTTTGAACGGAGCTGAACAAAGCGGAATTCCCGCTGGAACTAGAATGTCGTAGAAAGGACAGCAGGCATGAGAATAGAAGAAAGACATGCCGGGACAGAACATATGCAATATCAGGCTAGAGCGGTCAACCATGCGAATATTGATTCTGCGACTTCTGTAGAGATTGAAAGAAGAAGGCGGAAAGCAAAGCAAAAGCAGAGAGAGCGTCAGGAAGCGCGCATCGAGCGTCAGGTAATCATTTACAGACGCCGTGCAGGCATCTACAGTGTCGGACAGATGGCAGCGATGATCACATGCTGTGTCGCGTTTCTGGCGGCTGCAATCTTTTTTGTACACATCGAAGCAAACATGAAGCAGGCAGACCAGCAGGTGACAGCGCTTCGTCAGGAATATGAAGCACTTCATAAAAACAATGACATTCTGGAGGCAGAAATTGTTGCCGGAATTGATATCAATGAAATTTATCGGGTTGCAACGGAAGAACTGGGTATGAATTACCCGCAGAAGAGCCAGATTATTGTATATCAGAAAACAGAGAGTGAGCATGTAAGACAATATGAAGAAATCCCGTAAAGAAAGAATCGAAAAGGAAAAGAAAAAACGCTTAATGAGCCAGATCAATCTTCGGGTCTGGTTCCTTTTGTTACTGATCCTTGGTGCGCTTGTGATTCTGGGTGGACGTGTGCTGACAAAGTCACTGTCAACCCAGGAGGAATATGAGATCAAGGCGCTGGATCAGCTGAACTACAGCAGCACGATCAAGGTGGCAATGCCTGGTGATATTCTGGATGCCAATCTGTCGCCGGTTGCAACAAGCTATCGGGTTTACATTCTGATTCTGGACCCGAAGGTGATCCTGGCGACGGAGGAAATCTATGAGGGATCCCTGGACAAGACTATTGAACTGGTGGCAGAAGTCTTTGATCTGGACGAGTCATCCGTGCGCAGCGAGATCATGGCAAATACGGGAAGCAGCTATCTGCGTTACGGGAAAAAGACGATTGTCACTGAGAATCAGCGGACGGAATTCCTGAAGCAGCAGGAACTGGTCAATAACCCGCCGGAAGCGGAATCGGGAGAAGAAAAGCCGGTGTCGAAGGCGAAGGTAAAAGGCGTCTGGTTTGAAGAAGAGCCGAGACGATACTACCCCTATGGCAGTCTGGCAAGCAAGCTGATCGGCTTCACCACAGTAGACACATCCATGGGTCTGTGGGGACTGGAAAAATCCTATGATGATTACCTGCGCGGCACCAATGGGCGTGAATATGGCTACATCAACAGTGAATCCGATCTGGAACGCCAGGTCATCGAGCCGCAGGACGGCTATACACTCGTGACTACGCTTGACATGAACTATCAGAAAATCATTGACGATGAGCTCAACGAGTGGTATTCCGATACCGATGAAAACGGCGAACTGAAAAACAGCGCAAAATCGGTCCGTGTGCTTCTGATGGATCCAAACACAGGAGCAATCAAAGCCTACGCCAGCAGCAATGATTTTGACCTGAACAATACCACCGATCTTTCTGCCATGTATACGGAAGAGGAGATTGCCGTTTTCGAGCAGAATCAGGAAGAATATGATGCGGCAAAAGCACTGGCGGAAGCGAATGACGAGGAATTTGTCTGGGATCACGATGCGAAACCGACAAGAAGTGATGCCAGAAATGCCATGTGGAGAAATGATCTGATCAGTGATTCCTACGAGCCTGGTTCTACCGGCAAGGTGATGAGCTTTGCAGCGGCAATTGAGGAGGATGTGATCAATGAAGATACGCTCTTTGAGTGCAATGGCTCCCTGCAGGTTGTGAACTATCTGATGAAGTGCCACAACCAGCATCTGGGCGGCTGCGGCACCATTGATGCCCTTCAGTCTATCGCCAACTCCTGCAACGTTGCTTTTATTAACATTGGTCAGGCGCTTGGCACGGAACGTCTTGCGAAATATCAGCAGCTGTTTAATCTGGGACAGAAGACTGGCATTGATCTGCCCGGTGAGGCAAGCTGTGAGGGACTTCTCTATTCCGCGGAGAATATGTCAGAGGTGGATCTGGTAACCAATGCGTTCGGTCAGTGCTATAATCTGACCATGCTTCAGCTGGCCTCCGCAGTATCGGCGGCGATCAACGGCGGTTACTACTATAAGCCGTATCTCGGTGCGCAGATTCTGGACAACAGCGGAAACGTAGTGAAGAATTTTGAGCCGACTCTGGTCAGACAGGTTGTCAGCGAAGAGACAAGCCGGATCGTCCGGGAGGCAATGAGACAGACGGTAACGACAGAGATGGGTACCGGACGTACGGTCGGCTATTCCGACGGAGAACAGCTGGAGGGCTACACCTTCATCGCAAAGACCGGTACGGCGGAGAAACTGCCCCGTTCCGCGAAAAAATATATAATTTCCGTTGTTTCCGCGGTTCCGCAGGATAACCCGCAGCTGCTGCTTTATGTTGTCATTGATGAGTACGGCGGCGAGCTTCAGGCGGACAGCTATCCGGCACAGGAGCTGACCGGCGACATCTGGGGCAGCATTCTGGACTACGCGGGCATCTATTCCACGCTGGATCCGGGACCGGAGATCTACCAGAACGAAACGCAGGAGGAGACAATCAGCAACGAGGGAATGGCAGCAGGAAACGAAGCATGGCCGGAGGATACCAACATCATTGATAATGTAGACGGCAATCCGGAGGATCTGCCGGTTCCTCCAAGCGATGACAGCGGCAGCGGAAGCTTCGATGGAATTATTGTCAGCCCGGACAGCGTGATCAATCCCGAGGATGTAATGCCGCAGCTGGGAGATGAGTAACTGCCGGACGGTATGCCAAAATTCCATACAATCAGAAGATTAAGTGAATAAAGTCTGAAACAGGAGAACTGCCTGCTTCCGCCTGAGCGTTTTGTCTCAGGAATGGAGCAGGCAGTTTTTGCATATGCTGTAAAAAGAATCTCTGGGAGCTGCAATGTATTATGTGAAAACGCTGCACAGGCGGGGAATTCTGATCATCGGTCTGCTGTTTCTGCTGGCAGTTACAGCACTGAGTGCACGGCTGGGAAATCTGATGCTGGTCCAGTCCGGGCATTATCAGGAGCTGGCAGATGAGCTTCATACGAGGGAGCGAAAGCTGAAAGCAAAACGCGGTGAGATCATCGACCGGAACGGAACTGTTCTTGCTTCGAACCGGACGGTCTGCACCGTGTCTGTTGTGCACAGCCAGATCACGGATGAAGAAGCAGTCGTGGAGGTACTCTGCAGGGAGCTTGGGCTTTCCGAGGAGGAAGTGAGGAAGCGCACGGAAAAAGTAACTGCCAGAGAGATTGTCAAAACGAATGTGGATAAGGAGATCGGGGACCGGATCCGCGAATATGATCTGTCCGGTGTGAAAGTGGATGAGGATTATAAACGGTACTATCCCTATGGGGAACTGGCATCGAAAGTGCTTGGTTTTACCGGAGGAGACAATCAGGGGATCATTGGTCTGGAAGTGCAGTACGAAGAGGTGCTAAAAGGGATTGACGGCAGCATTCTGACACTGACAGACGCGGCAGGGCTCGAGATTGAGAATGCGGCAGAGTATCGGGTGGAGCCGGTGGAAGGAAATACGCTTCAGATCAGTCTGGACTGGAATATCCAGAACTATGTGACACAGGTCTGCAGTCAGATGATGGAACAGAAACAGGCGAAACGCGTTTCTGCCATTGTGATGAATCCGGAGAACGGCGAAATCTATGCCATGGTCAGTGTGCCTGAATTTGACCTGAATGACCCGTTTACTCTGCCGGAAGGGACGACATGGGAGAGCGGGCAGGAGAAACAGAATCTTCTGAATCAGATGTGGCGCAATCCCAACATCAGTGACACTTATGAACCCGGTTCTACCTTCAAGGTGATTACGGCAGCTGCGGCCCTGTCATCGGGAGCGGTCCGCCTGGAAGACGGGTTTTCCTGTCCCGGATTCTGCATTGTGGAGGACCGGAGGATTCGCTGCCACAAGACAACCGGTCACGGCGCGGAATCCTTTCTGCAGGGTTTCATGAATTCCTGCAATCCGGTGTTCATTCAGACCGGTCTGCGGATGGGTGTGGAGACCTTTTATTCCTGGTTTCAGCAGCTGAAGCTTCTGGAAAAGACAGGAGTCGATCTGCCGGGAGAGGCGAAGATGATCATGCATGATCCCGAGGACATGGGAGAGGTGGAGCTGGCAACCGTTTCCTTTGGCCAGTCCTTTCAACTGACGCCGCTGCGCCTGCTGACGACAATCAGCTCCATCATCAACGGCGGACATACAATCACGCCTCATTTTGGCGTTGCAGTTTTAAACAGTGACGAGACAGAAGGGTATCGGCTGAAGCGGCCGCAGGAGGAGCAGATCCTGGAGGAAGCGGTCAGTGAAACGATGCGCTATTGCATGGAAATGGTTGTTGCACAGGGCGGCGGTGCCAATGGCGCTGTGGAGGGCTATGCAGTTGGCGGAAAAACGGCAACTTCGGAGAAGCTTCCGCGCGGGAACGGGAAATATATCAGCTCCTTCGTTGGCTTTGCGCCGGCAGACGATCCGCAGGTGATCACGATTCTTCTGATTGATGAGCCGGTGGGAACTTATTACGGCGGTGTGATCGCGGCACCTGCAGTAAAGACCGTCTATGAAAATATTCTGCCGTATCTGGGGATTGAGAAGGATGAGGGAAATAATGGTTGAGTCCGGCTAAAAAAGGTGTTATACTAATAACCAAAGAAAGATACAACAGATGGAGGAGATTATGAGTAAAGATGTAATTATTGCAGTGCTTGTCTCGTTTGCGGTAAGCGCTATTCTGTGTCCCGTCGTGATCCCGATGCTTCACAGACTGAAATTCGGCCAGCAGGTCAGAACAGACGGACCAAAGGAGCATTTGAAAAAGCAGGGAACACCGACCATGGGCGGACTGATCTTCCTGTGTGCCATCATTCTGGCAGCGCTTCTGTTTGTAGGCGATTATCCCCAGATGATTCCGGTTCTGTTCATGACCGTTGGCTTCGGTATCGTTGGTTTTCTGGATGACTACATCAAGATTGTGATGAAGCGTTCGGAGGGACTGAACCCGAAGCAGAAGATGATCGGTCAGTTTGTGATTACCGCGATTTTCTGCTACTACTGCATGACAACGCCGGAAATCGGTACGGAGATCATCATTCCCTTTACCGGCGGCAAGACGCTGGATATCAGCTGGTTCTACATTCCGTTTTGTTTTGTGACGGTGCTTGGAACGGATAACGGCGTGAATTTCACCGATGGTCTGGACGGTCTCTGTTCCAGTGTGACGGTAATGGTGGCAACCTTCTTTGCCGTGGTTGCTCTTGGAACCAACCATCAGGTTGCTCCGCTGTGCGCCGCAGTTGTAGGCTCTCTGATGGGCTTTCTTCTGTTTAATGTACATCCGGCAAGAGTCTTCATGGGTGACACCGGTTCTCTTGCCCTTGGCGGTTTTGTGGCAGCGACAGCCTGTGTGATGCGGATGCCGCTCTTCATTCTGCTGGTAGGTCTTGTTTACCTGGTTGAGGTAATTTCTGTCATGATCCAGGTGACCTACTTCCGCAAGACAGGAGGAAAACGCTTCTTTAAGATGGCCCCGATCCATCACCATTTTGAACTGTGCGGATGGTCTGAGACAAGAGTTGTGGCTGTCTTTTCAATTGTGACCGTTCTTCTGTGTCTGGTTGCATATCTGGCGCTGTAAGAGGAACGGGAAAACGGAGGACGATTGGATGAAGAAATCAGTATTGGTTGCAGGCTGCGGGATCAGCGGCATCGGAGCGGCAAAGCTGCTTCTTGGCGCCGGTGAGTCCGTGATCCTGTACGACGGAAATAAACAGAGAGATGCAGAAGAGCTGCGCCGTAAGGTCGGCACGGAAGGAGAGCTGGAGATTGTCCTTGGCGATCTGACCGATGAGGTGATCAGCCGCGTTTCCTTCTGTGTGATCAGCCCGGGAATTCCGACGGATGTTCCCTTTGCGCTTCAGCTGAAAGCAGCGGGAATTGCGCTCTGGAGCGAGATTGAACTTGCGTACCGCTACGGAAAAGGCACGGTGATCGGCATCACCGGAACAAACGGAAAGACGACAACCACCTCCCTGACAGGAGCAATCATGGCGGCTCATTTTGGCAGTGAGCGGACTTTTGTTGTTGGAAACATCGGCACTCCCTACACAGAGCGTGCCATGTTGATGAAGGACGATTCGGTGACGGTGGCGGAAATCAGCAGCTTCCAGCTGGAGACTGCGATTACCTTCCATCCCCATGTTTCGGCTGTTCTGAATGTGACGCCGGATCATCTGGACCGCCACAAGACCATGGAATGTTATACACAGGTAAAGGAATCCATTTCAGCTAATCAGACAGCGGATGATTTCTGTGTCCTGAACTACGATGACCCTGCGCTTCGCGCATTCGGCGCGGTTTGCCCGGCAAAGGTAGTCTATTTCAGCTCCAGAGAGCAGCTGGAAGAGGGCTTCTGCATGGACGGAACAAAGCTGGTTTACCGCCATGACAAAGAAGAAGAGGTGATCGGTTCCGTGGATGAGTTTCATCTGGTGGGACGCTGCAACTATGAAAACATTCTTGCTGCTTCCGCCATCGGCATTTCCATGGGCGTTCCGATGGAAACGGTGAGCCGTGTGGCAAAGGCGTTTCTGGCGGTAGAGCACAGGATTGAGTACACAGTGACAAAGAACGGTGTCCGCTATTACAATGATTCCAAGGGAACCAATCCGGACGCTGCGATCCAGGGAATCCGGGCGATGACAACGCCGACCTGCCTGATCGGCGGCGGCTATGACAAGGGCTCGGAATATGATGACTGGGTGAAGGAGTTTGGAACGACAGTCAAGTATCTGGTCCTGATCGGACAGACAAAAGAAAAGATTGCTCAGTGCTGCCGTACCTATGGATTCACCAATTACGAGTTTGCGGAGTCCATGGAGGAAGCGGTGAATAAGTGCGCGGCACATGCGCTGCCGGGTGAGGCGGTTCTTCTGTCGCCGGCCTGCGCAAGCTGGGGAATGTTTGATAATTATGAGCAGAGAGGCCGGATCTTTAAGGAACTGGCACGGAATCTGCCGGAAGCATAAAAAATGAATCAGGTGGAATGATATGACCAAGTCACAGGTTCCACAAAAGAGAAATGGCAGGGAGCGGCGAAAACGACCGGATCCCTGCCTCGTTCTTGTTCTGAGTTTTCTGCTGTTGTTCGGACTGATCATTCTGTACAGCAGCACAGGCTATGTGGATGCGAAGGAGCATCCGGGAAATCCGTACTATACCATTACAAGACAATCAGTCTTCCTGCTGCTGGCACTTGCTGTGATGGTGGCTGTCACACGCATTGACTACCACAGGCTGGTTGGATTGGCGTGGATCCTTTATCCGGTTTCGGTTCTGCTTGGAATTCTTGTTCTTTTTTTCGGGCGGGAAGTCAATGGGCAGAAGCGATGGTTTGCTGTCGGCCCCATTTCCTTTCAGCCGGCCGAATTTGCAAAGCTGACGCTGATTCTGACGCTGACCTCTTTTTTTCACCGTCATTACCAGGAATCCAGCCGGCTGAGTCTTATCGGAAGAGCGGTTCTGCTGACATTGCCGGTTTTTCTTCCTGTTGTAGATGCCAATCTGAGCTCCGGACTGATCATAGCCGGAATTGCCTTCTTTCTGACGTTTACGGCATCGGAGCGAAAGCCGCTGTTTTTTCTGCTGGTTGCCGCTGTTCTTGTGTTCTGTGTGGCGGCATACCAGAGCGGTTTGCTGGCCTCGGTGCTGGATGAATACCAGATGAATCGTGTCTATGCCTGGCTGGATCCGGAGCAGTTTCCCCTGAGCAATGGATTTCAGGTGCTTCAGGGGCTGTATGCCATCGGTGCGGGCGGGCTGTTTGGCGTTGGTCTCGGCAACAGTCTGCAGAAGCTGGGCTATCTGCCGGAGGCACAAAATGACATGATCTTTTCCATCATATGTGAGGAACTGGGACTGACCGGAGCAGTTTTTCTGATGATCCTGTTTGTGATTCTGATGTGGCGTTTTCTGGTGATTGCCGTGCATGCGGCAGATGATGAAGGGATGTTTCTGACAGCAGGAGTGATGATCCACATCGGAATTCAGGTTCTTCTGAACATTTCCGTTGTCACAAATACGATTCCTAATACCGGTGTCAGCCTTCCGTTTATCAGCTACGGCGGTTCGTCGCTCCTGTTTTTATTGACAGAAATCGGAATTGTTTTCCGCGTATCAACCGAACCAAATGCGATAAACTAATAGCAGACAGAAAGAAACAAAGCGCGGTAAGAGGCGGGAACCGTTTCATGACTGGCTACATACTATATGGTATCGGGGCATCTGGGAACCTGATGGGAAAGGAGGGATTTTGTGACAGCTTTTCAAATCGAGCGTGCCGGTCCTCTGTCCGGTACGGTACCGGTTCAGGGATCGAAAAATACAATCCTTCCGATCCTGGCAGCGTCTCTGATCAATCCCGGGAAGACGGTGCTTCATAACGTGCCGCGGATCCGGGATGTGGAGAACATGGTTTCTCTCATGAGAGAAATCGGCTGCCGGGTGATCTGGGAGAAGAGGACACTGACAATTGATGCAGAGAAGATCCGGTGCGGCTGTCTGCCGAAGGAAGCGGCGGTCAGCATGAGAAGCTCCATCAATCTGCTGGCTCCGCTCCTTGTCCGATGCGGATGTGTGGAGATGAACCTGCCGGGAGGCTGTTCTCTGGGGAAGCGGCCGATTGATCTGCATCTGCATGCGCTGGAGCGGATGGGAGCAGCAATTACCATTGAGGACGATCAGATTCATGCCCGGGCATCCGGATTCCGCGGAGCCGAGATCTGCTTTCGCTTTCCATCGGTGGGGGCGACCCAGCAGGCGCTGACGGCAGCGGCTGCAGCGGAGGGTGAGACCAGGATCATGAACGCGGCGCGGGAACCGGAGGTGGTTCAGCTGTGCTGCTTTTTGAAAGAAATGGGGATTACGGTCAGAGGAGAAGGAACTTCAATGATACAGGTAACCGGATCCGCAAATCG
Organism: Lachnospiraceae bacterium; assembly: GCA_017472605.1. GTDB lineage: Bacteria > Bacillota > Clostridia > Lachnospirales > Lachnospiraceae > Anthropogastromicrobium. The sequence continues at coordinate 97,970 of JAFUPV010000005.1, forward strand.
AAAACCGGTGGAATTTCACATCTGCGCAGACCGGATCGTGGCGGCGACCTGCATGAGTGCGGTTGCCGTCTGCGGAGGCTCTGCTTATCTGGCTGGTGTTCGTGCACCGGAAATGGAAGGTATTACGGCACCCTTCATGGAAATGGGCTGTGAAGCGGTGTTTGATCCGTCTGGCCTGCGAATCAGCAGGACCGGCACGTTAAAACCCATCTCCTATATAGAAACAAAACCTTATCCCGGTTTTCCGACGGATGTACAGAGCCTGTTACTGGCTGTGCTGACGCAGGCGGATGGGCAATCTGTCGTGAAAGAAAATGTCTTTGAAGCGAGATTTCGTGCTGCTTACCAGTTGCAAAAAATGGGAGCAGACATTATAATAGATAATAACTGTGCGATGATCAGAAAGAGCCGTCTGAAAGGAACTCTGGTGGAAGCTCCTGATCTTCGCGGCGGAGCGGCGCTGGTTATTGCCGGCCTGGCTGCCGAAGGTACGACGTATATCACCGGCTGTGAGCACATCAGCCGCGGATACGAAGATCTTGCAGGGATGCTTCGTCAGCTGGGCGTTGTTGGCGCGGTGCTGACAGAGACGGAATTGCTGTGAGTGTCTGGACTCACGGAAGTTAGAGGAGTTTTATTTTGATTCAGGAAAGCATTAGAAGGCACCGGAGGCGCAAGCGGATGGTGCAGGGGATACTGGTGGCGATAGTGATTTTTGCTGCTGTCGCCACAATTCTTTTTTTCAGCACGGATCTGACCAGGATTACGGTAACAGGAACTACATACATCCCTCAGGAAACGGCAGCTCAGATGGTGTTCTCGACCAGGATGGAAAAGCGCACGTTCTATGCCCGATTCTGTGATCTGTTCGGCAGAAAGAAGGATCTGCCGATGATCCGGTCCTACGAGCTGATTTTTGACGGTATGAATGCGGTCACAGTGGAGGTAGAGGAAGAACCGGTTGTCTGCGGCATCCGCTATGTGGACAGCTATCTTTACTTTGATCAGGAAGGCTATCTGCTGTCCAGCGGAAAGGAGCCGATCGAAGATGTGGTTCTCCTGGAGGGCATTGTGATCCGGCAGCCCATGCTCTATAAGCAGATTCAGACAGAGGAACAGGAACTTTTTGAAGGGGTTCTGGAAGTGACCCGTCTGATGGAAGGCTATGGGATCCGGGCCGATGTGATTTCCTGCGGCGACGACAATACCATCGCGCTTCTGATGGATACAGTAACTGTGAAGCTGGGAAATGTGGAGCACATGGAAGGCAAGCTTTCCGAGCTGCGCTTTATGCAGGCGGATCTGGAGGGGCTGCGGGGGACTCTGTATCTTGACACCTATGGGGAGCAGGGAAGCACCGGTTCATATATTTTTGAACGGGATTGAGATTTTTTCTTGCAAAAATGGAAAGAGTATATTATAATGGAATGCAGAATGCGGTGCGCAGGTCTTTTTGTTGTGTTTTACTTGTAAAACAATGAGAGACCGGGTGCCGGATATCGGAAAAAAATTGGGAAATTTCAAAAATCCAGTTGATTATTTCCGGATTTGATACTATAGTAAATAAGATAGAAGAATTAAGGAGGAGAAAACCTTGTTAGAGATTAAGATAAATGAATCCGAGGGTTCCGCAAAAATTGTAGTTGTCGGTGTTGGCGGTGCAGGAAATAACGCAGTTAACCGGATGGTTGACGAAGATATTGTTGGTGTTGAGTTTGTCGGTGTAAACACAGACAAGCAGGCACTTCAGTTCTGCAAGGCTCCGACTGCGATCCAGATCGGCGAGAAGCTGACCAAGGGTCTTGGTGCAGGTGCAAAGCCTGAAATCGGCGAGAAGGCTGCTGAAGAAAACATGGATGAGTTAAAGGAAGCCATGAAGGGTGCCGACATGGTATTCGTTACCTGCGGTATGGGCGGCGGTACCGGAACCGGTGCAGCTCCGATTATCGCTTCTCTGGCAAAGGAAATGGGTATCCTGACCGTTGGTGTTGTGACCAAGCCGTTCGCGTTCGAGGGAAGAGCGCGCATGAACAATGCCCAGAACGGTATTGACAAGCTGAAGGAGTCCGTTGATACCCTGATCGTAATCCCCAATGATAAGCTGCTTCAGCTGGTTGACAGAAGAACAACCATGCCGGAGGCTCTGAAGAAGGCAGACGAGGTTCTGCAGCAGGCAGTTCAGGGAATCACTGACCTGATCAACATTCCTGGCCTGATCAACCTTGACTTTGCTGACGTACAGACAGTAATGAAGGACAAGGGCATTGCCCACATCGGTATCGGAAGCGCAAGCGGCGACGACAAGGCAATCGACGCAATGAAGATCGCTGTTTCCAGCCCGCTTCTTGAGACCACCATCGAGGGCGCAACCAATGTCCTGATCAATATTACCGGTGACATCAGTCTTCCGGAGGTTCACGAAGCTGCAAGCTACGTTCAGGAGCTTGCCGGTGATGACGCGAACATCATCTTCGGTGCTACATACGATGACAGCGCTGCTGATGAAGTAACAATCACTGTAATCGCTACCGGTGTGGAAGACAAGAACATGGAAGACGGAATGGCAAGTGCCGCTGCCAGAAAGTCAACCGGCGCAAAGGCTTCTGATTTCGCATACCGTGCTCCGTCCTCCTCTTCCAGAGACTACAGCAGAGAAGAGCCGAAGTTTGATCCGATCGGCTATGGCGTACCGAAGCCACAGAAAGAGATCAAGGATATCAGCATCCCGAATTTCTTAAAGCGCAGCTGATCTGATTTCCTTCATTTCAATGCAATCCTTACAGGAATCACAGAACCTGTCCTTTTGGACAGGTTCTTTTTTTGTGCGCGGATACATATACTGAACCGTATGATTGCAATTGATGTTTATTTTTTTCTGAATCTGGCGTTTGACCTGATTCTATTGCAGGCGGTTCTCCTGCGGATGAAAAAACGCTGCCGGATCCGGCGCCTTCTGTTGGCAGCGTTAATCGGGGCGCTCTGGAGCTGTGTGATTCTTCTCAACCCCGGTCTGCCGGCTGCCGGTGTGGTAAACTGGCTTCTTTGTCCTCTGCTGATGTGCCGGATTGTCAAAGCAGGAACGGATAAGCGTGAAACATTGTTTGCTTATATCTGGTTTTATGTTCTGGCATGCAGCGGAAGCGGTTTGATGAACCTGATCTCTTCCATGACAAATCGCACGTATCGCGGACCGGTTCTGATTGCGTGGATGATGCTTGTTCAGCTGGTTCTTGCATGGATCTGGACCGTTTTGCAGAGAAAGGAGGATGATGAAACGTTGTTTTGCAAAACGGAACTGATCTGCCGGGGAAAGCGGGTCGAGCTGACCGGAATCTGGGATACAGGCAACCGGCTCTGCAGCTTAACCGGAAGAGCAGTTCATGTGATCGATCCATCAACGGCAGATGCGCTGTTTGGGCAGATGGACTTGCTGGAATGGAAAGGAGTTCAGATGGTTCCCTTTTGCGCAGTGGGAAAGGAGGGATGTATGACCGCTGTTCCGGTGGAATCCATGACTGTCTGGCGTGGAAAAAAGCGGTTTCATGTGGAAGATCCGCTTCTCGGTGTTAGTGAAACAATGTTTTACAATGGAAAGAACTATCAGATCATTATTAGTCCCCGGGAGTTTCGGTAAGGAAGAAAGGAAGGGGAAACAGATGCGGAATCTGTCGATTCTTCCGAGCAATTTCCCTGGATCACACTGCCGCTTCGACAGATTGTTTATCTCTGGCATGATATGATAGGCAGGACTGGATCCGAACCGTACCGGCTGACAGGGTCACAGTCCAATAAAATGGGAGGAATGATGGCTTATGGCAGAAAAAAAACGTGGGCTCTGGACACGGGGCATGTTTGCGTTCCGCAGCATCCTCTATCCAAACGGGGGAGAGATTTACTACATAGGCGGAGCAGATGTGCTTCCTCAGCCTCTTGAGGCAAAACAGGAAGAGAAATGGATTGAAAAGCTTTCAACAGAAGATGCGAAGGAGGCAAAATCACAGCTGATCGAGCATAATCTGAGACTTGTTGTGTATATTGCCAAGCGGTTTGAAAATACGGGAGTCGGTGTGGAGGATCTGATCTCCATCGGTACCATTGGACTGATCAAGGCGATCAACACATTCAACTGTGACAAGAAGATCAAGCTGGCGACCTATGCGTCGCGCTGCATTGAGAATGAAATCCTAATGTACCTGCGCAGAAACAGCAAATTGAAGATGGAGGTTTCCATTGATGAACCGCTGAATGTGGATTGGGACGGCAACGAGCTTCTGTTGTCGGACATTCTTGGGACGGATGAGGATGTGATCTACCGGGACATGGAGCAGGAGGCGGAACGGGTTCAGCTGACACAGGCTCTGAGTCGTCTGTCGGACAGGGAACGGCAGATTGTGGATCTTCGCTATGGTCTGAATTCTGCAGATGACCGGGAGATGACGCAGAAGGAGGTGGCAGATTTGCTTGGCATTTCCCAGTCCTACATTTCCAGACTGGAGAAGAAGATCATCAAGCGTCTGAAGAAGGAGATGATGAAGGTCGGATAGAGAGAAAAAATCTCTGAGAAACCGATTGGAAAGAACTGGACAAAAACTGAGGATTTCGCTATACTTTCAACGAGAGAAACGGCAGATTAAGCTGCCGTGAGGAAGGGATGAGACCAATGAATTTACTGTCACTGGAACAGGCAGATAAGGTATATGGAGAAAAAACGCTGCTGCGGCATGTGGATTTCTTCCTGAATGAAGGCGATAAGGTCGGAATAATCGGAATCAACGGAACCGGAAAGTCAACACTTCTGAGAATTCTGGCAGGAACAGAAGAACCGGATGATGGAAAAAGGACTGTGGCCAACCATGCGGTAATGCGGATGCTGGAGCAGAATCCGGCTATGCCGGCAGAAATGCCGGTACTGGAATATGTACTGTCTCAGGAGAAGGAAGAGGAGCGCTGGCTTCTGGAAAGCGATGCGAAGACGCTTCTGACGACCTTTGATTTAAATGATTACACGAAGCCCTGCGGTCAGCTGTCCGGAGGACAGAAGAAACGCGCCGCTCTGGCAAGAGTTCTTCTGAAGCCGGCAGATATCCTGATTCTGGATGAGCCGACGAACCATCTGGATACTGCCATGTCTGACTGGCTGGAGGACTTTCTGAAAAAGTACCGGGGTGCCCTGATCATGGTTACCCATGACCGGTACTTTCTGGATCAGGTGACGAACCGGATCGTGGAAATTGACCATGCTGCTCTGTATTCCTACGAGGAAAACTATTCCGGTTATCTGGAGAAGAAGGCGCAGCGGGAGCAGAGTGAGGACGCATCCGCGGCGAAGCGGAGAAACATTCTGCGCACAGAGCTGGAGTGGCTTCACCGGGGAGCACGGGCCCGTTCCACCAAACAGAAAGCGCACATTCAGCGGATTGAGGCAATGCAGCAGCAGAAGGATCCGATCCATGACCGTCAGGTTGAGCTTTCCAGCATCAGCACAAGGCTGGGCCGGACGACTCTGGAGCTGGAAGGAATCTGCAAGGGATACGATGGGAAGGAGTACATCAGAGACTTTTCCTACATTTTTCTTAAAGGCGACCGGATCGGTATCATCGGACCCAATGGCTGCGGAAAAACAACACTGATGAAGATTCTCTCCGGCAGCATGGAGCCGGACGCTGGAAGCAGAAACGCCGGCATCACGCTGAAACTCGGATACTATACACAGGAAATCGCTTCGGATGCATCAGCAGGACTGGCATACATGGATCCCCAAAAGCGGGTCATCGATTACATTCGGGACACGGCAGAATATGTACAGACGACGGAAGGACTGGTGTCTGCGTCGGTGATGCTTGACCGATTCCTTTTTCCGCCGTCTGCGCAGTACCAGCTGATCCGCAATCTGTCCGGTGGTGAGAAGAAACGTCTCTATCTGCTGCGCGTGCTGATGGAAGCGCCGAATCTGCTGCTTCTGGATGAGCCGGCCAATGATCTGGACATTCAGACGATGACAGTTCTGGAGGACTATCTGGACCGGTTTGACGGAATTGTGGTCACCGTTTCCCACGACCGTTATTTTCTGGACCGCTGCGTGAAACGGATTTTTGCCTTTGAGCCGGATCACAGACTCCGTCAGTTTGAAGGCGGATACAGTGACTATGCGGCGGTGAAAAGACAGGAAGAGGAGCTGTTGAAAGAGCAGGAAGCACCGAAAAAAGAGACGGCTGTCCGCAATGACAAAGGAAAACCGGTTCGTGAGAAAAAGCTGCGTTTCACGTTTCAGGAACAGAAGGACTATGAGACCATCGAAGAGGTGATCCGAAAGCTGGAGGAAGAGATTGCCGGTCTGGATCGGGAAATCGAGAAAGCGGCAACCGATTTCGGTAAACTGAGAGGGCTGATGGAAGAAAAAGAGAAAAAGGAAGCACTCCTGGATGAAAAGATGGATCGCTGGATGTATCTGATGGATCTGGCTGAAAAAATTGAAGCGCAGAAATAAGGATAAGCGGCTGACTTTCGGGCAGACTACTGAACAAAACTGATTGATAAAAGGCATCCTGCACGGCATCGGATGCCTTTTGGGGAAGGAGACTGTTTTGTTTGGCAGAATGATTCGTAATGTAACGGTACGCTATGTGATCGGGATTTTCGGAGAACCGGCGATGGAAGCAAAGGTGGAGCTGGCGGATCACAGCGTCGGTACGGCTGTTGTTTCCAAGGATGCGTTTGAGGATCCGGATATGATTCAGGGGCTGAGACCTCACGAGCAGCTTCGCAGCGCGCAGAGTGTGCTGAGGCAGACGGTGGAAGCGGCAGAACCGCTTTTGCGGGAATGGTTTCAGGGAATGGACGGGCTTAGCCAGCAGAAGCTGGATCAGAAGCTGACGCAGATGATACAGGAAATGAAGGTTGCGCTTCCGGCGGCGAAGCGCTGCGGCAGTGTGCTGATGCTGTCGGTATCGCTGGCGGCCGCCAGGGCTGCCGCACAGAGTCTTGGTGTTCCGCTGTACCGCTATCTTGGCGGTGTATCGGCAGACCGGATCCCGCAGCCGCTCTATGCCATGGTTGAAAAGCAGAGTCAGGATCGGGAACGGCTGGAGGTACTTCTGCTTCCGGCAGGAAATCAGACACTTCAGGAGAGCATGTATCAGGTAACGCAGGTCTGGCATGTGCTGGAAGCAATCCTTTGTGAAGCAGGCGTGAAGACAGGGATGGGAAGACACGGAATTTATCTTCACGACATGAAGACGGATGAGGAGGCTCTGGAATACATCCTGCGCGCAGCGGAAGATGCGGGATTTCTGCCGGAGCAGGATTTCAGGCTGGTGATTCCGGGGAAGAATGGAATTGTCGCAAAAAAGATTCTGGAGAAGTATCCGGTGGAGAGGATTCCTGTTCCGACTGCCGGCATTCCGGAAATCTGCACTGTGACAAGAATTCTCCGGGAAGCACGTCTGGCCGGGCGGACCAGTGAGAAGCTGATGATTGGAACCAGTTACCGGGAGACAAATGATTCCTTCTGCGCAGATGTGGCGGCAGCTGTTTGTGCCGACTACTTCCGGATCGGAATTCCGGGAAACGGACAGGGAACAGCAAACATTAACCGGCTTCTGGAGATTGCCAATGAGCTGGAGCAGGCACCATTGTCCCGTCCGCTTCTGTGAAACAGACGGAGGTTTCGCTTCGCCGTTACAAAAAGTTAATGAATCATTCGGGATAAATTTATGAATAGTTTAGAATGAATCCTTGTTTTTTTCAATTTTTGGTATTATACTGTTTTTACAGAACAAAGCAGTCCTCTGGACTGCTTTGTTGACGAGAGACAGGCAGCCGCGTGTTTTTCGCAGCCGCAGTCCTGCAGGAGAAGACAGGAAGCTGTTTCCATGCCTGCAGCTGTACAAATTTTAAGGAATTGAGAGGATGAGAGATGAATCGGATTCGTGAATGGTTTGCCCGTTTTATGGTAGGACGATACGGCGCAGATGAGTTTTCCAGAACGCTGAACTATGTGGTTCTGACACTGTTAATCCTGTCCCTGTTTGTTCGGAACGGACTTCTTGAACTGGTGACGATCGCCCTTCTGATCTACAGCTACTTCCGCATGTTTTCCCGGAATCACAGCGCAAGATACCGCGAGAATCAGAAGTACCTGCAGATGACAGCGGACATCCGCCGCAAGTGGAACAGCTTTCTGAATGTGAATAAGCAGAGAAAGGATTTTCACATCTACACCTGCCCCAACAAGGACTGCCGCCAGAAGATCCGTGTTCCCCGCGGAAAAGGAAAGATTCAGGTGACCTGCCCGAAATGCCGCACCCAGTTTATTAAGAAGAGCTGACCGGCAATGCGAAAAAGATTCCTGTTCAGGAGAAAAAAAGGTATACAAGTATGTTTGGATATGTTACAATAAATCGTCAGGAACTGAAAGTAAAAGATCTGGATACATACCAGGCCCATTACTGCGGACTCTGTTCTCAGCTTCGCAAACGCTATGGGCTTTTGGGCAGTGCTGTTTTGAATTATGACATGACGTTTCTGTCCCTCCTTTTATCCGGTCTCTATGAGGAAAAGGAGCATGTTCAGAAGAACCGGTGCGCGCTTCATCCCACAAAGCGGGGACAGTGCCAAAGAGTAACAAGAGCCAGCGCCTATGCTGCTGATATGAATTTTATGCTTGCTTACCACGATCTGATGGATGACTGGATCGATGAGCGTAACATTACTGCGAGACTTATTACGGCAGTCTACCATCGGAAATACCAGAAGGCCGCTGAAAAATATCCGCGCCAGCACAGGGCGATTGTCAACTATGTCCGTCAGCTCCACCGCTGTGAGAAGAAAAAATCGGCAGATGTGGAGGAAGCAGCCAATCTGACGGGAAGGGCTCTGGCGGAACTCTATGTCTGGAAAGAGGATATGTGGGCACCTCATCTGCGGCAGATGGGGTTTGCTCTGGGAAAGTTTATCTATCTGATGGACGCCTATGAAGATGTGGAGAAGGACAGAAAGAACGGAAGCTATAACCCGTTCCTTCCTCTCTATGAACAGAACAGGCTGGAGGAAAAGGCGCAAGAGTATCTGAAACTGATCATGGGCGACTGCTGCCGTGCCTTTGAAATGCTGCCGATTCTGCAGCATGCCGATCTTTTACGCAACATTCTGTATTCAGGTATCTGGATGAAATTTGCAGCGGTCAGCAAAAAGCGCCGCCACAGTGCAGAAGGAAAGAAGAAAAATGGATCCATATAAGATTTTGGGAGTATCCAGAGATGCGACCGATGATGAAATAAAGAAAGCATACCGTTCCCTGAGCCGGAAATACCATCCGGACGCGAACATCAATAACCCGAACAAAGCGCAGGCGGAAGAAATGTTCAAGCGTGTTCAGCAGGCCTACGAGCAGATCATGAAGGAGCGGCAGTACGGCGGCTCCGCATCCGGTTCGGGCTATGGTTCCAACAGCGGCTACGGTCAGGGTTACGGAAACAGTGGCTACGGCGGCTACCAGAGCAGAAATGCGAATGGTTACGGTAACTATGGCGGGTTTGGTGGATTTGGCGGCTTTGGCGGTTATGGAAACAATCAGCAGCGTCAGCGCAATGACAATGATCCGATTGAGTTTCAGGCGGCATCCAATTACATCAATGCCGGTCATTACCAGGAGGCTCTGAATGTCCTGAACCGCATGACAGACCGCAGTGCCCGCTGGTACTATCTCAGCGCGATTGCCAACTCCGGCCTCGGAAACCAGATCAACGCGCTGGAATACGCAAGAAAGGCAGCTGCCATGGAACCCGGAAATCAGCAGTACAGCGAACTGGTCAGACGGTTTGAATCCGGCGGCCGCTGGTATCAGGAACGCAGCGACAGCTATGGCTGGGGAAGCGGTTCCGACATGCGAAGCTGCTGCTCGCAGATCTGTCTCTGCTATTGCTGCAGCAATTTCTGCGGCATGCCCATGTGCTGCTTCATCTAAACGAATGATTCCTTATGGCTCCCTCTGGTGCGTGCATCAGAGGGACTTTTTTGTCAATCGGTTTGATCGCGCTGTCGTGCGTCAGCCGTAAACGGGAACTTTACCAGCTTTCTCCAAGTATAAACTCCGTGAAAAACGTGAATGATTATTTTGTGATAACATTCCGATGCGGAGGTATCTATATGGCAGGCTACAAGGTCGAGATCTGCGGTGTCAACACCGCAAAGCTCCCACTACTGACAAACGAAGAGAAAGAAACTCTGTTTGAACGGATCCACAAAGGAGACAAAGAGGCAAGAGAGCTGTATATTAAAGGGAATCTGCGTCTTGTGCTCAGTGTGATCCAGCGTTTTTCCTCAAGCGGTGAAAATGTAGATGATCTGTTTCAGATCGGATGCATTGGCCTCATCAAAGCAATTGACAATTTTGATACAAGCCACATGGTTAAATTTTCTACCTATGCTGTTCCGATGATTATTGGTGAAGTGCGCAGGTTCCTGCGAGACAACAATGCGATCCGGGTATCCAGGTCGCTGAGGGACATCGCTTACAAAGCGGTGTATGCAAGAGAGCAGCTGACAAGAAAGCTGGACCGGGAGCCCACAATCTGCGAGATATCACAGGAGGTTGGGATTCCAAAAGAGGAGATTGTTCAGGCGCTGGACGCGATTCAGACACCGGTCAGTCTCTATGAGCCGATCTACAGTGACGGCGGCGACACGCTCTACGTCATGGATCAGATCAGCGACAAAAAGAACCGGGAAGAAAACTGGGTACAGGACATTTCTCTCAGCGAAGCACTGAAACGTCTGCCCGACCGGGAGCAGCACATCATAAGGATGCGGTTCTATGAAGGAAAGACGCAGATGGAGATTGCGGAGGAAATCCACATTTCACAGGCGCAGGTCAGCCGGCTGGAGAAAAGCGCTCTGAAATCGATGCGTACCTATCTGAGCTGAGAATTGACAAAGGTTCCATGAATCATTACAATAGAGCTATCAGAGAGTGATAACAGCAGACAAAGGAATGGTGCATATGGATACAATATTGTTTGATATGGATGGAACATTGATCGATACGGAAGGATACTATAATCGCTGTTGGGTACAGGCAATCCGGGAAGCCGGATTTTCCATTACCAATGAGCGGGCGCTGGAACTGAGAAGTCTTGGCCGTCCGTTCGCCTGCGACTGGTTCCTGCGGGAATTTGGAGCGCAGGCGGACTATCAGGCGATCCGGAGCCGAAGAAAGGAACTGATGAATGAATTGATGAAGCGTGAGGGACTGCGGCTGATGCCCGGGGCAAACGAGCTGCTGGAAACGGTAAAAGCCAGCGGCCTTCGTGCTGTCATTGCAACGGCAACGGATCTGGAACGGACAGAACAGTACCTGAGCGAACTGGGAATTGCCCATTATTTTGATCAGCTGATTTGCGCAACCATGGTGAAGCAGGGAAAACCGGCGCCTGATATTTATCTCTATGCATGCAGTCAGGCAAACCGCAGACCGGAAGCGTGCGTTGCTGTTGAGGATTCGCCCAACGGTGTCCGTTCTGCGGCTGCTGCCGGCTGCCGGGTAATCATGGTTCCCAATCAGAGTCAGCCGGATGAGGAGTTAAACCGGCTGATATGGAAAAAGGCGGACAGTCTTTCTGTACTTCATCAGTGGATTCTGGATGGAACCCTGTTTGATTGTCAGAGATCCGGCAGCGTTCCGAAGGTGTGTGCAGGGAGAATCGGATGATATGCACAAATGTAAGGGAATAGTAAGAAAAAGATTCTTGCACAGATGTGGCATTTGAAGTAAAATGGAATCAGTTGAGTACATAGAAAAGGGGAGTTTATGAAAGGAATCAGAAGATACGCGTGTATGACGGCAGCCGCAGTCCTTGCTGCAATGGTTCTTGGCGGCTGTGAAAACGGAGACGGATCCGGGAAACCTGCTGACGATGGAATTGTGACTGTGCTGGCTTCGTCTCAGGATGCGGACGGCTATGTCTATGAAAGAAGAAGTGAACTGGTCTATGCCACTGGAGATGTGAACATCCGCTGTGCGGCTACTGCCCAGTCGGAGATTGTAGGAGTTTTAAAAGCGGGAGAGTCGATTATCAGGACTGCCTATAACTATTCCTGGAGCAAAGTGGTTTATGAAAACACGACCTGCTACGTTTCGTCCGCTTACCTTTCCGAAAAAAATCCGTTGGTGAAGGAGACGGAGGAAGAGGAACCGGCTGAAAATGCCGATGATACGACGGCTTCAGAAGAGAAATCAGAGAAAGGGGAAACGAAATGAGTGAGTTAAAAGAAAGAAGCCAGATTGCGGTGGAGGATACCTGGAATCTGGAATCAGTTTATGCGACAGATGCGCTTTGGGAAGCGGATTTTGAGTCGATTCAGGCAGATGTGGATGCGTTTGAGAAAAACAAAGGAAGGATTGCTTCCGATATTGGAAACCTGAAGGATGTGATCGTGTCTCTTTACGAGCTGGCACGCCGGCTGGACAAGCTCTATGTCTATGCGTCCATGCGTTCCGATCAGGATACAGGAAATACCTTCTATCAGGCAATGCGTTCCAGAGCGCAGTCCCTGTATGTCCGTTTCAGTGCGGCAAGCGCCTTCTTTGAGCCGGAAATTCTTTCACACAGCGAAGAAACGGTGCTTTCAGCCATAGACGCGCAGGAAGGACTGGAACCATACCGCCGTGTTCTGACAGAGATTCTGCGCCGCAGTGCGCACACGCTGGATGACCGGACAGAAGCGCTGCTAGCGCAAGCGGAGAACATGGCCGGTGTGCCGAGAAATGTGTTCAGTGTGTTCACGAACGCGGATCTGACCTATCCGGATGCGGTTCTCTCCGATGGAACCCGGGTGCCTGTGGCAAACAGCAATTTCATCAGCCATCTGGAATCGGAAAACCGGGAGCTGAGAGAGGCGGTCTTCAAGACCTACTATAAACAGCTGGGAAGCTTCCGCAATGCCATTGCCGGCATGCTGGAAGGAAATGTGAAGCAGGCGAGCTTTTATGCGAAGGCGAGAAACTATTCGTCCAACCGTGCCAGTTATTTAAGCGGTTCCCACATTCCGGAGGAGGTTTATGACAATCTGATCGAAGCGGTTCATCAGGCGCTGCCAGCCATGTACCGCTATGTTGCGATCCGTAAGAAGATCCTCGGTGTGGACGAGCTGCACATGTATGATGTTTACACACCGCTGTTTGAGGCAGGCGGTAAGAAATATCCGATCGGGGAAGCAAAGAAGATTGTAAAGGAAGGCTTAAAGCCGATGGGTGAGGAGTACCTTTCCATTCTTCAGGAAGGCTTTGACAACCGCTGGATCGATGTGTATCCAAACAGGGGAAAGCGCGGCGGTGCTTACTCATCCGGCTGTTTCGACACAATCCCGTTTGTTCTTCTGAACTATCAGGAGACACTGGACAATGTGTTCACACTGGCTCATGAGATGGGTCATTCCATTCACAGCTACTATTCCCACAAAAACCAGCCGTTCCAGACTGCTGATTACCGGATCTTTGTGGCGGAGGTGGCTTCCACCTGCAACGAAGCGCTTCTGATCCATGACATGCTCCAGAAAACAACGGATAAGGCAGAGCGTGCGTACCTGCTGAATCACTATCTGGATACCTTCAAGGGAACGCTGTTCCGCCAGACTATGTTTGCGGAATTTGAACATAAAATTCATCAGATGAATGAGAAGGGAATTCCGCTGACGGCAGACGCGCTCTGCAAGCTGTATCTGGAGCTGAATCAGCTGTATTTCGGACCGGATATGGTCAGCGATGAGGAGATTTCCTGCGAGTGGATGCGGATCCCCCATTTCTACACACCGTTTTATGTGTATCAGTATGCGACCGGATTTTCTGCAGCGACTGCATTGTCTTCCCGGATTCTTCGTGAGGGAATGACGGCAGTGGAGGAATATAAGAAATTCTTAAAGGGCGGCGGAAGCATGGATCCCATTGATCTGCTGAAAATGGCAGGTGTTGATATGACAACAAAGAAACCGGTAGCAGATGCGCTGGCGCTTTTTGAGCAGCTGGTCGGCGAACTGGAGGAACTGGTATAAGACGCAAAGAAGCGGAAGGCATAGTCCTTTCGCTTTTTTCATAGACTGAAAAGAAGAAACATGTGGCAGGTGAAGCCTGTGAATCGAAAGCGGAGGGGTAGGAACAGACTGTTCTGTCTGATGCTGGCTGGTTTGATTTTACTTGCATCCGTCAACGGATATGGAGAAGAGGAACCGCAGCCTCAGGAATTGTATTCCAGGGCGGCTGTTCTTCTCGATGGGAACAGCAAACGGGTACTTTATGGAAAAAATGAGACAGAGAAACTGCCGATGGCAAGTACAACAAAAATCATGACCTGCATTCTTGCTTTGGAACATGGTGATCTGAGTCAGGAATGTGAAGTGTCGTCTCTGGCCGCGGCGGCACCGAAGGTGAAGCTGGGAGCGCCTGCGGGACGGCGGTTCCTTCTGGAAGATCTGCTCTATTCACTGATGCTGGAGAGTCACAATGATTCTGCTGTTGTGATCGCGGAAGCCATCGGAGGCAGTGTGGAAGGATTTGCTGTGCTGATGAACAGGAAGGCAGAAGAACTGGGACTGGCAGATACGTCCTTTGTGACGCCGAACGGACTGGATGCGGATGGTCACTATACAACAGCGGCTGACCTGGCAAAGCTGATGAGCTATTGTGTCGCGGAATCGCCGAAAAAAGAAGAATTTCTGACAATCACGCAGAGACAGAGCTATACGTTTTCCGACACCGGACAGAACGGAAGCTATTCTGTGGTCAACCATAATGCATTTCTGAACATGATGGACGGCGTGATCAGCGGCAAGACCGGCTTCACGGGGAACGCCGGCTATTGCTATGTGTGCGCGCTGGAACGGGAGGGAAGGCTGTTTGTGGTTGCGCTGCTTGCCTGCGGATGGCCGGGAAATCGAACCTGGAAATGGTTTGATACAAGACTGCTGCTGAAATATGGAATTGACAATTACCGGTACTATGAGGAACAGGTGGATTCCGTTAATCTGCCGCAAACGCTTTCGGTGGAACAGGGCGCCTATGACTGGAGCAGCGGGGAAACGGAGTCCCGTGTGAAAATTGAGTCCGGCCATTCGCTGCGCATTTCCACACTGAGGCGGGAGGATGAGAAGCTGCGTGTCCGGGTAAAGCTTCCGGAGAAACTGGAAGCTCCTGTTTCAAAGGGAGAGACGATCGGAATCATCGAGTACTGGCTGGAGGACTTCTGCGTCCGGACCGATCCTGTCATAGTGGCGGAATCGGCGGCAAAAACGGATCAACGCTGGTATTTCAGGGAAGTTCTGGAGCAGTTTTTTATGAAGTAAAGAATGGAAATCAATGGCTGTGGCCGGCGTTTTTATTTCTTAATAATGTTAAAGAAATCGTAAACACTCCCCGGCTTGTCATCCGGGGAGTGTTGTGCTATAGTTACAGTATAGACGGAATTTTGACAAAAGTTTGGAAGATTCGTACAAAATGCATGTGATACCGTCAGGAATGAAAGGGAGATACTATGAGAAAATACATCGCGATTTTTGTGCTGTTGATGATGATCGCAGCCGGAATTTCCGGACAGTCAGCTGTGTATGCCGATTCGTCATCGGGAAAGAAAATTGTAACGATCGTCTATGATGATTCCTGGAGTATGCAGACAGGAAACCGATATTCCAATGCCAATTACGCGATTCAGGCATTTATTGCGCTTCTGGATGAGGAGGATGAACTCTATCTTGTCTACATGAGCGATGTGCAGCGGGCGGTGCAGGCGGATCCGTCCAATCCGGAACCGTCCGGTCTTGCCTATGCCATTGATCTGTCCAATCCTCAGGCTGCTGTCGATCAGGTGCGGACACAGCCGTGGAACGGAGGCGGAACGCCCTATGGATCGATCCGTGTTGCCTACAACGAATTGTTCACCCATGTGGATTCGGATCCGTCTACTTCCTACTATCTTGTGGTTCTCTCCGACGGCGGATTTATGGATGACCTGACCAATCAGATTACCATTGATACCAGCCAGGTTCAGGCACAGTTTGAATCCTTTTTCCAGACACTGGCTCCCAACCAGACGAGGCTGAACACCTATTATCTTGCCATTGGCTCAGAAGCGGTGCCTCTGACCGATCGTCCGGATCTGAATTTCCACGCGCTGGTAACGGTGGATGGCCAGAGCATGATCCATGCCATTGGCCAGATGGCGGACATGATTTCCGGCCGCTATCGCCTGGATCCGTCCGAGATAACGGTGGTCGATGGAAAAACGGTTCATGTCACCTCCCATCTGCCGCTGCGCAACATCGCGTTTCTGTCGCTGGGAAGAGAAGCGGAGGTTTCATCCGTCACCGGACCGGATGGAACGGCCTATTCCATTACAAGAAATGTGAAGCTGTCTCCGGATGCCTACAATGTGGATCCTTCTCTGTTCGGCAATGCAATTCTGGCAGATAACAGCGGGACAAACATTCCGGCTGGGACCTATACCGTTGCGTTTACTTCCGAGATTGATCCGGCCAGTCTGACCGTCGTGTTTGAACCGGCTGTGGAATACCAGCTGCGGTTCACCTGTCAGGGAAAAGAGATTCCGCAGGAAGCACTCCCCAATCTGATGGAGGGCGAGGAGGTAACGGTAACAGGCGTTGTCGTGGAGGCCGGGACCGATACGGTCATTGATCCGGCACTGCTGGAAGCCGGGACTTCCTATCAGCTGATGTACTATAATAAAGATAACGTTGTTTCGCAGACCGAAGGGCAGGAACTGAACATTGTTTTGGGAAGCGGCGGCAACCGGATTGTCGGAACCATGTCCATGCCCGGTTTTCTTCCAATCACCGATGATGTCCGTTTCAGCATGGAGTCTGTTGTATTTGGGATTGAGACAGACCGGGACCTTGTCAGTGCCAGACAGAATGAGATGGATCAGTGCGATTCCATCCGTTTTTACATAACCGATAATGGAACACGCCTTTCCAGTGATGATGCGATGCGCTATGAGCTGACGGAACCGGTAATCACTGGAGGAACGCTGGAATACAGCTGGATGAGAGAAGAGGACGGTTCCTATGTGTTTCGTCCGTCAGGAAAAACGGAAAGCGTCGGTACGCTGACCGTGACCACGTCTCTGGAAGGCCTTCCGACTGTTCTGGAGCAGCTTGGCACGATGCAGCTGTCCAAGTCGGTCACGGTAGAATCTCTGGAAAAAATCGCATATGCCTATGAAGCGGTGCCCGGACGTTCTGACGGAAAGACAATGACAGCCAGGCAGAATGAACTGGATGCATGTGAACCGGTTTTCTTCTACCTGACTGCAGACGGCGTCCGCGTCGGTGCAAAGGAAGCTTCCCGGTATGCCGTCTCGGAACCGGTCATTGAAGGCGGAATGTTTGAATACCAGTGGTACTTTGATGAGGAACAGGGCTGCTATGTGTTCCAGCCTGCCGGTGAAACGGAAGATACCGGAGAAATGAAGATTTCCGTTGCCTGTGAGGAACTGGAGGCGGCTGGAGAAATCAGTCTGACCGTGCTGCCGAAAATCAGCTACGGAATAACAGGCCACGGGGGAGAGGACGTTGTCCTGCAGTCTGCCCTCGGCTCCCTTGCGCCAATTACCTTCTATCTGACAGCAGATGGGGTACGGATGACAAAGGAAGAGGTGGAAGCGCTGAACCTGAAATGCAGCTCTGTCTTTGAAGATTCCGTTTTCTTCCTGTGGGAAACAGGCGGGCGGAAAGCAGGGATCGGGCGGAAGGTAAAGATTCAGGAAGACGGCTCCGTTACATACCAGCCGCGGGGCGTCAGCTGGTTTTACGGTGATGTGACAGTAACACTGTCAATCCCGGGGGAAGCGGAATGTCAGGTTTCCTTTACAATCGGCAGAAACATGTGGATGTACTGGATTCCTCTGATTGCTCTTTGTGTTCTGCTGTTTCTGATCTGGTGTATCATTGGCTGGATTCGTCAGCCGAAATTCCACAACCAGATCATGGAGATTGTGGTCTACACGAAGTTCGGTGTAGGAATTCAGGAGTCGCCAAGGATCAAGGTCATGAAGCACAGAGTCGGCCTGATTCCCTGGAAAGCCTGCCGGATGCGCGTTGGTGACATGGTATTTGTTGCCGGTGCAAACCGGAAAATTCTTGTGGATAAGGATTGTCTGCGCCACAGACTGGCCTATGCCGGGAAGGTAAGGTTCATGGGACGGAATGCTTCCAACATGAGCCGCCTTCTTCGAATGATGGAACCGACGAAACGGGACATTCGTCTGGTGCGCGGAATGGAATTATATGTTGCAGATGATAAAAATTCGGAAGCGGTAACAGGATACCGTCTGACCAGCAACTGAGCAGAATTGCCCGACCGGCGTCAGGTAAGACTGCGGCAGAAACGCAGCCAGGCTGCGGCGGCAGAGGGATCAGAGGAGGATAGCAATGGAAAACGAGTATATCTATGAGGAAGCCGGCAGAAAAATTCTGCAGGATACACAGGGCGCACCGATTCTCCTGATTGGAGTCGGCGGCGTGGGAGGAAGGATCGTAGCGCAGGTTGACCGCATGCTGGCCGCGGATTCACCGAGAAGAAATAAAGTCGCGATTGTGGCGATTGATACCAATGTAAAGGATCTGAGAAAGCTGCGGGACCAGGGAATTGAGACAATTCAGATCAGCGATGAGCGTCTTGTCCGTCAGTATCTGAAAGACCATCCCCAGTACATGAGCTGGTTCCCCAGCAACATCTTCCTCAACAACAGAGGAATGCTGGAAGGAGCCGGTCAGATCCGGGCGATTTCCCGTCTTGCCGCTCTGGCAGCGGAAGAGGAAGGAAAGTTTCTGCCCATCGAGAATGCGGTCCGCAGGATCGCGGCGATCACGGGAAGCGGTCTGAAAGAGAATGTGCTGACCATGGTGGTTGGTTCTGTCTGCGGAGGAACGGGAGCAGGTATGTTTATTCAGATCCCGTTCTATGTAAAGCGGGTAATTCAGAAGATTCTTGCCATTCCCAATGTAATGGTCCGCGGTATGTTTCTGGGACCGGATATCATGGCTCCGATTCAGCCGGGTGAGCTGAACCGTCAGGCGGTTTATGTGAATGCCTATGCCTGCCTGAAAGAGCTGAACGCGTTTTACATGCTCCAGCGCCGTGATGCGGCGGATTCGCTGCTTCGGATGGAGTACTATGACTATGGAGAAAATGAGGATCTGGAAGCAGAGGTCATGGAGTCGCGTGCCATGTATCAGAACTATGCCAGAGACATGGCAAGTCAGGGTGCTTCCATGGAAGACGAGATTCCGGACGATATCCAGGAGGAATATCTGAAACGGAACGGAACCATTCCCTATGACCATCTGTTTTTGTTTGACAGCAGCTTCAATGGCGGAACCATTGGTCAGAAGCAGCTGGCAGAGGTAGAGAAAATGGTAGCTGGAATGGCCTATGTTCATCTGCTGACGGACGTTGGTGAAAATGCGCTTTCGGTGGAGGATAATTTTATTCTGTCCACAATCGGAAGCAATGGCATGTCCCGTTATGGCAGC
This sequence comes from Lachnospiraceae bacterium, assembly GCA_017472605.1. Taxonomy (GTDB): domain Bacteria; phylum Bacillota; class Clostridia; order Lachnospirales; family Lachnospiraceae; genus Anthropogastromicrobium. The sequence continues at coordinate 117,506 of JAFUPV010000005.1, forward strand.
GCAGGTCTGTGTAAGCTGATCTATCCTGGTGATCAGGTGATGCAGTACTGTTCGCTGCGCTGGCTCACAGAGCTTGTGGATCGTTACTGGCTGCGGATTGACCATCAGTTTGAAGAAGAGCTGTCTATGGCAAGAGAGGAACAGAACCTGAACCCGAGAGTGGTTCTGCCCAATATTCAGGAGCGTTACCAGGAGCTGTTTCTGGAAGAGACAAGGGGGGAGCATGCCGGTCTTTCCGCTCTGTATTCTCAGGTGTTCATGGAAACAGAAGACGGCGGTGAGATTTCCCTTGCCGGTCAGTTTCTGGAAGCGATGGAACAGGAAATTGAGGATGCTATCGGCGGCGACAGTCTTCAGAAGATGGCAGAATCCTGTCTGGACATTTCCATTGAACAGTGGGCACAGTCTCCCGAGGCTGCCCGCCAGGGCGTTGCAACAAATAAACAGTCCATCCGCAATTACCGCGCAGCGGTGATGAAGGTGATGGAGGATAACAAATATTCACTGCCCAACCAGTTTATTCCGGCGACTCTGTCTGCCATGATCAGTGTCAGCGACAGAGAAGCGTGCATTTCTTCGATTCTGGGCCGTGTTCATCCCATTGCGGCGAGATATCTGCTCTATGTGATCCTGGAAAACATTCGTGCCAGAAGAAAGGAAGCGGAGGAAGACTGCTATGGACTGGAGCTGGATCTGGTCAGCAGCGCTGATTATGATATCTCCGGTGATAATCCCAACGCGCCCATCGAGGCAGTTCTTGGAAAGCGGATGCGCAGGCGGGAGCTGAAGCGTGTTCTTGAGGTATATGAAGATGCGGCAGGAAGAACGGTGTCCAATCTGACAGCTTACGCTTCCTGCGGACTTCGTGCGAAAATTTATCTGACTCTGGAAAAGCGCCTGGAAAAGCTGTGTGATCTGTATCAGCGGTTCTTCCGGATTCTGGAAGGCGCGACAGAGGACATTCGCCGTCAGGTGAAAGAGCTTCGTTCCATGGAAAAGCAGTCTTCCGTCGGTGAGCAGTATGTCTGCTGCAGTGAGGATTGTCTGGATGTGCTGTATTTCCGTTTTGCGCTTCAGTGCCAGTCATCCAGCTCTGCTCTTCCTCAGGAATCCTCCAGGGCAATTCTTCGCTGCATTTACGGTGAGATGGAACAGCAGCTGAAGCAGACCGGCATGGCACAGCGAAAAAAGGAGGAATATGCCTATCATAACCGCATGCTCCAGATCTTCCGCCAAGCAGTTGTTCTTGTGATGCAGGAGAAAGCGAAGGAAGAGGCATCCTCGCTGATCGCAATGAACATTTATGACGCCCTTGCGCTGGAGATGGAAACGATTGTCGGCGTTTCCAGGGAAAATAACCGGGAAGCCTATGACTATCATCTGGATAACTGGATTAAAAATAAAGTGGCAAGAGCCATGACAATGGCGCAGCCATGGATCGGAATCTGTAACATCGTTGGAAAAACAACCATGTCTGTATATCTGGCAATGCATCCGGACAATGCGGTAAAAATGGATGGAACAGCAAGCGTGGAAGCAACGGCGCAGCGCTTTCTGAAGGATACGGCGACGCCGGACGGCCATGCCGTGACGGTCCTGATCCACGACAATTTCCGGGCGGATGAGCTGATCTGCTACAAAGCCAGATACAATTTGCTGATTGAGAATCTGGATAAATTTAAGAGGGGAGGAGAGGCACACCGCCATTATGAGGAACGGATGATCCAGATCGGAAAAATGCCGAGAACATCGCAGGAGGCGGATGTCATTACAGTGATCAATCCCCATCTGAACAAGTTCTGGTGTGAAGAAGCCTATCTTCCCAGCATCTATCCTTCCCAGCGTGCAGTGGATGAGAAGAATAACATCCGTGCCTTTTTCTATTCTCTGACGCTGGATAAGCCATGCTGTGTCCGGCTGAAAAATAAAAAAGGAAACATCTCATGGTGGTTCCTCCACGGAATGGAGACAATCCGGGTAAAAGCGGCGGGAATACCGATTGGAAACTCCTATGCAGATCTGTACGAGTCTATGAAATTTAACCGGGAAATGAAATATACGCTTCTCTATGATGGAAGAAACCATCTGCGCCGCACCAAGGCACTGTCCTCACCGGATACCATGGAAGAAGAAATTTACCGTCAGACCATGATTGCCGACATGATCCAGCAGGAGAAGGAACCGGATGACGAAAACATGCTGGATATTCTGGAAAAGATGAGCCGCGGCATGGAAACAGGCGCGTTTAACAATCTTCTGCGCGGTTTCGGTGTGTTCATTCGGGAATACTGTGAGTTTATGTTTGACCGTGACGAGGTGAAGACGCTGTATGCCTGCCGCAACATCCGCAATGCAATCGTAAGCTTTTCCAGACTCTATCAGAAACGTAAGAATGAAACATTGACTTACCGGGAAGAAACATTGTTACGAAACTTCCTGGATCTGTACGAGGAGGAGGAACTGATCAATTCCAACGCAGGTCTGACCAGAGTTCTCTATGGAGAGGACGAGGAAGCGGAGGCTGCCGCGGCAGCGGCCGATGAGCCGGGTGAGCGTGTTTTGTATACCGGGGATTATGATGATCTTGCATAGTGAGGTGGGTTCATGCTTTTATATGTAATTAATGTGGAAGCCTGCATCCATGCGGAAAACTACCGGATTTTCTTCTATGAGCCGGTGGCAAAAAAGCAGCTGGAGCTGTTTGAAGCTTCCTGGGAACCGGCTTCTCTGACTAAGGCATTTCGTGAAGTTGCCAGCCACATCAATCGAAGAGGGTTTGAAGGCGGCGACTATCAGGTGATCGTCTGTGTCCGGAGAAGAGAAAGCGACCGCTGGAAGGAAACGACTCTCTATGCAAAAGCCATGGTTTGCAGGGCATTGGAAAAATCGGGAACAATCCCGGTGATCACCGGCTCTTACACACGGAAAGTGATGGTTCTGTTTCAGGTGGAACAGCCCTATTACGGAACGGTTCCAAAAACGGCAGTCTGGGAAGAAGAACTGAATGGAATCCAACGTTTTCTGGATCTGCTGGAAATCCGAACTTCCATGAGTGAGACGGATGAAGAAAATGGAACATTGTTACAGGCAGCGGGGCTCTGGGGAAAAAGGCCGGCAAGCCAGTGGGAAGAAGAGCTGGCTGCAGCTGTGGAACGGGAAACCGCTCCGGGCTTTGGAAAAGACGGGGAGACGGGAGCTGTAAAGAAACCGGAAAAGAAAACAGACCGGATTTTTGCTGACCTGAAGGAGCGTCTTCGTCTGGCGATGGATGCGGAGCGGGAAAGCGGGAAGGAAAAAGAAGAAGAGGCTCCAGACGCGGATGAGGCGCTGGATGCACTGCTGGCAAAACAGGAAGAGGAGCAGGAAGAAGAAGGATTTGACTACATCAGTCACAGAATCCGGAGTCTTTTCGACGGCAGCGGTCTGAACCGCTGTACAGATGTGATCTACTGGCCCGTCGCTAGGGAAATCAGCCGCGCCAACCGGATCAGCATGCTGAGTCTTGTGGATCTGCTTCGGAACGGCGAAGAAGTGACAAGAGAAGCTGTTCAGTCGTACTACAGCAGTCAGGACACGGAAGCGGAGGAACGTCTTCTGGATAAATACCGGGCTGCTCTGGCGGGGTATCGAGAGCAGCTGAGTCAGAAGCATGACCGGATTCTTCAGGAAGTGATTTCGCAGGAAGAGCAGCCGGTTCAGAAACTGTCGCTTTCTCTTCCCGAGCTGTCGTTTCGTCTGGCTGAGCGGATTGAATCCGCAAAGCAGCAGCTGGAAAGCTGCCGGATCTCTCTAAAGCGCAGCAAACGACTGGAAGTCCGTGACCGTGTGGAAGAAATCAGTCAGTCGCTGACTGCTTCGTTCACCGGTCTGGAAGAGGAACTGACTGCCTATGAGAAAGAAGTGACCGACTGTCTGTACCGGGAAATTGAAGGGCACAGCTATGCCGGCTTTGCAGAAGCAGCCTATGGGAACGCAAAGAAGGATTCCGGTTTCTGGAATCGGCCGGACCAAATCGGCAGCCGTTTGCAGGAAGGGATTCCATCCTTTGGAACAGGAAAGAAAAACCGGGAGACGGCCGACGAGAAAACAGGAAAAGCAGGCATCCGTCAGTGGCGCCGGGAAATGCAGGTGCTGATTGACTGTACCAGACTGACCGGAGCAGCTGCAGCTGTTTTTTATCTGACCGGAGCAGCAGCTCTGGCTTTTGTGCCATGGCTGGTGTATCAGGGAACGGTTCTTGAGAATAAGGAACTTCTTCCTGTTTCTGTGAGTCTGTTTGGGATTCTGCTTCTGGCTCTTGTCATTTGGCGTGTGTTCATGCCCGGCTATTTTATCCGAAGCATCACTGCTGCATATTCCCAGCTGGAAGAAACATTGAACCAGGTGCTGGATCAGTATCAGGAGAGAGCCAATGAGTACAGAGACTGCGCAGCCGACTGGCTGGAGCAGGAATACGAGCTGCAGAATGAGAGAAGACGGAATCAGAAAAAGCAGGAGATGTCCGAACTGGTTTCCATGAGAGCCTGGCATCTGGCAAACATGCAGAAGACGCTGGCCGGTCTGGAGACGTTTCAGAGCTTCGGTGAGGAGTGGCCGAAGGCAGCAGAGAATCCGGAAGTGACAAGGCGCATTCTGCAGCCGATGGATTACAAAAAGAAGGAACTTGGAAATGAGGTCTACTGGCCTGTGATTGAGAAGGAAGAAGGAAGGCGGATTCATGAATGATATTCTGATGATATGTTTGCTGGCGGGGATTCTGTTTCTGACCGGCTGCCTGATTCAGTCCATCCGCCGGATGACTGCCTCGGACAGCAGAAGGATCCGATGGTGCCGCCAGACTGCGGCAATTGTGATTTTCTGTGCGGTTCTGCTGCTTTTGCCGGTTCGAACACTGCTGTTGGAACGTTTTCAGCAGCTGATGGAATCCGGGATTCTGGCGGAGTTTCGAACGGCTGTGTTTGTCAGACGAAATTATCAGCTGCAGTATGTGCTGCTGTTCTATCTCTATGCAAATCTGATTATTCTGTTCCTGGGCTGGCTGATTCTGAGCGTTCTGAATGCGGCGGCTGACCGCGGTGAGGTTCTTGTGTTTCGCAAGCTGCCTCCTGAGGGAAAGCTGCTTCACCTGCCCTGGGTGCTGGCAGATCTCTGTTACGAAGAAAAGGAAGAGGGAATGGTGCTTCGTCCCTGGGCAGCAGTTCTCGGGAAATGGATGAAGAATCTTTCTTCTCTTCTTCTCCTGTTGGCTGTGATTCAGGCTTTTATTGCGATTCTTGCACTGTATATCCGGATTCCATGGCTGAACCAGGCAGAGGGAGCTGCTTTTTTCTCCGCCAGCTATCTGGTGCCTTCGATCCCCTGGCTGTTTGCGGAGGTTTTGGCGGGATTTCTGAAATACTGTCCCAAAGAGCGTCCGGACCGAAAACGGGAAAAAAAGCAGGAGAAAGACCTGCAGAGCGAAGAACTGTATCGTCTTCTGATGGAAGAAAACAATGTTGCAGTAACAGGCACAGTGTTCGATTTTCATGAAACAATGATTCAGAACAGAGAATGCGAGTGGCTGACTGCCTTTCTGTTTGATGGATTTCAGAAGCGCAGAAGATGTGTATTTGTCTGCAGAGATGAAGAGGAAAAAAGGCAGTGGGAACAGTACCTTTGTCAGAGTCTTTCCCATACGTTTGACCGGATTCCGGTGATCCGGATCGGCGGTGTGATGGAAATTCAGAATCAGCAGGATATGGATCTTCTTCTTGTTACAGGGGAACAGCTGGCTGCCCTGGAACCGGACCGTGTCTATCCGTTCTGGTATCGGGAAGCACGTCTTGTTGTTCTGACGGATACCCATCCGCTGCTGGCAAAAACAGGCCGGACTGCTGACGCGGTATTTGCATTATGGAATAAAAAGGAAGAACCGGTACAGTACCTGTTTCTGCAGTGCACCGGAAGCGGCCAGGAACAGCAGGCGCTGCGTTACTATGCGGCAGAGGAGGTTACTGTTTTCGGTGATTCCTGCCAGCGGATGCAGGACACTGCAGGAGAAGGAAACCCTGCGGTGCAGGAGAAAGAGAGCGGACAGAACTATCCGATCTTTGATCTGGTCTGCTGGTGTCTGGATTCCCAGCAGGGAAGAATGCGCCGTCTTCTCTTCGCCATGGAGCAGGAGGGCGGAGTTTCGGAGCAGTGGATTCGAAAGCAGCAGGAGCGTTTTGGTATGGAGAACCTGGGAACGGAGGAATTTCTGACTCATGTCCTTCACGTGGTATTCCCGGGGATTGCAGTTTCCAATCTGTATGACACGTTTCTGTTTCAGGAGGAAGCCGCTCAAAACAGAAGCAGCTGGACGGTCCGCCTGACAGACCGCGGCGCGCTGGCACTGCTTAGCCAGGCGCAGGAAGAGGAAACGGATAGCGGAGAGCAGGGGATACCGGTCAATCCGTTTGCCATGACAAGAGGAAATGTTCTGATAGAAGACCAGATTTTCCATGTGTCGGATCTGTCGCCGCTGCTGGCTGATCTGGATCAGGAAAAGAAGCGGCTGATTCTGTACCAGGCTGTCATGAGCTGTGAAAAGAAAGGCGTTTTCTCTTTTCCTGCCAGAGAGGGGGGAACCGATTACAGTCTGGAATCCTATCTGGAGGAGAAAAAATCCGCTGGTCCATATGAGGTAACCATGCTGCGGATTGTGATTCCTCCAAAGCATCCATCGGAAGAAAGCAGTTATTTATCAGCTCTGCTTTCGCTTGTCTGCAGCCAGGTTCTTCGGGAACTGTTTCCCTGGAATCCGAAGGAGGCAGTCGCCTGCTGTGATCTGGAAACGGAACAGAGGTGCATCTTTAACCGTGTCCGGATGAATGAGGAAGACAGACCTGCCGTGCACTGCATTACCGTAGACATTCTGGAAACGGGAAAACGGGAGGCGGGGCTGACAGCAGTTCTGCGCATTAACAGCAGAGAATTGTTCTGCGCATGCAGAAACTGGCTGCTTCGTGTCCGGGCAGATGTAAATTCGGAAGAGGGACGATTGATGGCGTATGCACATCAGCAGCTTGGCAAGTCGATGGAAGAATGGGATGGAACCGGAAAGCTGCTGGAACTGCTGAAATAGAAGGAGAAAGGAAGATGCGGACAATGGGAAGAAAAGTTCAGCTGTTGTTTCATGGGCTGATGGTCGTTTCTCTTTTGGCTCTGTCCGGCTGCGGGAGTCTGTCAGATTCCCTGCTTGGCCAGGCGGAGCAGTTCGCAAAGGGAAAGGAAGAAGACGGGTACTATCTGGAACCGCCTGCGTACCGGATGAAAGATCTGGTGGAGCAGTATACCGGTCCATACCGTCAGGTGATCTGGACCGACCAGGGCAGTGGAAAACAGGAACCGGCCGGCTGGGAAGAATTGGGCGATCTGCAGTTGAAATCGGATGACTGCATCAGCAGTACCCGGGAACTGGAGCAGCTGCTGGAAACTGCCATGGAAAATGTGGTACTTGGCATTGAGCTGCATTTTGATAAAAGCCGTTATCTGCCCAAAGAGGGGCAGCTGGAGCAGTGGCAGAGAAGCTTCGAGGCCAATCATCCGCTCCTGACGCTTGGTCTGGAAGAGATTCGATGCAGTCAGACGGAAAGCGGACCAGGTCAGGTAACCTGTCTTCTTCTGGATTACAGTCAGGGACTGGAAGAAATCCGTTCGATCCGTGAGCAGGTGAATGATGCGGCAGAGGAAATTCTGGAAACAATCACGGCAGATGCTGCCCAAAGCGGATCTAAAGCAGAATCAATGACGGAAAGGGAGAAGGCAGAGGCTGTGTGGTCATATATGACAGTGATGACGGCATATCCGCAGAGTGAGGACGCAGCTTTGTCTGAGTCATGCAGCCGGGCAGATGGTGCGCTGTTGGATCATCTGGCAACTGGCCAGGGATTTGCGGAAGCGGCAAAGCTTCTTCTGGATGGTCTTGGACTGGAAAATGAGATTCTTGTCCAGGCACAGGAAACGTCGGAATCCGCAAAAACGAAGGAACCGGCAGAAAATCAGTTTGATGTCAGGGACGAACTGCAGATGTTGGAAGATCGTTACCGGTTCATCAACCGGGTGAAAATAGACGGTGAATGGTGGCAGATGGACTGCTGCTTTGGAGCGGTGACGGAAGGAAACAGAGATTTCTTCAAGAAAGAAGCTGTGGATGAGGATGCGAATTAAAGCGGAATAAACAGAATAAAACAATGTATTACCGAACGGAGAATCAGGAGGTTTGAAAAAAATGAAGGAAGCGTTGGATGTACTGAAGAATCGAAGGAGCATTCGTAAGTACAGGAAGGAGCAGATCACAGAGGAGCAGCTGGAGCAGATTCTGGAAGCTGGAACCTGGGCTCCTACCGGAATGGGAAAACAGTCTCCGGTGATGGTCGTTGTGCAGAAGCAGGAACTGATCCAAAAGCTGTCGAAAATGAATGCAGCCGTGATGGGTGTGGATACAGATCCGTTTTACGGCGCGCCGACTGTGATTGTTGTGCTGGCGGACAAATCGCTGGCTGGTACTTACCTGGAAGATGGTTCTCTGGTCATGGGAAATCTGCTGAATGCGGCTTATGCTGTCGGTGTCGATTCCTGCTGGATCCACCGGGCAAGAGAAGTGTTCCAGACAGAAGAGGGACTTGCTCTTTTGAAGGAGTGGGGACTGAACGAAAATTATGTTGGAATCGGCAACTGTATTCTTGGGTATCGTGACTGCGAGTATCCACAGGCAAAGCCGAGAAAAGAGAATTATGTAATTCGCGTGTAACGGGACGAGGAAGGAAACAGGTCAGAGATGAGTATCAGGAAGCAAAAGAAGGCAGATGAGGAAATGCAGGAAGGAAAGAAGTCAGTTTCCAATGACTATTCTCAGGGAAAGGTATGGAAAAACATTGTTGCACAGGCGATTCCGCTGACACTGGCACAGCTTGTGCAGCTGCTCTATAATGTGGTGGACCGGATTTATATCGGTCATCTGCCCGGCGCAAGCAGCCTTGCTCTGACCGGAATCGGTCTGATTTTTCCGCTGACGGCTCTGATTGCCGCGTTTACCAATCTGTTTGCCAGCGGCGGCACGCCCCTGTTTTCCATTGCAAGAGGAGCCAGACAGGAGGAGCGGGCACAGAAGATACTTGGCAATGTGTTTACTATGCTTCTTGGCGGCTCTCTTGTGATTTTTCTGTTTTGCTATGTTTTTCGCAAGCCGGTGCTTTATCTGTTCGGCGCCAGTGACGATTCCTATGTTTATGCGGATGCCTATTTGCGGATTTATCTGTTCGGAACCATGTTTTCCATGCTGGGAACCGGACTGAACGGATTCATCAATGCTCAGGGCTTTCCGCGAATGGGAATGTTGACCACGATGATCGGCGCTATCCTGAATCTGATTCTGGATCCGATCTTTATCTTTGTCTTTGACATGGGAGTCAGCGGAGCCGCATTGGCGACAGTGATCAGCCAGATGGTGTCCGCAGTTTGGGTGCTTCGCTTTCTGACAGGAAAGAAAGCAGTCATCCGTCTGCAGAGAAGCTGCATGAAAATGGATTGGAAACTGGCAAAGGAGATTATGACTCTTGGTATGCCTGGATTTATCATGCAGGGAACAAACTGCCTGGTCAACGTGGTATGTAATGCAACGCTGAAAATATATGGAGGAGATCTGTATGTTGGTGTTATGACGGTACTGAATTCTGTCCGGGAGATTCTGTCTCTTCCTGTCAGCGGGATTTCACACGGCTGTCAGCCGGTTATCGGCTATAACTATGGAGCCGCTAAATTTGACCGGGTAAAACAGGGAATCCGATTTACGGCAGTCCTTGGTGTTGTCTATACGATTTTCATCTGGATCATTGTTCTGGCAATCCCTGAGATTTTTATCCGTCTGTTTTCGGATGATGTAACAATGATTGATGCCGGAGTGGTGGCGTTGAAACAATATTTCTTCGGCTTTTTCTTCATGGCATTCCAGTTCATTGGCCAATCAACCTTTACCGCTCTTGGACGGTCAAAGCACGCGATTTTCTTTTCGCTTCTTCGCAAAGCGGTAATTGTTGCACCTCTGACGATTTTGCTGCCGCGAATTGGACTTGGAGTTGCAGGCGTCTTCTGGGCAGAACCGATTTCCAATGCAATTGGCGGTCTTGCCTGCGCGGCAACCATGTATGTAACGGTATACCGGACGCTTGGAAAGGAAGAATCCGGCAGAAAATAAAAGAACAGGATCGAACGTTTACTGTATGTTCGATCCTGATTTTTTTGTTGTTACTACATCCAGGCGAACGTGCCAGTGACACGTTCGGTCGGATTGTTTATACAGCCAGAAGATGTGCCGTGGACACGTTCGGTCGGATTTTTGCGGGCTGCTGCGTTTGGTTACGGCACCAGCGCGTCGCCTTCTCCCCAGATATTGCTGACGTTAAAAAACGTTTCCGCCGGCTCTGTTGAAGGGGCTGCAGTTTGTGACGAGGCAGTTGTCTGAGACGATGCAGCAGATTCCGATGGCTGTGTCTCAGATGCCATGGTTGTCGGAGGTGCAGCTGTCGTCTGAGGGACAGGCATCGTCTGGGGAGCAGTCGTTGTCTGGGGAGCAGCCGTTGTCTGGGGAGCAGCCGTTGTCTGAACCGCAGCTGCAGTGATTTCATTTTGAGCAGCCGGAGTCATTGTAGAGGAGCTGTTGACTGTGGCCGGACCATTGCTGGCAGCTGTTTGAAAGGAATTCATAAAACGCTGCCCATAGGGGGAACCGATGGCGGCAATGATGATCAGGGTAAGAGCCATCAGAATCCAGAGAAACGTGCCGGAATTGCCGGAACTGTGTTTGTTATCTTTTTTATTTGCCATACCTACAAATCCTTTCTGACAGGTACTCGGTCCTGCCAATTACACGAAAATCATCGGAAACTAAGTCCGGAGCGTAATATCGCGTAATAAAAATGAAATATTTGAAACACCTGATTGGGTAATCCTTACCTAAGTATACCAAAAGGCGGAAGAAAAAACAAGAACATTTGTACAGAAAAAAGGAGGAAGTGGAAAAAACAGGGAAGACAGGAAGAAAAAAACAATACGAAATTATTACAAAATATAGACAAAAATGTTTCTGGATGTTATAATAAATTGATCGCGGAGATTCGATGGTACCATACTGTCGTTTTTTCGATGAAAATCCGGCAGCAGAAGAGGAACAGAAAGCCGGAAAGGAACATCCGGCAGAAACCGCAGGTTTCAGAGCCGGAGCAAAAATTGAAGGAGGAGGACTGCATGAGACGAAAAAGGTTATGGCACAGTTGTGTAAGCATCGTAACCAGTGTCATGGTTGCGGGCAGCAGCGTCATGCCAGGTTTTGCACAGGAAGCGTTTTATGTCAGTGATTCTTCCGAGTCATCGGTTGAACAGATAACGGAATCGATCACAATGGCTCTGGAAGAAGCGGCAGAAACGTCGTCCATGACTGCACTGGAAACTGCGTCTGAAATAACATCAGCGGAGCAAACGCCTGATGCGGCATCAGCAGAGACTGAGCCTGCAGCAACATCAGCAGAGACTGAGCCTGCAGCAACATCAGCAGAGACTGAGCCTGCAGCAACATCAGCAGAAACTGCACCTGCAGCAACATCAGCGGAGACTGCGCCTGCAGCAACATCAGCAGAAACTGCACCTGCAGCGACATCAGCAGAGACTGCGCCTGTAACGACATCAGCGGAGACCGTGCCTGAAGAAACGCCAGCGACGACTGCGGAAACAACGTCAGCGGAGACAGCATCTTCGTCAGAAGCGGAGACAGAAGCAGCACCGTTTGTAAGTACAATGACTTCGGCCAGTGTCTGGGCGGGAGGTGACGAAGAGGCATCTCAGATGTCGATGTATGCGCCGGTCATGCTGGCACTTGAGGATGAAGAAGTAACGGACAAACAGGTATCGGCAAACCAGCTGGTAGCAACAATGTTAAGTAAACTTGGCTGCGGATACAGCCAGCCGAACCGCTACGCAGAGTATTACTATGACTGCAGCTCGCTGGTTCAGCGATCCATGAAGGAACTGGGAATTACCCAGAATGTACCGCAGACGACCTATGACTGGGATCTGCACTGCAGAGACATGGAAGTAGGAGATTCTATTTATTTCAGCGGTGAAGGAGGCATCCTTGCATACAAGCTGACTGCCAGGAATACAACGATCCTGGAAAATCCGGAGGCGTTTGTCATTCCCGGAACAATCACGATTTACATTGAACCGGGACGGTCAAGCGGTCATGCTGCTGTATCACTTGGAAGCTTTCCGCGTGTGACAAACGGTCTGGATCCGGCGAAGGAAGGTGTTGCGATTGTAAACGCAACCAAGAATTCGGTCATCGAGCTTCTTGCGGCTAACTATGGTGTGTCCCTGGATCTGCTGAACGGAAGCAACCGTTTTTCCGGAAATCCGAATGTATGGCTTGACAGCAACCATATTGGCGAAGACATCCAGATTGGTGTCAATAAGTTTTCCGGTTCCTACAACCCAATCTATCGTGTGGAAGCGCTGAACACCAGTGTCGGTGTCTGTGTGAACAACCTGACAACCGGTACCCACGGATATAATGTCCGCTATGTGCTTACACCGACCACGCTGCCGGCAGCGCCGTCCATTGTTGAGACGAACGTTACGGAGGTAACAGCGGATGGTTACCGGGTTGAAGTTGTGTTTGACGCTCCGGCAGGAATCAGACAGGTGCAGATGCCGACCTGGACAAAAACCAATGAGCAGGACGACATCATCTGGCATGAAGCGGAGATCAATGGAACCAGGGCAAGCTACTATGTAAGCGTTGCTGAACATAACAACGAGATCGATACTTATTTTACTCATGTATATGTAACGGACAGCGCCGGACGTGAAGTGGTAAAGGAGCTGGCGGTTAAGCTTTATCAGGATGAGGAAACACCATCCGAAGAGCCGTCAACAGAAGCACCGTCCGAAGAGCCGTCAACGGAAGCACCGTCCGAAGAGCCGTCAACGGAAGCACCATCCGTAGAGCCGTCAACGGAAGCACCATCGGAAGAGCCGTCAACGGAGGCTCCATCGGAAGAGCCGTCAACGGAACCTTCGGAAGAGGAAACGACAGCACCTTCTGAGGAAGAAGAGAAGCTTGCAATCAAGAGCATTGCGGTATCGGACGAATCGACAAAGGGCTATCGGGTAACCGTTACGTTTACCGCACCGGCAGGTGTGAAAGAAGTCGAGATGCCGTCCTGGAGCAAGGCAAACGGTCAGGATGACCTGATCTGGCATAAAGCTCAGGTAAGCGGAAACACAGCAACGTTCTTCGTTCCTGTCGCAACGCATAACAACGAAAAGGGCGAATACATCACCCATGTCTACGTGAGAGACAAGGCAGGGCAGTTTGCGCTGGAGGGCGTGGAGGCAACCGTTCCGTCAACCGATGAGCCGATGGTTCCGCCGGTAACTTCACTGCTTGAGATCAAGAGTGTAAGTGCCAGCAACGTAAGCTCCGATGGCTATGAGGTGACTGTTGAGTTTTCCGCGCCGGCCGGCGTGAAGGAAGTTGTGATGCCGACCTGGACAAAGAATGAGGGCCAGGACGATCTGATCTGGCACAAGGCAGATGTCAGCGGAAACAAGGCAACCTTCTATGTTCCGACTTCTGCTCATACCTATGCAAGCGGCACCTACATCACCCATGTCTATGTAAGAGATCTGGCCGGAAAGGAAGTTCTGGAAGGAATCGAGGTTTCCGTACCGGAGAAGATGAATGACGAAGTGATCGGTTTCGGCGACATTGAAACGTCTGAAGTTACCGCAGCCGGATTTAAGATCACAATACCGTTCTTAGCGTCCCATGGCGTAAGCTCCATTAAAGTACCTGTGTGGACAGAAAAGGACGGACAGGATGATCTTGTATGGCATGAAACCCAGATTAACGGAAACATCGCAACCGCGTATATTCCCACCTCAGCCCACAAGAATGAGCTTGGCAACTACGTTATCCACATTTACATGTACGGAAATAAAGGAACGACAAAGTTCTTTGATTTTACCATTGAGGTAAAGGGAGATACGGTTTATCCGGATGATGAGCTGGCAATTCATGACGTGACGATTTCCAACGCATCAAACGATGGTTATCAGGTTACCGCCGCTTTCAGCGCACCGGCAGGCGTGAAGGAAGTTCTGATGCCGACCTGGACAAAGAAGAACGGTCAGGACGATGTGGTGTGGCATAAGGCGACTGTCAGCGGAAACACAGCAACGTTCTACGTTTCGGCTGCCGATCACAACAACGAAAAAGGTGAGTACATCACCCATGTCTATGTCTATGACAACAACGGAAACAAAGTTCTGAAAGAGGTTACCTGCAATACGGCAAACTATGTTTCCATTGGCGGTGACTTCTATATGAGAAGCGCGGGACCGGCGTATATCACATCCCAGGGCTACTTCGTGCATGTTGAGATGTATGCCAAATACGGTATCAGGGAGATCCTCTATCCGACCTGGACAGAAAAGGATGGACAGGATGATCTGATCTGGTACAGAGGAGAAATGACAGAGAAAAAAGATAACATCTATTTTGCCAGTCTCTATGTTCCGACCGCCGACCACAACCGGGAAACAGGCACTTACTACACCCATCTCTACATCACGGATAACACAGGAAAACAGCAGTACCGTGATTTTACGATTACCGTTCCGGAGTCCGAAGGAACGACAACACCGTCCGATCCGTCCGACGCTTCGCTGCTGGAAATTCTCAGCATGACCACCAGTGAAGTAACGGCGTCCGGCTACCGTGTGACCGTTACGTTTGACTCCAGAGCAAGCGTGAAGGAAGTGGAGATGCCAACCTGGACAACGGCAGACGGTCAGGATGACCTGATCTGGCACAAGGCGCAGATCGAGGGAAATACAGCAACGTTCTATGTTCCTGTTTCCCAGCACGGCGATGCATCCGGTGAATATACCACCCATGTCTATGTAAGAGATCAGTCCGGCAATGAGGTACATGACGGATTTACCGTGGACGTGCCCGCAGCGCAGCAGACCGCGCCGTCAACCCCATCGACACCTTCTGTTCCGTCCGGCACCGGTGATCCGGTGATTCACAGCGTCAAGTACAGTGAACTGTCCGTTTCCGGTTATCGGGTAACAGTGGAGTTCAGTGCACCGGCAGGTGTGAAAGAAGTGGAGATGCCGACCTGGACAAGAGCAAACGAACAGGATGATCTTGTCTGGCACAAAGCAACCGTCAGCGGAAACACAGCGACGTTCTATGTGCCGATCTCTTCCCACAGAAATGAGAGCGGTTTGTATCTGACTCACGTTTATGTGAGAGATAACAACGGAAAGAGCGCACTTGATTTTGTGGAAGTGACCGTTCCGTCCGGTTCCGGTTCCACAACCACCATTCCGTCTGTTCCGTCTGGAATTTCTCCAAAGCCTCAGACCGATGGAAACGTTGCGATTACAAGCATTGTAACAAAAGACAGTTCTGCTAATGGTTATTGGGTGATTGCAACGTTTAACGGTATTGTAAATGAAGTAAGGATGCCGTCCTGGTCCCTGGCAAATGAAAAAGATGATCTGATCTGGCATCAGGCAACTGTCAATGGAAATACCGCATACTGCTACATTCCGGCAGCGGAGCATGGATATCAGACCGGATTCTATCAAACCCATGTTTATGTATACGGTGTAAATGGACAGCTGGAAATAAAGAACATTTACGCAAAGGTACAGTAATCGAATACGCAGGAAAGAGATGGCCGACGCTGTTTTCTTTCCATCCAGAAAAAGGCAGGAGCCTTCTGACCAAAACAGTCAGAAGGCTCCTGCCTTTTATACAAACATAAAATCCAAAGAAGAGAAAAGCTGGGAATGAAACGCTTCCTCTTGTACAAGTCAACGCGCATGGTCTCCCTTCTTCCCTAGAGAAACAAATCCGAAAGCTCTTCGGGAGAATCCTGCGGCAGTTCCGCCTGTGTTTCCTCCTGGTTTTCGTCCGGTATGCGGTTCCTGTTCTTCTTTCGGTTTTTCCAGACATTTTTGACGGAAGCGGCGGCTGCCTCCTTTGTGTCTGCAGCTTTTTTTGCTGCCAGTCCAAGAAGACTTTTATGCAGGTTTGCAGATTTCAGAAAGACAAGAGCCTCTTTATAGGAGTCTTTTTTTGCCTGCTTCATGTCCAGGGGACCATCGGCGCTGAACAGGTATTTTCTGGTTATGATGCCAACACGGATCGTAGTGAACGCGTTTACGGTTCCCTGGGCAGCGGATGCGAAGACGAGTCCCGGAAGCTTCATGGCGGCATTTCCGGTAACAAGCGGTAGAATCTCTTCCAGATCCATTTCATCCATGCCTCCTGCCAGGAAGGTGGCTTTAAGAATCCGGACATAGAGGCCGCAGAGAGCGAATGACGATGGCCGGTAACCGCAGACCTCAACGATATCGCGGATCAGCTGCAGATTAATGGATACCATGGAAAACATGTCGAAAACGGCAGCCTGCGAAATGGCAGTGGAAGTAAAAGCCGTTTTTGCCGCAGACATAATGGATTTTTCAATCAGAGGAGATGTTTTTTGACAGAAGAAATCAATCAGCATGTCGTCGCTTTCGTTTCCATGTTCCAGCAGTGCCGGAATCGCGCCTTTTTCTTCTTCACTCAGATCTGTGTTGCAGATCAGGTTGTCTGCCAGCTTTTGACACCAGTACTTTTTCGCCCGTCCCTGCTTATCGCGAAGCATGTACATGGAAAAAATCGGCTTTCGCCAGACCTGGATCAGCGGCGCAATCACACCGGCATAGAAGCAGATCAGGATCAGGGCAGTGAACAGAATGCCGCAAACGGGATGAATGGCATGCAGCTGCTGACCAAGATAGAGCAGACTGCTGAAAAGAGTCAGAAGAAGGAGCAGCAGGAGGGAACAGGCCGGTAGCAGCCATGAGGACTTCTGTTTTTTTACATTCAATTACAATTCCTCCTTTCAACAGCGGCCAAACGCATTCAGCGCATCATAAGCGGTCTGGGCCATCTGACGGTAGGCGGCGGCACTGGGATGGAGATGGTCGCCGCTGTCAAAGCCCGGGGCAAAAGAGGCCGGGCGGTCCGGATCGCGGAGAGCCAGGTCGAAATCAATGCATCCGTCTGCGCCATCACCGGATCTCAGCCAGTCGTTGAAGCCGTTTTTCAAAACTTCGCGGAAATCCGCATAGGTGCGCCATCCTTCAATCGGAAGAAGGGTACCAGTCAGCGTGAACATCCCCATTTTTCTTGTTTCCTTCAGGTAGTATCGGTAACCGTCTTTCAGTTCTTCCAGTGTGGGAAGATCACTCATGGGACGGAAAATGTTTACATCCGTGCCGACCGGGTGAATGATGTCGTTAATTCCCTGCTGGATGATGATTGTATCGGCACCGCTTACCGGCAGTTCATGGGGAAAACGGACGGTTGCCTTCAGACCATAGGATTCGTAGGTGATGCAGGAGTACTGGCGCAGAATCCGGGTACCGCTGGCGGCTTTTCGGACAATCGCTGTGTGATTGTCCGGTTGGGCAAGGAAAAGCTGCTGCAGGTAATCCGGCCAGTCCTGAGCCGTGATGGAATCGCCATAGCAGACAACCGCATGGTTTTCACTGGCTGTAAGAACTTCCACATCACTTAAGAAATAACAGCAGCTGGTATTGCGGCAGTCATCAACCGGAAAACGATCTGTACAGCAATGGTCACCGACCGCATACTGACCGCCGGAGAGAGGACCGGTAATGATGACAGAGGAACGCATCTGAGTGAATTCACCCAGATAAAAGCTGACAGAAAGCGTCTGCCCCTGCTCCACCGGGAAGGATACCGGATCGCAGGTGACGCGTCCGCCGGCCGGGATTGTAACAGATGGACTGCCCGCAAACGAAAGCGTATGGAGTGTTTCCGTAAGAATCGTTTTTCTGCTGTCATCTGCGCAGCGGGCGATGACAGCGCGGCTGATAGTGACCGGTTCGGTACCGCAGAAATGATCGAAAGTAAGGCGAAGGGCTTCTCCGGCAAACGGAACGGTGACCGGATAGCGGAGCGTGATGTTTCTGGAATACCCCTGAGGGGTGTGATTTGTGATCGACATGGCATTTCCCCACATCGTTACCCAGTGTTTCTGAATCATTGTAAATAAACTCCTTTACAGATACCTGTTATTTATGGATCCGGAAAGCAGGGAAAGACTGCTATCCGGCGCTGTTTTTCTGTTTTCTTGAATTATAATAAATACGGTGGCAGAATTCAATCGTTTTCTCAGGAATTTTGATGTTTACTAATTTAGAGAAATGAAGTATAATAGGCAGAAGAACTGTGCAGACAAATGAGGTCAGAGAGGTGAACAGGATGGGATGGAAGGAACAGTTGCCTGTCATAACAAATATTCAGAAATATTCGATTCATGACGGTCCCGGAATCCGGACTACCGTCTTTTTGAAAGGGTGCCCGCTGAGCTGTCTCTGGTGCCACAATCCGGAAACACAGAAATTTGCTCCGGAAGAAGTCTGGTATGAAGAGCGGTGCGTCGGATGCGGAAAATGCCAGGAGGGCTGTTATCATAATGCAAGAGAACGGCTGGATCGCCAGGAGCCGGCAGAGCAGCTGGCAAAGCTGCTCCTTCGTGATCAGGCATTCTATGAGGAATCGGGCGGAGGTGTCACGCTGTCCGGCGGCGAAGTGATGGTGCAGAATGTGGATTATCTGGCCGCTCTGATGAAAAAGCTGCATCGCGCTGGTGTTTCTGTCATGATCGATACCTGCGGCTTCGCTCCGTTTGCAAACTTTGAGAAGCTGCTGCCCTGGACAGATGCCTGGCTGTATGATATCAAATGGATGGATCCGGATGGACACAGACGCTGTACCGGTCAGGATAACCGGCTGATTCTGGAGAATCTGTGCAGGCTGAGTCAGGCAGGGCAGACGATTTATCTGCGGCTGCCGTTGATTGCAGGTCTCAATGATTCACGAAAGGATATGGAGGCAGTAATTCGCTTTCTGCAGGACAATCACATCCTGCCGGCAAAGATCCATTTACTTCCTTACCACGATATTGGAAAAGATAAATACCGGAGACTGAACCGGACCTATGAAGGAGACAGCTTTTTGGCGCCGTCCGGTGAACATCTGGAGGAACTGCAGCAGCTGTTTGCAAAATCCGGTTTTGGGAATTGTCAGATTGGCGGATGATCTGTGACAGAGATTATCTGCGTATCACAGATCAAATGATTTCAAAAGAACAGGAGCAGAGGTGTAACGATGAGTGAAATGGAACGTGGAATGAATGAACGTGTCCGCAGACTGCGCAGACAAAGCATGGAAACGCAGCCCCACATGTACTCGGAGCGGGCGGCAATTGAAACAGAGGTCTATCAGAAATATGAAGGTACCATGTCTGTGCCGGAGCTTCGCGCAGCTTTTTTATATGAATATTTTTCAAGAAAAACCATATGCATCAACGAAGGAGAATTGATCGTCGGTGAAAAAGGAGACGGACCGCAGTCTTCGCCAACCTTCCCGGAGCTCTGCTGTCACACGCTTCATGATCTTCAGGTCATGAATGATCGGGAACTGATCAGTTTTAAGGTGAAACCGGAAGATTTCAAACTTCAGGAAGAGGTGATCATCCCGTTCTGGGAAAAACGGTCCATTCGAAACCGTATTCTTTCCCACATGACACCGGAGTGGAAAGCTGCCTATGAGAGCGGTATCTTTACGGAGTTCATGGAGCAGAGAGGACCGGGACATACGGTTGGCTCCGAAAACATTTTCCGCATGGGAATGAATGATTATAAAAAGGAAATCGATGAGGCACTGGCAGCGCTGGATTACCTCCATGATCCGGAGGCACTGGATAAGAAGTGCCAGCTGAATGCCATGAAGCTGGCTGCGGATGCGATCATCGTGCTGGCCGGCCGCTATGCGGACCTGGCGGAAGAACTGGCAAAGACACAGGAGGATTCGATCCGGAAAGAGGAGCTGCAGCAGATCGCGATAAACTGCCGCCGTGTCCCGGCAGAACGGCCAAAAACCTACTGGCAGGCAATCCAGACCTACTGGTTCATTCATCTTGGTGTGACCAGCGAGCTGAACCCCTGGGATTCCTACAGCCCTGGCCGTCTGGATCAGCATCTGAATCCCTACTATGAGGCAGATCTGGAAGCGGGGATTCTGGATGAAGACAGGGCGAAGGAGCTGCTGGAGTGTCTGTGGGTGAAATTCAACAACCAGCCGGCACCGCCAAAAGTAGGAATCACGTTAAAAGAAAGCAGTACCTACACGGATTTTGCGAACATCAACACAGGAGGTATCACGCCGGATGGTGAAGATGGCGTCAACGATGTCAGCTATCTGATCCTTGACTGCATGGATGAAATGAAGCTGCTCCAGCCAAGCTCCAACGTGCAGATCAGCCGGAAGACGCCGAAGAAATTCCTTCTTCGTGCCTGTGAAATTGCGCGCAAAGGCTGGGGACAGCCGGCTTTCTATAATACCGAAGCGATTGTTCAGGAGCTGCTGACAGCCGGAAAGACTCTGGATGACGCCAGAAAGGGCGGAACCAGCGGCTGCGTGGAGACGGGAGCCTTCGGAAATGAAGCGTATATTCTGACCGGATATTTTAATCTGCCGAAGATTTTTGAACTGACCCTGTACAACGGATATGACAACGTCAGCAAGCGTCAGCTTGGTCTTCCTTTGGGCTATGCCCGTGATTTCAGGACCTATGAAGAACTGTGGGAGGCATATCAAAAGCAGATCGCTTACTTTGCAGACATCAAAGTAGCAGGAAGCAATATGATTGAAAAAATCTATGCGGAGTACATGCCGGCGCCGTTTTTGTCCATCCTGACCAATGACTGCATTGCAAAGGGAAAGGACTACAATGCAGGAGGAGCCAGATACAATACCAACTACATCCAGGGCGTGGGAATTGGCACAATCACTGATTGCCTGGCAGCGGTAAAATATCATGTGTATGACAGGAAGAGCTTTACCATGGAGGAGCTGATTGCTGCCATGGAAGATAATTTCCAGGGACATGACCGGATTTATCATCTCGTTTCGGAGAAAAGTCCCAAGTATGGTAATGATGAACCCTATGCGGATCAGCTGATGAAGGATGTTTTCAACTGTTATTATGAAACCGTCACCGGACGTCCCAACATGAAGGGCGGAACCTATCGCATTGATATGCTGCCGACTACCTGCCATGTATATTTTGGAGAGGTTATGATGGCCAGCCCCAACGGTCGTCTTGCCCATAAGCCGGTTTCGGAAGGAATTTCGCCGGAGAAGGGCGCCGACCGCTTTGGACCGACTGCTGTGATCCGTTCCGCAGCCAAAATGGATCATCTGAAGACAGGAGGAACGCTGCTCAACCAGAAATTTACGCCATCGGTTGTCGCAGGAGAAAACGGACTGGAACAGATGGCAAATCTGATCCGCACCTATTTCAGCCTGGATGGTCACCACATTCAGTTCAACGTGATCGACCGCCAGACTCTGATCGATGCTCAGAATCATCCGGAGGAATATAAGGATCTGATCGTCCGCGTAGCCGGTTACAGCGACTATTTCCGGAATCTGAGCCGCGCACTGCAGGATGAGATTATTATGAGAACGGAGCAGAGCTTTTAGTAAACATGGATGCGGAAGCGAAGGTTTGAGAACAGTCAGAAAAATCAGCTGCTGCCGTAAGGAGGACAGCAGATTCAGGAGGAAAAGATTGAAAATGAAAAGTAGAGGTTATCCATTAACCTGATCGCATCACAAAAAAGCCATCGAGATGGTGGCTGCTTTAAAAATTGAATATCGAAATGTTAAGACTATGCACTGGCAGGTTTGATTTTATATCCGTGAAGCTTAGCTATCTGGAGCGCCTGTTCCACAGTAATCTCTTTGTCAGTAGGAATTCCGGTAGATTTTTGATAAAGTTCGGAATTATAGTTTTCTCCGCTCTTGAGCATGTGGTATAATGCGGTAAGAAGCATTCTTGCAATAGCAATGATTGCTTTCTTGTGACCGCGACGCTTCTTGAGACGGAGATAACGGTTGCGAATTTCAGGATGCTTTTTGCTGGTAACGACGGCGTTAGCACACTGGACCAACAGTGGCTTGATATAGCATCCAGCCTTGGAGACCCGGACAGATTTTTTCTTCCCTGCACTTTCATTGTTGGTCGGAGTAAGACCGGCCCATGAGCATAAGTGTTTCGCCGAAGGAAAAGCCTCCATGTTGACACCGATCTCGGAAATGATTCCGATAGCAGTAAAGGTGTTTTTGATGCCTGGAGCGGTTAGGATAATGTTAATTTCCCGCTGATAGGGATTGGCGAGCGCGAGAATGAGTTGTTCTAGCTCTGCCTTCCGGGATTCAAGGTCTTCAAAATGACCTTTAATCACCTTAAGTTTACCAGCCTGCTCCGGCGTGATGTAACCGTCAATAGCATCGCGAAGTTCCGGAATCTTTTTCTTCAGGCTCTTATAGGTAAGAGATTCAAGGTCAAAGGAAGTATCTTCAGGATTTTTTAAAATCTTATCCAGTATGGCCTGAGCAGATTTGCCGAATGTATCCGAAACAACGTTTCCCAACTGGATATTGGAAACCGTGAGACAGTTCTGCAGTCTATTCTTTTCGCTTGATCTGAAGTTAGTAAGTTTGGAACGGTAACGCATAAGGTCACGAAGCTGTCGGATGTCAGCAGGAGGCATAAAGCTACCGGCAACAAGATCATGCTTGAACAGATCAGCGATCCATTTGGCATCTTTCTTGTCAGTTTTCTTTCCACGGATAGCCTTAACATATTTGGGATGAGCAAGGACAATGGAGAATTCTTTTTCGAGAATGTTATAAATAGGAATCCAGTATTTACCGGTAGATTCCATACAGACATCCTTG
>JAFUPV010000048.1 GCA_017472605.1 Lachnospiraceae bacterium
GGAGAGCATGCCGCCGGGAACCTGATAGGTCAGGCACTGGGTATCGGTAGCCATGGACTGTGCCATCATAGTGCCGTCGGCAATGAACTCATCACGGACGGTCTTGAAGTAGTCGGCCATCTTGGTGGTGCAGGCATCGTCCAGATCCACCTCGTAGCCCAGCTGACGCAGGGCGTAGGCCATGGTCTCGGTAGCGGGCTGGCTGGTGCCGCCGGAGAAGGGAGAAATGGCGGTGTCGATGATGTCAACGCCCGCTTCCACTGCCTTCAGGTAGGTCATGAAAGCAAGACCTGTGGTGGAGTGGGTGTGCAGGTCGATGGGCAGGTCCACGGCGTCCTTAATGGCGGAAACCATATCGTAGGCTTCCTGGGGACCCATGATACCGGCCATATCCTTGATGCAGATGGTGGAAGCACCCATTTCCTTCAGTTCCTTCACGATCTCCACATACTTCTTGTGGGTGTGAACGGGGCTGGTGGTGTAGGAAATGGTACCGGAGGCGATAGCACCGGCATTTACGGTAGCTTCCATGGCCACCTTCATATTCTTTACGTCGTTGAGAGCATCAAAGATGCGGATCACGTCCATGCCGTTCTCAACAGCCTTCTTCACGAACAGCTTGACGAAATCATCGGGGTAATGGGCATAGCCCAGCACGTTCTGACCACGCAGCAGCATCTGCAGCTTGGTGTTGGGCATGGCTTTCCGGATCTTCCGCAGCCGCTCCCAGGGGTCTTCATTCAGATAACGCAGACATACGTCAAAGGTAGCACCGCCCCAGCACTCGGCGGCATAGTAGCCGGCCTTGTCGATGGTAGAGAGCATGGGCTCAAACTTCTCAAAGGGAAGACGGGTTGCGATCAAAGACTGATTGGCGTCCCGCAAAACAGTTTCCACAAACTGAACTTTTCTTGCCATTTTGTTTTATTCCTCCGTTTTCATAATGTAAGTAAGAACAACAGCCGGGGATTACCCCGGCTGTTCATGGTTTTTACTCAGCCTTGGGGCCTGCGGCGACCAGGGCCTTGCCCTCGTCATTGCCGGTGTACTTGGCAAAGTTCTTCACGAACCGTGCTGCCAGATCCTTAGCCTTGGTGTCCCACTGAGAAGCGTCTGCGTAGGTGTCTCTGGGATCCAGGATACCGGAGTCTACGCCGGGAAGAGCGGTGGGAACTTCAAAATCGAAGTAGGGGATCTTCTTGGTGTCGGCCTTCAGGATAGAGCCGTCCAGAATGGCATCGATGATGCCGCGGGTGTCCTTAATGGAGATACGCTTGCCGGTGCCGTTCCAGCCGGTGTTGACCAGGTAAGCCTTAGCACCGGACTTTTCCATCTTCTTGACCAGCTCCTCACCGTACTTGGTGGGGTGCAGCTCCAGGAAGGCTGCACCGAAGCAGGCGGAGAAGGTGGGAGTGGGCTCGGTAATGCCACGCTCAGTGCCGGCCAGCTTGGAAGTAAAGCCACTGAGGAAGTAGTACTTGGTCTGCTCGGGAGTGAGAATGGAAACGGGGGGCAGAACGCCGAATGCGTCGGCAGACAGGAAGATGACGTTCTTGGCATCAGGACCTGCGGACACGGGACGGACGATCTTCTCAATATGATTGATGGGGTAGGAAACACGGGTGTTCTCGGTAACAGAGCCGTCAGCAAAGTCGCACTTGCCGTTTTCATCTACGGTTACGTTCTCCAGCAGAGCGTTCCGCTTGATGGCGTTGTAGATGTCGGGCTCGGACTCGGGATCCAGGTTGATAACCTTGGCATAGCAGCCGCCCTCGAAGTTAAAGACGCCGTTGTCGTCCCAGCCATGCTCGTCGTCGCCGATCAGAAGACGCTTGGGGTCGGTGGACAGGGTGGTCTTGCCGGTGCCGCTAAGGCCAAAGAACAGAGCAGTGTTCTGACCGTTCATGTCGGTGTTGGCGGAGCAGTGCATGGAAGCCATACCGGAAAGCGGCAGGTAGTAGTTCATCATGGAGAACATACCCTTCTTCATCTCACCGCCGTACCATGTGTTCAGGATAACCTGCTCACGGCTGGTGATGTTGAATACAACAGCGGTCTCGGAGTTCAGTCCAAGCTCCTTGTAGTTCTCAACCTTCGCCTTGGAAGCATTGTAAACGATGAAATCCGGCTCGAAGTTCTCAAGCTCTTCAGCGGTCGGCTGAATGAACATGTTCTTTACGAAGTGAGCCTGCCAAGCAACCTCAACGATGAAACGGATTGCCATGCGGGTATCAGCGTTTGCGCCGCAGAAAGCGTCTACAACGTAGAGCTTCTTGTTGGACAGCTCCTTAATTGCGATATCCTTAACAACATTCCAGGTCTCAACGGATGCCGGGTGGTTATCGTTCTTGTACTCATCAGAAGTCCACCATACAGTGTCCTTGGAGTTCTCGTCCATTACGATGAACTTGTCTTTCGGGGAACGACCTGTATAGATTCCGGTCATTACGTTAACTGCACCGAGCTCACTCTCCTGACCCTTGTCATAGCCTTCCAGAGCCGGATTGGTCTCTTCTTCGAATAACAGCTCATAAGAAGGATTGTGAACGATCTCAGTAGTTCCGGTAATGCCATACTTACTTAAATTGATTTCTGCCATCTTACATTAACCTCTTTTCTTTCATGATATGGGGTTGATACGTAAAAACACGATGATCCGTGACGTATCCTGCACGCCGCGCAATCATTCGTTCAAACTACACCACCTACCATTATACATGATAACGCAAAAATATCAATATCATTTCTCTAAAATTTTTCAAAAAAAGCAGGGAAGAAATTCGTCTTTCTTCCCTGCGGATGCCTGCTGCGGCTGTGATTTTCTGTCGGCAGAATCAAAGAAAAGTCATTCTTTGATTCCGGATCAGAGTTTATATTTCTGACTGTAATTCTGATACATGTGCTCAAAGGATTCGCTTCCGTGACGGACGGATGCAAGGTATTTGTGCATATCCATTGCGCCGTACTCGGAAATTTCGATGATACAGCTTGCCACGTTGGAGCAGTGATCGGAAACACGCTCGTAAGAGATCAGAAGATCCGTCAGGACAAAACCAAGTTCAATGGTACATTCGCCCTTCTGGAGACGAATGACATGGTTCAGCTTAATCTTCGCGATCAGGTCATCGACAACCTGCTCAATCGGCTCAACCTGAGCTGCCTGCTCCACGCTGTTCTGGGCAAAGGCATTTTTCGTTGTGCAAAGTACCTCGGTGATCGCCTCGCAGGCAACTGCCAGCTCCTGTTTTGCTTCCTGTGAGAAGGAACACTTTTTGTCACGAAGCTCTTCTGCAGATTCGACAATGTTTACCGCATGGTCGGAAATCCGCTCATAATCGCTGATGATTCGAAGAAGCATGTTGATCTGCTTCGAGTCGGATTCGTTCATGCTGCAGGACGCAACCTTCACCAGATAGGAGCCAAGGGCATCTTCCATGCTGTCCACCCTGCTCTCGATCTCACGGATCTCGTCTGCTGTCTTCGCATCGTATTTTTCAAGCAGAGCCATTGCTTTACAGAGGGCATCGGTGGAGATATCGGCCATCATGTTGGTAACCTCTGTTGCTCTCGCCACTGCAATACCGGGCGTTTCCAGAAGACGCTCATCCAGCAGAGTAACTGTGTCTGCCTCATCCTTTTTGTCCGGAATGGTAAGCTCGGCAAGCTTTGCCAGCTGGCGGTAGAACGGGCTGATCAGTGCCACAGACAGAATCTTGAAGATCGTGTGAACCGCAGCGACGCCCCACATGTCAATTGCGGAATGAACAAGCGGTATCTCGAAGAGAGCGTTGAGAACACAGAACAGCGTCAGATACACGACAACACCGATGATGTTGAAGTACAGATGAACAAACGCTGCCCGCTTACCGTTTCGGTTCGCTCCGAAAGAAGAAATCAGCGCGGTAACGCAGGTACCGATGTTCTGACCCATGATAATGGGAATTGCGGCACCATAGGTGATTGCTCCCGTTACAGTCAGCGACTGCAGAATTCCGACGGAAGCAGAAGAAGACTGAACGATAGCTGTCAGAATCAGACCGGCCATTACACCAAGGATCGGATTTTCAAACATGATCAGCAGATTGCGGAAGCCCTCGTCCTCAGCCAGACCGCCAACGGAATCGGACATCATGGACATGCCGACCATCAGGACCGCAAATCCCAGCAGGATCGCGCCTACATCCTTCTTTCTTCCTCTCTTGGAGAACATTACCAGACAGATTCCGATCACAGCAAGAATCGGCATCCAGGAATCCGGCTTAAACCAGCGGATTACGCTCATCGCGTCAGCCGCACCGGCTCCCAGGCCGTTCATACCGGTCAGCCAGGCCGTAACAGCGGTACCGACGTTGGCACCCATGATCACGCCGACTGCCTGCAGAAGCGTCATGGTTCCGGAGTTTACAAAGCCGACTACCATTACCGTGGTTGCGGAGGATGACTGGATGACTGCCGTCACTCCAAGACCAAGCAGAAATCCCTTGACCGGATTGGACGTCATTTTGCCCAGAATCATCTTCAGGCTGGATCCGGCGCTTTTCTTCAGTGCATCGCCCATAACCTCCATGCCGTAGAGGAACAGCGACAGACCGCATAACAGTGATAACACATCAAAAATAGTCATAGTACATTTTCCCTTCCCTGTAGTATCATTTTATGCACCATTTTGATTGTAACTGAAATCACTGTCCGCGTCAACTGTCAATTTTGAATAATCTTTACCAAATCTTTACCTGTGCCTTACATAGAGGTCGTCATTTTACGGCATTTTTACATTCATGACTGAGAATTTCCTTCAATGCTTCCATCAATTTCACCATCTGTTCATCCGTACCGATGGTAATGCGCAGATATGCATCGACACGCGGCTTGCTGAAATAGCGTACAAAAATCCCACGCTCCTTCAGTGCCTGGAAAATCACTCTGGCATCTGCCCGGTCATGGGTCGCAAAGATGAAGTTTGACTGGGAATCCGGGAAGGAAAAGCCAAGCTTCTTCAGTTCTGTCTTGCTCCACTCTCTCGTCGCTTTGATTTTTTCCACGCAGGCTTCAAAGTATGCCTGATCCCGCACAGCTTCCGTTCCCAGTTCCAGCGCCGCCTGGTTCATCGTGTAGGAATTGAAGGAATATTTTACATCATTGAGCGCCCGGATCAGTTCTCTGGATCCCATGGCATAGCCGATTCGCATGCCGGCCATGGAGCGGGACTTGGAGAAGGTCTGGACAACAAGCAGATTTTCATATTTCTCCAGCAGGCTGCGGGCGGACGGACCGTCGGCAAAATCGATATATGCCTCGTCAATGATCACGATTACATCCGGATTGTGCTGCAGAACATCCTCGATCATCTCCAGCGGCTCATAGATTCCTGTCGGCGCATTGGGGTTGGGGAAGATGATTCCGCCGTTTTCCTGATAGTAATCCTCTCTGCGGATGCAGAGATTTTCATCCAGCGGCTGGCAGCGGTAGGGGATCCGGTACAGATCGGCCCACACATCATAGAAGGAATAGGTAATGTCCGGAAACAGGATCGGTTTTTCCGAATTGAAAAACGTCAGAAAACACATTGCCAGCACATCGTCGGAGCCAACACCGACAAAAACCTGGTCAGACGGGAGTCCGTAGGTCTGCGCCAGAACGTCCACAAGCGCTCCGTTGGTCGGATCCGGGTACAGACGCATCCGGTCTGTGTCCATCTGTGCCGCCAGCTTCTGCACACCAGGTGCCGGCGGATACGGGTTTTCATTGGTATTCAGTTTAATGATATTCTCCGCCTTTGGCTGCTCGCCCGGAACATAGGGTACCACTTTACGAATATTTGCTTCCCATTTTTTCATAATCTCTCCTCCATATGCTGTCTGTCTTTTCTGTCTTTTTCTCTCTTCTTTCCGCTCCGTGTCATCCGGCTTCTTTTTGTACAGACGTTTTTTCCTCAATTCTCCGCTCTCCTGCTTCTTTTCCTTCTTCGGACGTAGGCAAAAACCAAAAAGCACAGCAGGATTCCCGCCATGACGCCGGCTGAATCAATGCAGACATCAGCTGCTTTGGGACTTCTTCCCGAGGAAAACATCTGATGCAGTTCATCACTGACCGCATAGAGCGTTCCCACCGTCCACGAAATCCCAAGCAGGCGTTTCCACCGGTCTGTGCAGGTCCGGATCAGGCCCCACAAAAGTGAGCCCAAAATCAGGTATTCACTGAAATGGGCGCCTTTTCGCACAATCAGTGTTACCGTGCCAAGGATTGTCTCCTGCTCCGCTTCCGGGATCGTTTCAAATCCAGGAAGAAGAAGACGGATCACCTGTCTGACGATCCTTCCGCTTGCTGCGGAGGAATCATCGCCGCTCTGCGCGGAAAACCAGAAGATTACCCCGGCCCAGAGCAGCACCAGAAGGGATAAAACCACTCGCTGTTTCTTTTTTCTTTCTGTCATCGATCCAATTGCTCCCTATCACGGCATCCGCGCAGGCACTGCGGATGCCTTTCTCCTGTCTGCCTCACAGTCAGGCCTGGTTCAGTTCCTTTAAATATCTGCCAAGCGCATCCTGCCAGGTCGGAAGATGCTCAAAGCCATTGGCGGAAAGCTTGCTCTTGTCCATGCGGCTGTTGCTTGGGCGGGTTGCTTTCGCCGGGAACGCAGAAGAGTCCACCGGAGTCACGCTGACTTCGTTCATTCCCGCCTGACGGAAAATCTCGCAGGCAAACTCGTACCAGCTGCAGAGACCTTCGTTTGTTGCATGGTAGCGGCCATACTTATCGGTCTGGATCATGTCAACAAGAAGACGGGCCAGATCATAGGTATAGGTCGGAGAACCGATCTGATCATTCACGACGCTGACTGCACCGCGCTCTTTTCCCAGACGGAGCATGGTCTTAATGAAATTCTTTCCGTTAATGCCAAACACCCAGGCAATGCGCACGATGAAGAATTTCTCCAGATTGTTTTCCACAGCCAGCTCACCTTCGTACTTTGTCTGTCCATAGACATTCAGCGGATTTCGCGCGTCATCCGGCTCCCAGGGGCGCTCTCCCTGACCGTCAAACACATAGTCGGTACTGATATACATCATCTTCAGATCCAGATCACGGCACACCTTTGCAATGTTCTCTGTTCCATCTCTGTTGACACGGCGGCAGATCTCCACATTGTCCTCCGCTGCATCGACAGCGGTATATGCTGCACAATGAACAACCGCATCCACGTCAGACGCAGTGATCACGCTGCGGACACTCTGCGCATCCGTAATGTCCATTTCTTCAATATCCACACCAACGGTTTCAATTCCGCGCTTTGCGCATTCGTTTACTACATCATATCCCAGCTGGCCCTTGACACCTGTTACTAAAACTCTCATTTGCCTTCCTCCTTATAGCAAACAGCGGCTGTTCGAAAACAGCCGCCGGTCTTTGTTTCCTCTGTCCCCGGAACCGGAAATCGGTTCCGGATCCGCCTGAACCATCGGCAGGCATTACTGCTCTGTGTTCTCCAGACGTTTTCCATACATGTTGCTGAAGTAGTTCTGATACTCTCCGCTTAAAATGTTCTGCCACCACTCTTTGTTTTCCAGATACCACTCGATTGTCTTCTTGATACCGGTCTCAAAGGTATACTCCGGCTCCCATCCCAGCTCAGTTTCCAGCTTGGTCGGGTCGATGGCATATCTCATGTCATGGCCGGGACGGTCGGTGACGAACTTGATCAGGCTTTCCGGCTTGTCCAGCGCCTTCAGGATGGTCTTGACAACCTCCAGGTTTGTCTTCTCGTTGTGGCCGCCTACGTTGTAAACCTCACCGACTCTTCCCTTGTGGATGATCAGATCGATGGCCTTGCAGTGGTCGGTCACATAGAGCCAGTCACGAACGTTCTCGCCCTTGCCATAAACAGGAAGCTCCTGATCTGCCAGCGCGCGGCTGATGATCAGCGGGATCAGCTTCTCCGGGAAATGGTACGGACCATAGTTGTTGGAGCAGCGGGAAATGGTTACCGGCACGCCGAAGGTGCGGTAGTAAGCCATTACATAGAGGTCGGCACTCGCCTTGGAAGAAGAATAGGGACTGCTGGTGTGGATCGGAGTCTCCTCAGTGAAGAACAGATCCGGGCGGTCCAGCGGGAGGTCACCGTAAACCTCATCGGTAGATACCTGGTGGTAACGCTTGATGCCGAACTTGCGGCAGGCATTCAGCAGAGTAACGGTACCAAGAACGTTGGAATGCACAAAGATGTCCGGGTTTTCGATGGAACGGTCTACATGGCTCTCTGCTGCAAAGTTGACAACCACGTCAAACTTCTCTTTCTCGAACAGATCCATGATGAATTCCTTGTCTGCGATATCACCCTTTACAAACTTGTAGTTTGGCTTATCCTCAACCGGCTTTAAGGTCTCCAGATTGCCGCAGTAGGTCAGAAGGTCCAGGTTTACGATTTCGTATTCCGGATATTTGTTTACCATGTGATGGACAAAGTTGCCGCCGATGAATCCGGCGCCGCCTGTAACTAAAATCTTCATTATATTCTCCTTATTTATCGATATACTTTCCGTCCATGACATCTTTTAAGTAAGCACCGTACTGGTTCTTCTTGTAGATCTCATAGATTTCCATTAACTGTTCTTTGCTGATCCAGCCGTTGAGGTAAGCAATTTCCTCCAGGCAGGCAATCTTGCGGTGCTGGTGGGTCTCAACCGTCTTTACAAAGTTGGTTGCGTCAACCAGGGATTCGTGAGTACCGGTATCCAGCCAGGTAAAGCCCTGTCCAAGAAGCTCCACGTTAAGCTCGCCGCTTTCCAGATAGATCCGGTTCAGGTCTGTGATCTCCAGCTCGCCTCTTGCGGACGGCTTCAGATTCTTTGCATACTCGACAACCCTGTTGTCGTAGAAATAGAGGCCGGTTACACAGTAGTTGCTCTTTGGCTTTGCAGGCTTCTCTTCAATGGAGATTGCCTTTCCTTCCTTATCAAACTCTACAATACCGAAACGCTCGGGATCGTCTACATAGTATCCGAATACCGTTGCGCCGGTCTCTCTTGCAGCAGCAGCCTTTAAGCGCTTTTTCAGGCCGTGGCCGTGGAAGATGTTATCTCCGAGAACCATGGCAACGCTGTCGCTGCCGATGAAGTCAGCACCGATGATGAAGGCCTGTGCCAGACCGTCCGGGCTGGGCTGAACGGCATAGGACAGCTCAATGCCGAACTGATGGCCGTCACCAAGCAGAGACTGGAATCTTGGTGTGTCATCCGGTGTTGAGATGATCAGGATCTCACGGATTCCTGCGTTCATCAGAACAGACAGCGGGTAGTAAATCATTGGTTTGTCGTAAATCGGAAGCAGCTGCTTGGAAGTAACCTTTGTCAGCGGGTACAGTCTGGTTCCGCTTCCTCCTGCTAAAATAATTCCTTTCATGATATCCTCCACATCCGGGTCCTGTACACAGAAAAAATGTGCACGCACCGGTTATTCGCAATTGTGATTCCTGCTTTCTTTCCAATCGGATCAGCAGGTGACTGTGCAAGGTCCTCCTTAAAAATGGGCAGACTTTGCCTATTCCATGTCAGTATAACATACGTTTTTCTATTTTTCAACGGTTTTCCATATCTTGTTTGCCTGTATTTCTCCGAATATCCGCCCAATCCGCGCGTTTGCACCGGCCGCAACCTGCCGGATGTTTCAGGGACGCTTGTTTTTGGTGCTTCTTTATGCTATACTTCCCATGTATCGCCGCTCTGCGGCCAAATGATTTTTTCACAACATGGAGGAAGCACAATGTTTGAAGTTTCCCATCTGGCAAAACGCTACTATAAAAATCAGGTTCTGAAGGATGTTTCTTTTACCGCCGCCCCCGGCGAATGCATTGGTCTCATCGGACCAAACGGCTGCGGAAAATCAACATTGCTTCAGATTGTTTCCGGTATGCTGAAGCAGGATCAGGGCACCATCTGTTTCGACGGTGAGGAGCTGACGAAAAAATCCGGACGTTTTTCTCAGCTGATCGGCTATGTGCCGCAGGCAAACCCGCTGTTTGATGACATGACTGTCTATGACCATCTGGCCCTCTGGTACAGCAGTTCTCCCTATTCTCTGGAACAGGATTTAACCGACGGCTTCCCGGCGCGGCTGGGAATTGTCAGCTTTCTGGATAAGAAAGTCTGCGAGCTGTCCGGCGGCATGAAAAAACGGCTCAGTCTTGCCTGCTCTCTGGCCAACCGTCCTCCTCTTGTCTTTCTGGACGAACCGGCTGCAGCGCTTGATCTTGTCTGCAAGGAAGAGATCCGAAGCTATGTCCGCGAACTGAAGGAGGAGGGAAAAACCATTCTTCTGGCAACGCATGAAGAAGCGGATTTTGACCTCTGTTCCAGGCTGCTTCTGTTTCACGACAAAACGCTGACGGAGCTGCCGCCGGATACTCCCATTGAGGAGATCGTCCGCCGGATCGAGTCCAGATGACACAAATCCGGATAACACCAATCCGCATACGAAAGGATTTCTATGAAAACACTTCTTTCCTATTATTCCTTTGAGATCCGCCGTGCGTTTCGGTCTTTTGGACGGCTGATCCTTGTTACCCTGCTCCTTGCCGCCATCTGCGCCGGTCTTGCCACTGCGGCTCTGCACGACAGCAGACAGGAGGCACCTGCCTCCCGGTTCCATGTCGCCGTTGCCATTCCGCCAAACGCCGGAATCCACTATGGTCTTGCGCTCGGTGTCGTCACGCAGATGGACAGCTTCCAGAGCATGTGCACGGTCAGCCGTGTGGACAGTGAAGAGGAAGCGCAGGCGATGCTGGATGCGGGGACAGCCCAGGCTGCCGTAATCATCCCGGAAGGTCTGATCCACAGCATTCTTCACGGAACGAACATTCCGGCAAGGATTATTTATCCGTCGGATCTTTCCGTGGAATCGGTTCTGTTCCGGAACATGGTGGACTCACTGGCACACATGCTGGGAACCAGCCAGGCCGGTGTCTATGCCCTTTATGACATCTATGCAGAACACGGAGCCGATGACGATGCGCAGAATGCGGGAAACTCGGCGCTTAACAGCATCTACATTGACATGGTTCTTGACCGCAGCGGCATCTTCACCGCCCAGTCACTTGTTTTTGAGCAGGCTGCCGCGTCCTGGCTTCCGTTTGTGTCCGGTGCGCTGACGCTTCTGCTCCTGCTGACCGGCATCTGTCTCTGCGGCTATCTGGCTCCGAAAAAGACGGTGGTTTCCCAGGCACTGTCCCGTGTCCGTGTATCTTCACTGATTGACTGCACGGCATCGGTTATCGGCGCCTGGTGTGTCCAGTTCTGCCTGTTTCTGATTCCGGCTGCCGCCATTCTTCTGGCGAATCCGGCTGCCGGCCTGTTTCCGGGCATGAACGGAACGCTTCTTCTTTCCCTTGTCGTCTGTGTACTGTTTGCCTC
Source organism: Lachnospiraceae bacterium (assembly GCA_017472605.1). Lineage (GTDB taxonomy): Bacteria > Bacillota > Clostridia > Lachnospirales > Lachnospiraceae > Anthropogastromicrobium. Next base: position 11,406 of record JAFUPV010000048.1, read on the forward strand.
GTCCCTCCAGCTTTTTGTCTGCCGCGTGTGTAAAATCAGGGAAGCTTCGATTATCGTTCTCTTTTTTCTTTCGCTTCTCCTCGTTTTCCTTGGAGGCGGTCTTCTTCCGATGGCGTTCCTTCCGTCCTTCTGCCGCCCGCTGTCCCGTCTGAATCCGGCTTCCTGGATGCAGAGCCTGCTCTCTGCCGGGCTTAGCGGCACTGTGGATACCGCTTCGATGCTTTTGCTGTTCCTCTGGAGTCTGATTCTGACCGTTCTTCCTGGGCTTACCCGGCAGCTCTGTGCGTCCGGCAGCCGGATTCAGGCTCTGCAGGCATGGGCTTGTGAGGGTCTGAGCGCTGTCCTGACACGGATTTGTTCCGGCATTTTACTGCTTTTGAAACGCCTGCACACACACCTGCGTTCCGGCATGCTGCATCTTTGGAGACTGCTGCCCGCCCGCTTCCGCCCTCTCACTGCCCGTGCTTCAAAAGGGATCCAGAGGAATACCGACTGGCATGCGGCAATTCCTTCTGCCGCTTCCCATCTGTTCCAGACCCGCCAGGCAGGCATCACCGGTAAAGAACAACCGGATCCAGTACTTGGCCGCCTGCGCATGTGGGTTGTCCTCCTTCTGAAGCGGACGCTGCGCCGTCCCGTCTATCTGGCACTGACCGGCGCTGTCATTGCCGTGGGACTTGCTTCCATGACCGCCGATTCCACATCCTCGATTCCGGTGGCTCTCTGGTGTGAGGATCCGGATTCCTTCACCGAAGAAATCCTCGGCCGCCTGCTGACTTCTTCTCCAGATCGTCTCTACCGGTTTTACCGGACCGACTCCAGAGAAGAGCTGGAGGAAGATATTCTCTGGGGCGCTGCGGAATGCGGTTTTGTTCTTCCCAATGAACTGCTCCCTGTTCTGAGAAAAGAAACAGAGGATCCGATAAAGATCCTCACTGGTTCTTCTACGATTCTGGATGCCATGATCCGGGAAGAGGTCTACGCTTCCATCCTGGATTCCTATGCGCCTGTAGTCTTTACCGACTACATCGGCAGCGCCGGACATATTACAGTGAATGAAGAGGTCACAAACCAGGCGCTGCAGTATTTTGACCAGTGGGCCTCCAGCGGCTCCACCTTCCGGGTTGAATATGAAGACGTGCCGGAAGGCTTTTATACCAACGATGCCGCCTTTGCAGTGCCCCTTCGCGGTCTGAGTTCCCTGCTTCTGCTGACCTGTGTCATGGCCGGCATGTCCCAGTACCGTCACGACAAAAAGAAGCAGGTGCTGCTGATCCGCCATCCATGGGAAGGCTTGTATCTGCCCTGCATTTACAGCCTTCTTCCCGCTGTTCTTCCGGCGGCAGCCGGACTGCTTTGCTTCTATCTGAACGGGATTGGACGCCTGATTTTCCTGGAACTGGCTGCACTTGCAGTTTACCTGCTTCTTCTCCTTCTTCTGGTGAATCTCCTGAACCGACTGATTAAAAGTACCGTCATTTTTGATGCGCTTATCCCCATCCTTGTGGTTTTCTGCATCCTTTATGCACCGATACTCACCGACTTATCCGCATGGCTGCCCGGATCCGATCGGATCTCCTGGCTGGCACCGGCGAACTGGTATCTGATGTTTTTCTGATGAGTGCGCCCGCGTAAACAAGAGAAACTCTGATATTCGTCCTGTTTCTGAATTCTCATCACAGATTCAGCAAACGGGCGAATATCAGAGTTTTTTCATTTATGACCACTGTCTCTCCAGACTTCTCCAGCCACTACGCCGGATCCGATACCTTCTCACAGACCGCGCAGACATACCCCTTTGGTCCGTCCACGTTCCGGATCCGGTACTGCCCCTCATCCAGCCAGAGAACCACGTCACCATACCCTACGGTTTCCTTCAGCCGCGGATCACAGATCCCGGTTCCCAGACATTTAACCAGCGCCTCTTTTCTTGTCCAGATTTCCATCATCCGCACAAGCGGGTTCTCTCCTTCCATGATGTACTGCCAGTCGGACGGGCTGCTGACCCGCTTCAGCGCCTTTGATGCCTCCCGCCCGATCTGTTCCAGATCAATTCCGACCGGCACATCACTGACTGCAGCCACAACATAATCACCGGAATGGCTGATGTTAAAAAAACAGGACGAATCGGACAGATAAGGCTTCTTTCCCTGTCTGCGAACGATTTCCAGCCGGATCGCCGGTATCCCGGTTCGTTCACTCAGCATCCGGCGTACCAGCCATTCACCGGTCAGGCTCTCCAGATAGCCTTTCTCTGCATGTACCGATTCCAGCTGCTTCAACCGATCTGCCGGAATTTCCTTTCGGTATTCTTCCAGCATCTCTTCTGTGCATCCAGCCCGGTTCAGCCACCTGATCTCTGTCATGTCATTTCTTCCCTTCTTTTCGAAGATTGAGCCGATTCAACGTTCCTTCTGACACGTTTTCTTCTGACGCATTTCCCCCCAGCACAAATTCCAGAACATGCACCGCTCCTTCCTCATCGGAAATCAGGATCTGATTCGCTTCGCCCCAGTCGAACACAGGCTGTCTTCCGAGGTTAAAAATACGCCCCAGATTCCGTGACTGAAACGCCTCGTCCGTCGAAACCGCTTTGTATTCCAGTGTTTCCAGATTGAGCACATTCAACTGGTATGCTTCAGAACTGGACGTACCCATGTTTCTTATCGCCAGCAGCGCATATCTGTTATCCGGCGACAAGGTCACGCAGCATACACTTCTGTTGGAATCTGCGCCGGAATTCTTCAATTCTTCCAGCGATTCTTTTCTCATTGTCTGCAATCCATCCGAAGGAAACGTTAACATGCTCTCAGAGATGTCCATGCTCGTTGTCAGGTCTGTCAGAGAAAGATATGAGCCGGTTCTCGGATCATAGGAATTCTCCCAGAGCACAAGTCCTCTTCCATCCACACCCACATCAAACATATCCGGAGCAATCAGCGGTCCCTCTCCATTCCTCTCACTCATATCGCGGTAATTTCCACAGGGAATAAACGTCGTTTCCCAGGTGCCGTCCTGTCCGTCCATATACATCCAGTATACATCACCCTGCATTCCGATGCCGATTGCAGCCAGTCGGTTCGGCTCCAGATACAGCAGCTGTTCCAACGGATTTCCGTTCTCGTCTCCCGGATAACAAATTTCAGAAAGAACCGAAATCTTTCTGGTCTCCAGATTGCAGGTTTTCAGTACCGTTCTCGTTTCATATCTGGTTCCATATTCGATATAGTACAGGTTTTCTCCTGTTGAATCGAAGCAGACACTGACTGGAAGTCCAACTTCGCCGCCAACGAGCCGGTTCTCCGTGGTTTCCAGATCAATCCAGGCTCCTGATTCCGCATCAATCAGGGTCAGATCAAAGCTGAAATTGGCACGCTTTGCCCACGCATCGAGAGTCGGAACCGGAGACAGGCAGCTGGAATCCGGCGACCAGACAACGGCTCCCGGAGTACCCAGCTCATACGCATATTTCTGGTAGTATTCTTCTTCCCTGGCAAAGGTGCCGTACACATCTTCCACACCGTTCTCACCGTCAATCCAGACATCGGTAACCGTTCCGTTCTCCATGTCCGCGATACACAGAATCTCATTCCCGCTTTCCTCCGTCCGGTACCCGAACATCTTCGTTCCGTCAGGAGATACGCTTACCGCAGTCATTCCTTCCATTGCCGCAGGCACTTCCTTCTCCTGCAGAACCAGGTTTCCTTCTTCAAAGACTTCCGAAAAGCCGGATGACAACGACGGACCGGATTCCATTTCCGCCGCCTTACATTCCACATTCCATCCGCCTGCCCCAATCAGCAGCAGAACCGCTGCTGCTGCAAACCACTTCTTTCTCATTTCCCTTCCCCTCTCACACAATCACTCACACTCTCCGCATGCGGCTCCGCCACAGGATGTCGCTGCAGGATACCGCTGCCAATCACGCACCTCACGCAGAAACCGCACATGGATTTGTTTTTTCCAGTATATCACATTCCTGCTGCGAAAGAAACGGATTCCTGCACACCTCATTAAAAAATTGCAGAAAAAGAAAAGAACCGGAATCCGTGCTGCTTTGCACCGGCATTCCAGTTCACTTCTGTTTTCATTTTATGCTTTCCTCAGCCAATATCCGGCTCGTCCTTCAGCGTGATCACGCCAGGCTGCTTTCCGTCTGTCTCAAAGACAACGATTTCGTTTCTTCCCTGCTTTAAGAGCGGTGCCGGGATGTAAAGCCGTTTCTGCGGACCGATCTCCCAAAACCGTCCCAGATTGAATCCGTTGAGGAAAATGCATCCTTTTCCCCAGCCCTCAAAATCCAGCCAGGTATCTCCTGCTTCCTCCACATCCAGCGTAAAGTGCCAGAATGCCGGAAGTCCTTCTGTGTAACCCCTGCTGTAATCCAGCTGTTCCACATTGTCAAGCGGCAGGCAGTAATGGTCCCAGTTCAGGTGCGTATGACCGTTGATCTGCACATGACCGTCAATGCCCTTGCGCTGATGCTCCATCCGCGGTCCGAAGTTGACACGGCCCATGTTCTCCACCAGAATGTCCAGCGGCGCGCCCGGCTCAAACTCTGCCTTTACCTGCGCTTCCGTCAGAAGCTCCCTGTCATAGAGAGTTACAAGCGGTTTGCGGTCAACAAACAGATTGGCACGGTCATTGGCATCCCAGAGACGGATCCGCTCGATGTTCTGCTCCCGTTCCAGCTTTGTGGAGTAGAGAATGTATCCGTAGCTCTGTCCCAACTTCTCCATGGACTGGAGGAATTTTTCCGATACCGGCTCTGCAATGTCTTCCAGCGCCTCAAAAAGACCCACCTTTGCGTCAGCCGTCAGCTGTCCGTAGGCCTTTTTCTGAATCGGTGTGGTGAATTCCACCTCCGGAACGTGCGCATGTTTGCGGATCACTTCCTGATAGCGGCGGTACTTTTCCGTAAAGTCACCGGCCTCAGTCAGCACACCGTCATAGTCATAGGAGGTCACGTCCGGTGTCAGCTCATCATAGTAATTGGAGCCGTTCATGAAACCGAAATTGGTTCCGCCTTCGAACATGTAGATGTTCACATGGCCAAGCTCCAGCATCTTGTCCAGATCTTTTGTGCTCTCCTCCAGATTGCCGCGCATGTGACCGCCGTTTCCCCAGTGGTCAAACCAGCCGACCCAGAACTCCGTGCACATCAGAGGTCCGCCGTCCGTGTATTTCTTCAGGACTTCAAATCGCTCTTCGGTACGGGAACCAAAGTTTCCGGTGGGAAGAACGCCGGGCAGACGGCCGCAGCTGAGTGACTCATCCATCGGTCCGTCCGATGTGACAAGAGGCACCACCGTGCCGTAATCGATCATAATCTGCTTCATGGTCTCCAGATATTCGGTATCATCGCCGTAATATCCATATTCGTTCTCCACCTGCATCAGGATCACCGGGCCTCCATAGTTGACCTGAAGAGGCTTCAGAATTTCAAACAGAACCTGATAGTATTCGCGGATGTGTGTTAAGAACGGCTCATAGCAGCCGCGCAGACGCATGCCGTCCTCAGCCAGCAGCCAGGCCGGCAGTCCGCCGAATTCCCACTCAGCACAGATGTAAGGAGACGGACGAACAATCACCCAGAGTCCCAGTTCCTGTGCCGTCTCGATAAAACGCCGGATGTCCATCATTCCTTCGAAACAGAACTGTCCCTTTTTCGGCTCATGCATGTTCCACGGAACATAGGTCTCGACGGTATTGCATCCCATTGCCTTCAGCTTTTCCAGACGATCCCTCCAGTATTCCGGCACCACGCGGAAATAGTGGATTCCGCCGGAAATGATTTTGAATGGCTCTTTGTCCAGATAGAACTGATCTTTTATCTCAAAAGTATGTGTCATGATTTTCAGCCTTCCTTTGCAGATGCAGGAAGGGCAGCGATCCTTCAGCAGGATACACCGCCCTTCCATCGCTTACTGATTATTCTGCGGCAGTGTCAGCCGCATCAATCAAACTTATTCTGCAGCTTCCTCGGTCTCTTCTACCAGATATTCCTGCATGTCTGCATTGTAGTCGTGGTTCTCAAGATCAGCGATTGCAGCATCAATCTGAGACTGATAGGTCTCAATTGCAGTCTGAGGAGTCATGCTTCCGGCAATTACTTCGTTGAACATGCTGTTTACTGCGCTATACAGATCGCCAAAGCCGTTTACGCTGTTGATGATTCCAAGGTTCTCATTGTAGATCTCGGATACATAGTCAACAGTCTCACCATCGTTTGCCCAGTTCTCCAGCTTATCCTCAACCAGGTCATCCCAGTCTTCCTCAGTATCAGCCAGATCAGTGATCAGATCATAGATCAGAGCAACTTCTTCCGGATTCTCAATGCCGTTGAGCATGAATCTTGCGCCGTGCTCCTTACCATAGCTGGACCATGTCTCTGCGGAATCGCCCATCGGGAACGGAACCCAGCCCCAGTCATCGCTCATGTCGCCAAGGTATGCGTAGGAAATCCAGAACTCTTCCAGAAGCATCATTTCCTTACCATCACGGAAATCAGTGATCATGATGTCCCAGCCCTCAGTAGACCAGTCAATTGCGTTGCGGTAGGTTACGGAAGTGGTGAAATCCTGCAGTGCGGTCAGAGCCTCTGTTACAGCGTCGCCGCTCAGATCGATTTCGATACCGCTCTCAGTCTTCTCGCAGATGTCTGCGCCGTTGGAGTAGATGTAGCACCACGGAAGGTTCTCTTTTGCAGCCAGACCGTGGATGTCGGTTGTTCCGTCGTTGTCCAGATCCTGTGCGCCTGCGATTGCGATTTCCTTGAACTTATCCCAGGTCCACTCACCCTCTTCAACCAGCTCATACAGATCCGGCAGACCGTACTCCTCAAACAGAGTCTTGTTCCAGAAGATACCGTAACGGATCTCCGGATCCTTTAACAGGAAGCCGTAGTTCTTGCCCTTGTAGTATCCGGCATCAACAACGTCGGAACGCCACTTGTAATCCTCAAAGTCAATGACATCCAGATCACTTACCGGGTAAGCGATGCCGCCCTCGATCAGGGACGGAAGCAGGGTGTTGGTGATTACATAGCCGATCTCACAGATCGGGTCGCCTGCCAGAACGCTTGTTACATACTGGTCAACATAATCGCCGGTGATCTCCAGGAACTGGATATCGCAGTTGTAGTTTTCCTCAACATAAGCGATTCTCTCAGCCAGAGCAGCCTCCAGAGCACTTGCCTCTGGATCCGGAGTCATGTCGTAGTAGGAACCGATGCGAACTACTCTTCCGCCAAAGTCATACTCCGGCTCTTCGGTCTCTGCTGCAAAACCGTTTACAGTTGTTAACAGCATTGCGGAAGTCAGTGTCAGCGCTGCAAGTCTTGATGTTTTCTTCATAATGAATACTCCTTTTCTTTTTTGAGGTTTTCCCCCCATTTGTCAGGCCTTTGCCTGCATGTATCTCTAAACTGTCCCATACTCCCGGACAGTCAGCGATCTTAACCTACGATACCGCTTCGTTCAATTCCTTCTACAAAGTGCTTCTGGCAGACAATGTAGAGAAGGATCAGCGGCAGAATGACAAGGATCGTACCTGTGTTGTTCATCATGGATACGAATCCGGGGCTGATAAAGTTCATGGAACCGCCAAATCCCTCATAGCTGCTGTAAACGGCAGCGGACAGATTGTTCAGGGAGGTAGCAAGCACCTTTGTCTTTACCAGATACAGGGACGAATAGAAGTTATCGGTCCACTGCCATACAAAGCCAAACAGGAAAACAGTTACCATCATCGGGATCGCACTGGGAAGCATGATCTGAACAAAGGTACGGAGTTTTCCGCATCCATCTACAAACGCTGCCTCTTCCAGCTCCTTGGGCATTCCCTTGAAGAACTGTCTCAGCATGTAGATGTACAGGCCGTTTTTGAAACCGGTACAGGTTGCCGCCTGGATCAGGAACGGCCAGTATGTATCGATCAGGTTGATGCTGCTTCCTGTCATCGCCACCACGATTCCGAACACATCGAAATAGCGGAACTTCATGAACAGAGGAAGCATGATGATCTGCGGCGGAACAATCAGCATCAGGATCACGCCGCCAAAGAGAAGCTTCTTTCCCGGGAAATTGAAGCGGGCAAAGCCGTAGGCTGTCAGCAGGCAGGAGCCCAGCTGAAGCAGAACGACTGCTGCTGCCAGAAGTCCGGTGCGAAGCAGTGTATTCCAGTAGTCCAGTCCCTGAATCGCCAGCCGGTAGTTGTCCAGTGTAAAATGCTTTGGAATGTATTTGACGCTGGAATCATAGAGATCCGACTCTGCCATGAAGGAAACCGCGATTTTCAGGAACACCGGCTGCAGGATGACAAAACAGATGCCAAGGACGATCACTGCACGGATGATCTTCCACAGAAAACGTCCGACTTTTGCCGTAGTGACCCGGTCTGTCCGTCTTCGTGCCGTTTTTTGATACGAATTATGTACTTCTTTCATCGGATCACCTCTCATCATAATAGAATATTTTTCTGGAGATCAGTCCGCCGACAACCAGAAGGATCAGCGCAATGCAGACGAAGTAAATCCAGGCCATTGCGGAACCGTAGCCATATTGTACCTCGGAAAAGATCTTTGTCCGGATCGCATTCATCATCTCGTTGTTCTCGTTGGTAAACGAGTCAACGATTGTGTAGATGCAGTTTACCAGGATCAGAGGGCTGATCATCGGGAAGGTGATCTTCCAGAAGCTTTCCCAGCCGGTCGCTCCTTCCATGCTGGACGCCTCGTAGAGAGACGGGGAGATGGACTGCAGACCTGCAAGGAAAATCAGGATCTGAACGCCGGACGCGACAATGATGTCATAAAGACCGTTGACTGCGTTGGACAGGAAGGTGATCACCGATCCGGGAAGACTGGTGTACTCACGAAGAAGACGAACCATGTCCAGAAAAGATGCAACGCCCTCTCCCTCCGCAGCGGTTTCACCCATTGCGGATACCAGAAGGTCGGAGGACTCCAGTCCGAGAACGACACCGCTGGTCAGGATTACCGGGAAGAAGAAAACACTTCTTGCAAAGGTACGTCCGATGAATTTCTGATTGATCAGCGTTGCGGCAAAGAAGCTGAAGATGATGATCAGCGGTACCTGTGCCGCGATGTTTCCGATGGCGGTCAGAAGATCCAGATTAAAGTCCGGATCGATGGTCAGCGCACGGATGTAGTGTTCGAATCCGTTGTTCTTCGCTGTTTCCAGAACATATCCATCGGAGGTAACTGTCATGTTGCTGAAGCTGAACTGAATGGATTTTGCGATCATCGGAAGGAAAATAACAAAAAATCCAATCAGAAACGGTAAGATGAACAGATATCCTGCCAGTGCGTCTTTGCCGGCAAGTGAAAGCTTCCATTTTCCCTGCTGCTTCCGGAATAAAGCTGATTTCATTTATTTTCCTCCTTTCTCTACCGCGTAATCCTTTGCGTTCACTGTCACACCTTTCAGTGTTACGTCTTCGCTTCCGTAATTGATCCAGATTTCTGTTCCGTCCTCATAGGTCACACGAACCACATTCTCCTGCATGATCTCATGCTTTCTGATGATCTGCCCCTGGAGACTGCCGAGTACTTCATTGACTTCCTTCCAGGACTGAGCCGCCTGGTCGATCCATGCTTCATAGCAGACCGAATAGAGATGGTCAAAATCCGTTTCCTTCAGGATGGAATTGTCTTCATAGATCCATTTGAAATAGAGACCGGCTCCGCTTTCCAGACATTTCAGGACAGAAGTCCGGTAGTCATCCGACAGATTCATGGCATCGCCTGCATAGTTGACAGAACCATGGATGACCATCTGATAGAACGGAATTTCCTGGTCAATGATGTAATAGTTGTTGGAACTCATCGGTGTATTGATGATGTCGCTCAGATACGGCAGCGCATAGGCATTGGCGTTGTCGCCGATGATGCCGTTCTCCAGCGATTCATCCAGCTTCGCCATCACATTGCTGTTAGCGTTTTTCGCATCCTGCGCGTCCATGTACTGCTCATCCAGCATATCGGTGTAGATGGTGCTGGCAAGGCCGGTCACATTCACACCTGTAATGCCGCAGGAATTCAGATCCTTCAGTGAATTCTCCGCGATCTTTTCCACATAGAACGGGCTGATCAGATTGATATCCCGCTCGTCAACCATGCCGTTTGCTACCAGCCAGGTGGCAGCCTTCACTACGGTACGGTCAAAGTAGCGCGGCGCATAGCTCATGGCAGAATAGCCGTCAAACATCTTGTCCTTGTACACATTCTGGTAATCCACCGTCATGTAGACAGGAATCTGATCCGCAGCCATTCCCTCCAGGAATTCCTTCAGCGTTGTTCCGCCCTCTTTCAGGCCGCTTACCGCGGAAAGCTTTGTTGCCGCCGTTCCCTCCAGACCGCCGTTGGCCCAGCCGCTGTAAATCACGGTGATATCTTCCACACCGCTTTCCTTCAGCTGATCGGTGATTTCCTGTGCCTGCGCAAAGGTTGTTACCTCTTTTGCATCCCGGTAGCGGATTCCAAGAAGCGTCTCATACTTGTCGATTGCGCCGATGTACTCCGCATAGAACGGAATGGAAGCAGCCTCTTCCAGACGGGTCAGGACACCGTTTTCTTCCAGATAGGTGCGGTAGGTGGACGCCATCCAGGAGTAATCTGCCTCATCTCCTGTCTCAAAGAAGAAACGCAGGGTGTAATCCTCTGAAAACTCCGGTTTGGAGTACAGCTGCATGCTGTTGGATCCAACCATGTCTCCCAGGGAAATGCCGCCGCTCTCCAGATAGGTGAACTTTGTGTATACATGGTTATATGGTGTTGTCTTTCCGGAGATATCCGCCGCGATCGCCGCCTGGGCATCTCCGTTCTCAATCACCGCGAACCATGCCTTCTCATCGGCCTTCAGACCGAATACCGGCAGCTTCACGGTCAGGTTTTCATCAATCTCGGATTTTTTCTCCGACAGAATCAGCATTGTCTTGTCCTGTCCATAGACCAGTGTTTCATAGGAAGATACACTTGTTTTTCCATTGTTCAGGTTAATCAGCGCGCCGCTTCCGTCCGGTACAAAAATGTATCCGTCTTCCTCGCTGCTTCCTGCGCCAAAATACGGCAGCAGGCCGATTGTCGTCAGGTAGTAGCCTTCTGTATTGTAGGTAACCGCTGCCGGATCCACGGACACCACCAGGGAGTCCTCCTCCAGACGGTATTCCACCGGAATGGTGAACCACGGTGTGGAAACCTCTTCCGTTTCTCCCAGCTCTGCCTGATCCAGTTCATAGTCTTCCTTGGTATATCCGGCTTCCTGGAAGTACTCCATCAGCTCTTCCTTCATGTAATCCTTGACGTTTCCTCTCAGAACATAGATATTATGTGTTTCCAGTCCCGGATACAGCGCAAGGTTTTCTGTCTTCTCCTCTTCGCTCATGTCAGCAAGAGAAAGAAGCGTATAGTTTCTGTTGATCTTTTTCAGCTGCTTCTCTGTCATCTTTTCCGAGAACAGAAGCATGCGTTCTTCACTGATTACGGAAGGGAGAATCAGGGATGTTCCCGCATCGCCCAGCGTAAACGTGATCACCATTCCGTCATCGGTATAATCAATGACAAACTGTTCATTTTCCACACAGTCATTGTAACTGTCCATCTTGCTGCTCTGCACGCTCTCGTTGTAATACTGAACCGTGACCTGAGCCTTCATCAGGTTTTTGTAGTAAGAAGTGGCCCCCTCCGCGTCATCTCCGTTTTCCGGTGCGGAATACCAGATCTCACCGCTTACCAGATCCTTCACAGCAATGGTGGCTTCGTCCTCATCCACATAGAGCTCCAGGTGTTCGTTGGCAGCTGCCAGATCCATTCCTTTCGGTCCGTCGCTGTTTTTCGCCGCCTCTGTGATTCCCGAATTGCCAAGGGACAACAGCAGAGCCGCAAACAGGGCGAAGCATGTTTTTCCGTTTTGCTTTTTCATTGCCATCCTCCCTCTAGCGGAACCGAAGCTCCGTGTAAATCGTTGTTCCAAAGCCGAGCATCTGCTGGATTACCGAGAAAAACAGGAGTCCGATGAACATGATGATCGCCATTCCGACGATGGTCAGAACAATCGTAACCAGGGTTTTTCCGATGCTGTACTGATGGGTGATCATTGTGGAACAGAACAGCAGGAAACCGGCCCAGATATAGGAAACCGCCATAAACACATGGTAGAAGCTTCCCTCATCCATCGTAATGGCATGACTCATCAGCACCATTGGCAGACGGATGAGAATAACAGGGAAGATTGCATAGCCGGTTGCCATGGCAATGTCCTTCATGGTTCCCTCGCCGTCCATCAGGGAGGTGAGGCACCAGTTTGCAACGACCCAGAGGACGTAGAGCAAAAGTACGGTTACAATGTCTACCACAACGTTCAAATCCTGCAGACGGTTTGGATTAAACAGGAATCCCGTATTCTGCTTTTCGATGGTCAGAGTTGCGATCGTGAGAAAAACAAAGGTGAACGCTGCTGCCAGACTTCCCCGCTTCTCCTTTTTCAGATCCCAGAAGCCGTCAAAGGGATGAAAAATCACATGAAACACATACGTTAATGTCTTGACATAGTACATCTCACTTCACCTGCCCATCTCTTTAATTTCTTCGCCCACCGGATTACCAGAACCAGAAGGACTACGCCGCCGACAGCTGCCATGAGCTTGCCGAAACCGCTTTCCATCAGTTCTTTCCGGTAATAATAAAAGGCTTTGTTATAGTACTTCTTGCTGTTTCCCAGCTCGAAGCAGTTCATTGCTTCTTTATACTCGCCTTCTGCAAGGGCAATCTTTCCGATACCCACATAGGCAAGTTCGTTGTTGGCATTCTGCTTCAGAACCTCCTGCCACTCTGCATAGGAGCCTTCGGAATCACCGATGTTGTTGAGTGCCAGCGCATCCAGCACATGCTGTCCGTAGGCAGTAATCTCAAATTTCAGAATCGAGCCCTGCAGATTATCCAGCACATAGATCTGTGATTCATCACCGCTTAAGCCAAGCGAAACCGGCTTCTGTGTGTTTCCTTCCCTGCTTCCGTTCTGTCCGAAGATGAACAGGGAGTTTCCGTCATAATCGTAGGCAAAAATTTTGCCGCCTGCTGAGTCCAGGATGAAGTAGCAGCCATATTCCGTCGATGCCACATCACAGAAGGAAGACCACTTGGCATCCTCGTCAGCACTGTAGAGATCGCCGTTGATCGGATAGTTTCCGAGACGTCTGAGGACGTCGGTTCCGGTTGGATTCAGTCTGCGGATCGTGTCCGCGCCGCTGGCATAGTCTTCACTGGCCAGATTGTTGATGGTTGCGTAGATGAAGTTTTCCTGATCCACAAAGATGTTGCTGTATTCCGTCGGAACGATGGTTTCCATACGCTCCTGCTGTGCTTCCGTGGAGAAATAGTTCTTCCACATGTACTCGAACGGGCTGACACTTACTTCAGTCGCTCCCATGAATCCCTGGAATTCCCCGTGACGGTCGAACTCCACCAGACCCATGTTAATGCCGTAGCAGATCGCGTAGATTCGTCCGGCATTGTCAACAACCACCTTCGTCGGAACGAATTTCTGGCTTTCCGTGATCAGATCCGTTTCCGGTCTTTTGATCTCCCGGAGAAATTCGCCGTCTTCATCGAATTCCACAATTCGCTCATTGCCGCTGTCCGCAACGTAGATGTGTCCCTCTTCCGTTACATAAACGCCTTTTGGTCCATTCAGCAGATCGGACTCGTCTCTGGCAAAGGTGATCTCCATAGAGATGGTTCCTTCGCTGTCCATTTTCAGAATTCTTGAATTTCCGGTATCTGCCACATAGAGCAGATCCTCATGGATGAAAAGATCTTCCGGATAGGTAAGAGCTGTTCCGAAGGATGCCGAAGTCAGCGTTTCCGTGTAGAGGTAGGCATGAGGCTGGAGCACATCATCGCCCCAGTAGTTGTAGCTGTATGTATCATAGGGTACATCTGCATATACCATGCACGGACTCATCGCTGCCGCCGTCAGGGTGAAAGCCGCAACGGCACAGGCTGCTGCCCGGATTGTTTTCATTACTCGTTTTCCCGCCATGCTTTTCCCCCTTTACTCCTTAATACCGGATGATGCCATTGTTTCGATGATGTTGCTCTGGCTGATGATGAAGATCGTAATCGGCACGATCATCATGATAACTGCAACCGCTGCCGTAGCACCGGCTCTGGAAATACCTGCAGCAGAGATCTGGGACAGCGCATAAGGCAGTGTCTTCAGCTCCTCACTGTAAATGTAGTTGGAGCCCTGCAGATTCCAGAGATCCTGGAAGCAGAAAATGATCAGTGTCAGCCATGCCGGTTTTACCTGCGGCATCGCGATCCGAAGGAACACGGTCGTTTCCTTTGCGCCGTCGATTCTTGCTGCCTCCAGCAGAGAATCCGGGATCTGCTCCATGAACTGCTTCATCAGGAACAGACCAAGCGGCTTTGCGATTGCCGGAATGATCAGCGCCAGATAGCTGTCCAGCCAGCCGATCTTGGACATGATCAGATAGTTGGGGATCGCCGTTACCTGCGTTGAGAACATCAGGGCTGTTACGATGATCCAGAAAATCAGGTTTCTTCCCGGGAATCTATGCTTTGCCAGGGCATATGCACAGAGGCTCGCCACCAGCAGATGACCGATGGTACCGGTCAGGGTAATAAATACGGTGTTAAAGATGTATCTGGAAAACGGAACCCAGGACTGGCTCATCAGGACAAAGACGTCGTGGAAGTTGTCCAGGGTCGGGTTGGATACCAGAAAACGGGGCGGGAAGATGTAGAGTTCTTCCAGCGGTTTTAATGAGTTGCTGATCGCCAGCACCAGCGGAAGCGCCATGAAAAGACCCATGACTACCAGAATGGTAATGCTGACAAAATCGCCTGCTTTGGAGTGATTTGGCTTCACTCGTTTTTTATGCTTAATGATTGCCATATCAGCGACCTACCTTTCTGAGCACGCTCTGGATCAGCTTGTTGCAGAGTACCATGACAATGAACAGCAGCGTTGCGATGGCGGAAGCATAGCCCATCTCAAAACGGATTGTACCGTAGTCAATCAGATGGGACACAACCGTGTGCGCCGCATAGCTGACACTGGGGAAACCGGCCAGCGCTGCCAGCTGATCATGGATGGAGAAGGACGAGGTGATGGTCATTACCGCACCGAACATCAGCTGTTCTTTCATGGACGGCAGTGTGATGTACCACAGTTCCTGGAAACGGTTCTTGACTCCGTCCATGTATCCCGCTTCGTAAAGGGAACGGTCCACATTCTGAAGACCGGCAATGAAAGACAGGAATCCGGTACCCATGCTCATCCAGAGGACAACGATGATCAGGATCGGCATGATGTAGGTGGTATCCTGGAACCAGAGCTTTGCTTCATAGATCACACCAAGCTTCATCAGCCATCCGTTTGCAAGACCATAGATGTCGCTGGAGAAGATGTATTTCCAGACGATGTACGCCTGACCGGAAATGGTCGGCGCATAGAAGATCAGGGTCATCACCGCGCGGATCTTCGGATTTTTGATGTCATTGATCATCCATGCGATGAACAGAGCCAGGAAATAGCCGACCGGACCGGTGATCACCGCGAACAGGAAGGTGTTCTTTACTGCGATGAGGAACACCTCATCGGCAAAGAACAGGTTGATGTAGTTCTGCCAGCCCACAAACCGCGGTTCTTCCAGCACATTAAAGTAGGTAAAGCTCAGACCGACTGACGTGCACACAGGAACCAGATAAAACAGGGTAAACAGAATGCAGAATGGAGCAATGAACAGATAGGAAATCCGGCATCTCCACATTTCTTTGCCAAGCAGGCGAAGTTTCAATTTGATATAGCGTCCAAGCAGAGGAAGAAACGCTTCCTGCTTTGTCTGTTCTGCCGGACTCTGTTCTGCAGATACGTTCTTATTCACCTTCGCTCTCCCCCTCACTGACAGCAAGACCAAACTCAATGCGCTTGTTTTCGATCTCATTGTTGATCGTCTTTACATAGTCCTGCAGAGTTTCTCTTGCGTCTTCATTATTATTGTAAACGGTGTAGAATGCATTCGTGATATGGCGCTCCGTGAAATAGCCGCCCGGAATCTCCGGGATCGCTTTTACCCATTCCATCTGAGCGATCAGCTGCTTATAGTCGGTATTGGACCAGGGCAGGTTGGAAAGTGCCTCGATGTTTGCGGTTGCCACACGGCCGGAAACGCCCAGTACATTCTCGATCTCATTTCCATAGTTTGTCTGAGTTTCCGCACTCATCCACCACTTCAGGAATTCCCATCCCTCTTCCTTCCTGTCGCTGGTTGCCATGATGATGCTTGCAGTCTCCCATGCGGACACGGAATGATCAATCTCGCCGTTTTCATCCACATAGCCCGGAACTACTGTGAAGCCCCACTGGCCTCTGATATCCGGCGCAAATACGGACAGATAGTTGTAGTTGGTGTAGTCGCCGATTGCAAGCGGCATCTCACCGGAACGGAACCGGTTTGCGAAATCGAAGCTTACCGGCATCCGGTAGTTCACATAGTTTCCTGACCACTGCTTAAATGCCGCGATGGCATTTTCCGTATCCAGTCCGCTTGCCGTACCTTCTTCATTATAATAAGTACCGCCGTGCTGATACAGGAACATGGCGTAAGTCGTGTAATCCGGGAAGATACCAACGTTCATGTTGCTCTTCTGGATCACGGCAAGACACTCATAGAACTCATCCCAGGTTGTCGGAACAGTCAGTCCCAGATCCTTCAGGATATCCGCACGGTAGAACATCACATGGAAGGACATGGTCTGCGGAAGTGCATAGACGCCGTCTCCGAGTGTGAACTGAACCATTGCCTCGTCATGGAACCAGGTTGTCACTTCCTCATAGTCCTCAAACTGGGTCAGATCCGCAACGGCATTTCGAAGCGCGTAGTTAACCGGCTCTTTTCCGGCCACATTCAGTGCCACATCCGGACCTTCTCCCGCCAGGGTAGCCGACAGCAGAACATCCTTGTTTACCAGCTTGACATTAACCGGGATTTCTGTCTCCGGAATGAAATAGTTATCAACCAGATCCTTCAGCACCGTCGCCTGATCGCGGCCCGATCCGGACTGGGAGTTTACGGTGGAGGCATCTGCCAGAAGCCAGACTTCCAGTGCTTCGCCTTCGTAGACATCACCGATGCTGTCATAGTCTTCCACAAAGCTTGCACCGAACTGCTTTACCTCATGGAGCACGGTATCCATGAAGCCTGCAGTTGCATCCGGCAGCTTCTGATCCGGCTCTCCGATCAGGAAATAGTCGATCTCAAGAGGCTGTTCCGTCATGCTCTGACGCCAGGAGCTGAGTGAAATAATGTTATCCTTAAACGCAGACCATTGTTTTGCAATGGATTTGTGCTTTTCTGTCATGGTTTCCAGCTGATTGATCAGGTTGTCAATTACTGCAGACTGACTTCCCTTGGAACCTCTGGAATAGGCGTCCACTTTTTCCTGGATCAGCTTCATCTGCTCATACTGCTCTGCCAGGATTGTAAGAGACTGAGGCGTTTTGATGTCCAGCTGATAATCACGGTAGG
This sequence comes from Lachnospiraceae bacterium, assembly GCA_017472605.1. GTDB lineage: Bacteria > Bacillota > Clostridia > Lachnospirales > Lachnospiraceae > Anthropogastromicrobium. The sequence continues at coordinate 28,980 of JAFUPV010000048.1, forward strand.
TATCCGGTGAGCTTCCGATCACCATCAGAAGCTGACGGTACGCACGGTTCAGCTCGGTAATACAGGAATCGGTCAGACGCAGAATTTCTGCCATTTCATCACCAAGAGTGACCTTCATGGTCAGCGTGTGGGCTCCTTCCTCCAGATAGAACTGGTAGGACTGTTCCTCATCTCCCAGCGTTGCGATCTGCCAGTCATTTTCATAGTAGAATTTCAGATCGCCGGCTTCCTCAAACGGCACATCACCGTCAATCTGCAGTTCACGGACAACTGTGACACCGGCATTGATATTCTGGCGGTACTTAAATGCCAGCTCATACATGCCATCCTGCGGAACTTCGATTTCCCAGGTAAGCCACTGACCAACCAGCTTCCAGTTGGAACCGCCAATGACATTCAGTCTTGTCTTTGACGCATGGTACGGCTCCGTCAGCGGAGAGGTGCGGTCTGAAATCGGATACAGCGTGGAATCCGACTTATAGGCAGCGTCTTCGCCCTGGTATTTGATGGAACCATCGGCAAGCTCTGCCGGCTCATGACCCTGAGACTGATGGTAAGCAAGATACTCCTCATAGGTCATCTGCGCTTCTTCCTGCTTCAGCGTGATGGTTCCGATGACCATCGGCTCCTTGGTGGAATTCAGCGTGATCGTGTTTGTTCCCTCTTCAAAATAGAAGGAGAAGGCAGTGGTATAGTAGCCGTCGCTGTCCTCGAACCAGGACTCCATCCAGACAGGTGCCTCCTGCTGTTTCGGTCTTACATCATTCTCCCGCGCATCCTGTGCGATTTCCTCGGCATCTTCCCAGCGTCTGGAAAATTTCAGATACTGAGCAGCCGAAAACGGGATTTCTCCATTAATATAGAACTCACGCTCGATGGAATTGTTTTTTCCATCGGTCGGATAGTACATCAGCTCGATGTTGTAGAGACCGGCTTCTTCCACGTCCACCTCATAGGTTACGCTTCCCTCTTCCAGGGTCAGGACAGCATCATGGCCAAGATCCATGTAATCCTCCAGGATCTCAAATCCCTCATCCGCCTGGACAAAGCTGCCGCCTTCCACAACGATTTCCTCATCTGGATGGACCGCATCGCCATATTGCTCCAGATAGGTTTCGTAGTCTACTGTGTCATGAATAATTGACAACGGATCAAAGGTCTCTTCCTCTGCCAGGCCGACGGATGACACTGCCATGGAAACTGCTGCCGCAAGCAGAAGGCCGCCGGTCATTTTTCTGATACATCTTCGTTTCATTATGGTTCCCCCATGTCTATAGGATCCGGTTTTGTTTGTCCTGCCGGATCGATCCGGTCCAGGCGAATCTGCCGCTGCACGTTCGCCCGGATTTCCCTCGTTTCTCTGTTACGGAAGCTTCCACTCGTCCACATAGGTAATGCTCATGGTTCCATCCTCCGCAAAATCAAGCGGAAGCCAGATGTATCTGGAATTGGTCAGATCATCCGCATTCCAGCGGTCACCCATGTAGATGTAGGTTTCCGTTTCTTCGTCTGCCAGGAACAGGCATGTGCTCTGGGAACGACAGGAGGTTCCATCGGTATCGTTCGTAAAGGGATCTCCCATTTCCTTCCACTCGCCAAGCAGTTCCTCTGCCATGTAGTAGCGGGACGGATTCGGTGACCATCCGGTACAGCCGCTGGTGATCAGGTAGTAGGTTCCGTCCTTCTTCAGAAGTGCCGGCGCTTCTCTCTGCGCACCCGGGAAGAGACGGATGTAGTCTTCTCCGTAGACAGCCTCTGCCGGATCGGTTGCCAGGTATGTGTATTCCTCATTCAGTTTGGAAATGTAGAGGGTCAGGTTTTCTTCGCTGGAGTAGATGATGTAGGCAGTTCCATCATCGTCTACAAACAGATTCATGTCTCTTGCCATTCCCTTCGACTGGGGATACATGTCTTCCTGATCCTCCGGGCAGGTGTTGAGACGATAGCGGTCGATGAATCGGAACGGTCCGTACGGGGATTCGCTGACTGCCACACCGGCAGAAGCCGCCGCATAGTTGGAATTGTTTCCTTCAGTCGGTCCGTCTGCATGGAACCAGATTACATACATTCCGGTCTTCTCGTTGTAGATCATCTTCGGACGCTCGATCACAGATGTGGTGTCGTTGATGCACATGTAAACGTTATCCAGCTGTTCTTTGGAGTAATCTCCATAGAGCCCGGTGAAGTATTCTTCCGTCTTCAGCTGTTCTCTGCTGTTTACATTTCTCATGACAACCCCTTCAAATTCCCAGTTGTACAGGTCATCCGAGCTGTAGGCGCAGATTCCGCCGCGGTAGCCAAGGGTCTTGTCTTCTCCGACCCACCACCATTTTTCCACCGGCTCTCCTGTCTCCTTATCCGGAACAGTCAGTTTCTGAACATGGCCTCCATGGGCCTGGATCAGACGATTCTCGGTATCAGTCCAGACTGTTCCCGGTTTAAAGCTGCTGTAAACATTTCTCTCTTCCATTGCGTTGTAAGCCTCCTGTAATGTCTGATATGCATTTTTATATAATTCCTTCGCCTCTGCCTCCGATTTCTGGAGCGCCAGGACGATTGCTGCCGCTGCATCCTCTCTCGCCTGTGTCAGCACCGTCAGGCTGGCTGTGGTGTAGATGTCTGCGGCATCTGCTCCCGGTTCTGTCTGTTCCAGAAGACATTCCACCAGTTCCTGATCATAGTCCGGCTGTGCTTTGACGATGATGTAGCTGAGGATCGGATTCTGCATCGCATCCTTATTGCGGTTTGTGTTGCAGATTTTCAGATCCAGCGTTCCGTCTGTCACCGTCTGTTCGAAGGTAAACTCCTTCTGTTTATATTTCAGGATTTTCTCCGCACTTACCACCTGGATGTCTTCGGAGAAAATGTCGATTTTCTTTACGTTAAACGGATTATAGAAACCGCAGGTCACTTCATAGCCGCCCTCGGGAAGCTCGAAGTGGTAATAGAAGCCGGTCTCTTCGGCGTTATATTCAACGGTATCGTCAATCTCCCATTTCCAGGCAGTCAACCCCTCACCCAGATCATCCGCCACTGCTTTGATGTCCATTCGTGCCTCGTATCCCCACCGGTATCCGGTCACCGCATCCGCCGCAAGCTCCTGATCCCATGCCGACTGCATCAAACCAAGCTCTCCCAAATCTGCCGGAAGTTCTTCTCCAGCTCCGCAGTTCACCTGGTACAGCAGATACTCGTGCGCTACCAGCTCTGACTCAGTAAACCAGTTTTCCGCCTCCTGTGCCGTTACGGATCCGGCAGACAATGCCATTCCGATCAGAGCGCACGAAGCGGCTAACCATCCTTTTCTCATTTCTACTCCCCTTTCCTGATTTCATGCCGTCCATCCAACAATCCGACTTCCGGCTGAAACTATTTATGAAACCGCTTTCATTTCCCTGCAAAAAAAATTCGGTCTATATATTTTCGCAGTCAACCGACCGATTTCATGAAAGCCTTTCACACCGGGATTTCTTTCTGCATGCATGAAACCCCTTTCTTTTTAACATTATAGAGGGCTTGGTCATTTTTGTCAATACTTTCCTGACTTAATCTTTGCTCTTTTGTCATTTCTATCGCACCACCTCCCCTCCTCTTGTATTTCTTGCACAATTTTCTCCCATTTTCTCCCCTTCTTTTTGTAATCGAATCGTTTCGTTTTTGAAACCCCTTTCATTTCTCTCTTTCTGATCGAAAAATAATATCCGCAATGCAGCAGTGGAAATTGTGCTGAATGAATTGATTCGCGACAAAATACACAAACCGGGGCTATCCCCTTTGTGGGGGCAGTCCCGGTTTGTTTTGATTAAAATTTAAAGAATGATCCATTTTCCTTTTTTGGTGGAGCCTTCTCTTTGGATCACGTTCTTCTCCTTCATTTCTTCCTTCATCTGAAATTAAAAAATCAGGATGAATCAGAAATGTAGTCAGAAAATATGTCCGTTCCTCATCCGTCTCAAAGATCGGCATGGGTGAGCCGTTGGCTTTCAATGCCCGGATGCTTAACAATTATTCTTCGAAATCCTCTGTACGTGATTCCTCCTGCGCCAGCGGTCTGCAGGAATTTCTCACCGTCATCCGCACCGGCACAATCTGAACCGGTTCCATTTCTTCTCCGTCACCTGCTCTGACAGCGGTCTCCATGAGCATCCTGGCAAACTCGGCATAGTCGCAGCCAACGGAAGTCAGTCTCGGTGTTACCACCTCAGCCAGATATGTATCGTCGAAGGAGATCACCGACAGATCTTCCGGCACACTAAGTCCTTTTTCACTTGCCATCTGAATGATTCCGGACGCAGTAAAATCATTGATTGCAATGACTGCTGTCGGCATGTCTTCCTCCCGCTCAAGCAGACGTTTCATGCATTCATAGCCGCTTTCATTGGTATAGTCCGTTTCAAAGACATAGTCCTCCCGGTAAGGAATCTCATGACGCCGGAGCGCGGCGCGGTAACGAACCCGCTTTTCAAAGGTGGACTTGGTGAATTTGAAGCCGCCGATCAGCGAGATTTTCCGGTGTCCAAGGCCGATCAGATATTCCATTGCCTGATCCATGCAGTCTCCCTCATCCAGACTTACCTGCAGGGTTTCCGCACCGGTTGGCCGTCCGGTTGCGATGATCGGTGTCACAGCCGCCATCTGGTTGAGCATTTCCACATATTCTTCGTCCGCCGATTCATGATCGACTTTTCCTCCGACGATCAGGATGGCATCCACATGCTGCTCATAAAGCTTCATCAGCTGCCGTTTTTCCAGCTCATAATCGCTGAGGGAGCAAAGGACAAGAAGCATGTACCCCAGCCGGTTTGCCTCTCTCTCGCAGGCAGAGGCCACAGTCGCGTAAAAGGGATTGGAGATGTCCGTGATCATCAGGCCGATGGTATGGGTCTTCGCCGTGCTCAGTCCCTGTGCCAGCGCATTGGGCGTGTATTTATATTTTCGAATTACCTCTTCGACACGTTCTCTTTTCTCCGCGCTGACTCGGGCGCTGTTTGTCATCACACGGGACACGGTTGCCGGAGAAACACCGGCTTCTTTTGCAATTGTATAGATATTCGCTCGTTCTTTCGCCATCGTTTCCTCCCGCATTTTTCATTCAACTTTTCTTAGTATAATCAAATCTTCCACAGCCGTCAATGGTAGTTTCTTTCCATTTTTTGTACTTATTTTATATCATGTGTCAAATCGTTTCCACCTTACAGCAGGAACTTTGCCATCTCTTTCAGCGCTTCTGTCTGCATCTCTTCTCTGATCCAGCAGTTTTCCACAAGTGAAGCCACATTTTCCGGACAGTATTCAATTTCCTTGGAATAGCAGCGGATCACATCATTGCGGTCCTTTTCGCTCCGCACTCCTGTCTGCAGCCAGTTTCCGATTTCCAGAACACGGATTACGATCAGCGCGCAGACTGCAAAACGGATTTTCGATACCGCATCCATGTCATAGACCACTTCCAGAAAATAGCGGTTCAGGAAATAGACAAGAAGATGCTCATACTCCCAGGAAGTCTGCGAAACAGTATCCGAAAACCGCTCTGCCGAATCCAGGATTTCTCCCAGCCGCTCCTTTACTCCGCGCAGCCAGTCCGGCCACTGCCCGGTCAGTGCCTCCAGTCCCAGATAAAAGGTCAGAAGACTGTCGATGTCTGCCAAAACTTCAGCCCTCTGTTCCTTCGCTTCTCCATCCGAAACCGGGGCATCAAAAACCAGTGAGCCAGAAGTGCAAAACTGCTTCCATTCTCCCTTACTGATCCGTTCCAGTGCTTCCGAATCATCCAGATCAAGGGCATCCTGCAGGCAGTCTCCAAAAGCCAGGCAGTCTTCAATCCGATCCGCGAACGCCTTTTTCCGGTTCTGTGCCAGTCCAAACAGCACCTCCCTGGCACCCGCCAGGAGCGCAACAAACTGTTCTTCCTCCCCGTTTTCCAGGTCCCAGGCACCATCTGTCTGCGGGGCATTTTCTGCTCCCCGTTCACCGTCCGCCGCCGGGCTGCTTCCTGCTTCCCTTTCACCGTCCGTCTCCGGGCTGCTTCCTGCTCCCTCCACTACAAACCGGGCCGGGCTGTCACTTGCAAACATCAGGCGCTGGGCCTCCTCACAGCACATGCCCAGGCCGACCTCTGTGTCCGTTCCGTACCAGTTGTAGAACCGCGGATGTTCCCGGCAGATGTCGCAGATCTGCTCTTCTCCCGCTTCGATGATGATGTCGCACAGGCCGTTGGGATTCAAAAACGGACAGCGCCCGTTTTTCAGTCCGAAATAGCTTTCTTCCTCTGTCACCGTCAGATGGCGGCGAATCCGCTCTCCCAGCTCCCCCTGCAGCTTCTGGTATCTGCCGCTTGTTTCCTCGTCTACTTCGATCTCCCATCCGGCACAGCAGGTATCGCTGCAGGCAGAGCCGATGCAGTGAAACTGATCAAAATAATCCGGTTTCCGTAATTTCATGTCAATATCCTTTCCAATCCGACCAGCCGGATTCTCTTCCTGTGTACAAACGATTCAAAAGCAATACAGAAACCACCCGGATTAAAAAGCGGGAAACTGCCGTCTCCCGCTTTTCTTCATCAGATGGATTCCACTGCAGCACGCTCGATTGCCAGTCCCTTCTTGTAACGGGCAATAAACGCGTCAAATCCGGCAACATCGCTTTCCTTTGGTTCGATGCAGCTGCCGGTCTGTCCAGCAAAAACCTCTTCGTTCAGGAAGTCTGCCAGAGACTGACCATCCTTCTGATTTACCATGTAAGAAGCAAGCAGAGCAATTCCCCATGCGCCGCCCTCGCCTGCCGTTTCCATGACAGATACCGGTGCGTTCATGGCAGCTGCAAGGATGCTCTGACCAACACCTTTCGTCTTGAACAGACCGCCGTGACCGAGGATGCTGTCAACCTGCACCCCCTCTTCCTTTAACAGAATGTCCAGTCCTGTCTTCAGTGCGCCAAGAGACGTGAACAGATGCACGCGCATGAAGTTTGCAAGATTAAACCGGCTCTCCGGTGTACGCACAAACAGCGGACGTCCCTCTTCAAATCCGGTCACATGCTCGCCGGAGAAGTAGTTATATGCCAGCAGTCCGCCGCAGTCCGCATCGCCTTCCAGCGCCTTGTTGTAGAGCGTTCCGAACAGGCGGTTCATGTCAACCTCCATGCCCATGCTCTCGCAGAACTCCTTAAACAGATTCACCCATGCATTCAGATCGGATGTGCAGTTGTTGCAGTGAACCATTGCTACCAGATCGCCGCTTGGTGTTGTCACCAGGTCAAGCTCCGGATAAACTCTGCTTAATTCCTTTTCCAGAACAACCATGGCAAAGACAGACGTTCCCGCGGATACATTTCCGGTGCGCACTGCCACACTGTTGGTAGCCGCCATTCCGGTTCCTGCGTCGCCCTCCGGCGGACACAGCGGAATTCCTGCCTGAAGAGTTCCGCTCACATCAAGAAGCTTTGCGCCTTCCTCAGTCAGCACGCCTGCGCTCTCGCCCGCTTTTGCAACCTTCGGCATGATCTCTGCCAGCTTCCACGGATAACCGCATTCTGCAGTCAGCTCGTCAAACTGACGGATCATCGTCTCATTGAAGCTGCCAGCGGCAATGTCGATGGGGAACATGCCGGACGCTTCGCCCACACCAAGAACCTTCTCGCCTGTCATGGACCAGTGGATGTAACCGGCCAGCGTGGTCAGATGACGGATATCTTTTACATGATCCTCTTTGTTGAGGATCGCCTGGTAGAGATGAGCGATGCTCCAGCGCTGCGGAATGTTGTAATTGAACACCGCAGTCAGCTTCTCTGACGCTTCGCCGGTGATGGTATTTCTCCAGGTACGGAACGGAACAAGCAGCTCGTTGTTTCCGTTAAATGCCATGTAGCCGTGCATCATGGCGCTGAAACCGATGGCAGCCAGCGTTGTGATTTTCTCCTCATACTGCTCCCACACATTTTTTGCCAGATCGGCATAGCAGTCCTGCAGACCGGTCCAGATATCGTCCAGACTATAGGTCCAGATTCCGTTTTCATAGCGGTTTTCCCAGTCATGGCTTCCGGACGCAATCGGCTCGTTTTTTTCGTTGATCAGAACAGCCTTGATTCTGGTGGAACCAAGCTCGATTCCAAGAACTGCCTTACCGGCAGCAATCGTTGTTTTTGCACAATTGTTCATTGAATTATCCCCCTGTTTCTTTTCTATTTCATTCAGTTCAGACACAGTCATTTTTTGACTGACACGGAATTCTCTTATAACGGATTTATAACGGATTCCTGTACTCTTTGAACCGTCTCCGCCATCAGCTGTCAATTGGGTTCCAGCGGATAAACACCGAAATCATGCCCTTTTTCCCGCGCACTGTCGATCCAACGTCCAAGGAAGGCTCCATTGGTGGATGAGCTTGCGTGAAGCAGGAAAATGGCTCCCGGATGCAGATACTGAACAGCACGCTGGTAGGAAGGCTCCACTTCCGGCTGTTGCTGCGAATAATCGTCGTAGGCATAGGACCAGAAAACTGCCTTATAGCCAAGATTTTCCACCAGAGCCAGCGACTGATGGCTGTATGCGCCCTCCGGGAAGCGGAACAGCTTCATTTCATAGCCGAACTGGGCTTTCATCGCATTGTGAAGATCCATGATCTCCGCAGTCTGTTCTTCCAGACTCAGCGACGGCATGTCACGATGAGTACAGGTATGGTTTCCGATGATATGCCCTTCATCCAGCATCCGCTGGATCAGATCCGGTCTGGCATCGAAGAACATCTTCGTCACAAAGAAAACAACCTTCACATTTTTTTCTTTCAGTGTGTCCAGAACACCGGCTGTTACCTCGTTATCAAAGCCAACATCCATCGTCAGATAAATGGTGTTGGAATTGATGTCCTGAATCCAGTCCACGTTGTACATTCCCCAGAGATTTTCGTAGTAGCTCCAGTCCCCGGGAACCATGTTTGCCTGGCGGGAAGCTTCCGCATTTCCATAGTTATACTGTGTTCCGTCAAGAGAAGCCAGATCCCACTGACCTTCATGAATCGGATGCTTTGACATCGATGCCGAAGTCTGAGGCTGCGTCTGCGGCGCTTCTGTTGTCAGGAACTCGGAGGAGACATATGCAGTCACACCATTGTAGGTAATGGTACTCCAACCGTTTTCATTGGCAGTCCGCACCACCGCTTCTCCAGCCGCCAGCTTTCCAAGCTTTTCACCGGACGTGTTTGGCTGGGAACGGACATTGAGAACCGTTGTGGCATAGACGGTTTCTCCGCCGGTCACATCCTCCGCTTCCGGCGTTGCCGTTGACGCTTCCGTTGTCTGCCCGGCAGAAGAGGCAGTTGTCTGCTCCTGCACACCGGGATCATTCAGCCCAGAGCTTCCCTGGTCGAGGATCTCATCTGCTGCCGTCGTAATTTCCTCTGTTGTTTTTAGAATATTCGGTATCCTGTCTTCTGTCTTTGCCGGTTTCTTGTTTGCATTGTTCACAAAAACGACAATTCCAAGCGCGATAATAACGATAGCGATCACACCGATCAATCCCATCTGGATCATCTGCTTTCTGCGCTGAAGCTGCAGTCTCTGCTGCTTTGACATCGGCCGACGGTTTCCTGCCTGCTTTCCTGCAAGACCGGATCTTTGTCCGCCTTTTCCGGACGCTGCAGTTTTGGTCTTTTTCGAACTGCGGGCTGCACTTCCTGCCGCCCCGTTTCCCGCCTGAGCTGACCGGCGTGCGTTTCTCTCTGCTGATGTTCCGGTTCCGGCTGATGAGCGGCGGGTGGTTCTCTCTGCAGCCGCTCCTGTTTCCGCTGCTCCTGCGCGGCGGGCGGCTCTTTCTGCACCCAGTCCGCTTTCCGCTGTTTCCGAACGGCGGACGGTTCTTTCTGCACCCATTCCGCTTTCCGCTGCTCCTGCGCGGCGGGCCGTTCTTCCTTCGGGTTCTTCGGTTTCCGCTGTCATCGACCTGCGAACCGATCTTTCTCTGGCGGCTCCGATTCTCTCATTTCCTGTACCGCCGTTTCCCCGTTGGCTGCTCTGGCTTCCCCTCTGGAGAAACGAATAATTTCCAAATTCATTCTGTTTTTCGTCGTCCATTCGCCCCTCCATTACAAAATCTGTCTCAAATAGTCTGTCAGCGTTTCCGCTGCCCGTTCATGGGAAAGATATCCCGGATGACTTCTTGCACCAACACTTGTTTCGTCCGTGTCAGGCAAACGCAGATAGCTCACTTCCTGATCCCCGCTCTCCTGACGATACTGTTCGACAGCTGCCCGGATTGCCGGTTCCATCGGGATTCCCAGCATACCGTAAACCCAGACAAGCTTTGCCTTCGGATTGCAGCGGCGCAGCTTTTTCAGAAAATCCACAACTGCCGCCTGGAAACGCGCCAGATCTGCCGGGTCAAAACTGCCGTCTTCCAGCAGCTTCTGCTTAAAGACTTCCCCTGTCACCGGATCCGTATACGCAGGACTGTTAAAAGCACCTCCGTCATTCGTACCAAGATTAATCACAACTGCGTCCGGCTGCCAGGAAGAAAAATCCCATGGCTGGTCGGCACCGTTTGCATGGTTCTGCTCCCCTGTCTGGAGACCGCAGATCTGCTCATAGCAGCCCGGCAGCGTGCCATTGGGATTATTGTCCCAGCTGCTTAAAACCCCCCAGCCGCTCTGGGAAAGCACATGGTATTCCGCATCCAGAGCTCTCGCTGTCAGCCAGGCATAGTTCCGCTCCGAAGAGAACCACATGCTGATCCACTCTTCCTCACTGACACTGCCGATGGCGCCTTCACCGGAGGTGATGCTGTCGCCGATAAACTCCAGCCGGCATTTCTTTTCTTCCACCGGAAGCAGTTCGCCGTCCAGCCGGAATGCCCAGACTGCCAGCAGATGCTTCGGATCCCCGCTCATGGCCTGCGTTTCTTTGACAATCTCCACCGTCTTTGCTTTTGCCGCATCCATTCCGCGGAACACACAGATCCAGCTTATTCCCTTCTGCACCATCTGTCGGCTGACGGAAACACCATTGATCATGATATTAATCCACGGTTCACAGGTTTCATAATCCGCTTCCAGCTTTACCCACAGCTCGCTTCCCGTTACATGAAGCAGAACACGGCTGCCGGTCCAGAAAAGGATTCCAGGCTCTCTGGAAGCAGCGGTCCTGCCCACCAGACGAACCTGTTCTGTATCTTTTAATAAGATTTCTCTCATTTTGTCACCTCATTCTTCTGTTCCATCGATATTCCTATTATAAAGTAAGTCGGAACATTTCGCAACGAGTTTAAGGAATTCGTAAATAAATTTCTCCAAAACTTCACAACTTGTACCCGCGTGTCACCGACACCGCTGTCCGGATGGAGAAACAGCAAAAGAGCACGGTCGTGAATCACAACCGTGCTCCGGCGGCATCGAAACATGTGCAGCCACAGATGAAATCTGTCTCTGTTTCATTGCCGCAGTCAGCCTGTAATAATCTCATAGGACACGTCAAACACACCACCGCACTCCAGTGTATTGCCCCACTCCCGGTCCTTCAGCTCTCCCTGGAAGGATTCCGCGTCACATCTGCCATACCAGGGCTCGATGCAGACAAACGGCGCCTTCTTTCCGGGCGGTGACCAGATGCCTACTAACGGCGCATCAAATTTCAGGCGGATATATTCGTTTCCCTTTTCATCCGTCAGACCTACCTGCTGTACCTGACTGTTTTCCAGAACAAGAGCATCGCGCGCAAACAGATCTTCTGTAATCGGCAGGCATCCATTCTTCAGGCTCAGTTCACGCCACTCATCAATCACAAGACCTTTTGTTCCAAGCATATGACTCTTAATGGTCTGCGGACTTACCCCATCCTTGTCATAGCAGGTCACGCAGCATGCCGTCTGATCGCCGCCCTCAACCGGCGGACACATGAAAGCCGGATGGGCACCAATGGAGAAATGAATGGTCTTGTCATCCGTGTTTGTCACTCTCCACATCACGCGGACACTTCCGCCGTAGAGCTGGTAGCCGATTTCCAGACGGAACCGACAGGGATAGACCTTCAGCGATTCCTCATCCGATTCCAGCGCAAACCATGCACAGCTGCTGCTCTGGGAAATCAGCGTAAAATCACGGTCTCTCGCAAATCCATGCTGCCCCATGGGGTACACTGTCTCACCGACACGGTAAACCTTATCCTTTACACTGCCTACAAACGGAAACAAAACCGGTGATGTGCGTCCCCAGAATTTTGGATCTGCATACCAGAGGTAGGAAGTTCCCTTGTCTTTTCTTACCAGTGAACGAAGCTCCGCTCCGTGCAGGCTGATCTCTGCCTGCAGTAATTCGTTTTCTAATCTGATCATTGTTCCGTGCCGGTAAATCCCGGCTCCTCCTTTCTGCTCTGCAGGTCTGGCCGCAGCCGTTTTCCTGCCTGTCGCTCCGATGAAACCGCCTGGGCGGTTTCACCAATCCTGACTTCCCGCCCGATCCGGTCCATCATTATCCCACAACAAATCCGTTGAAATTCACTTCTGCGATCAGCCGGTCCAGATCATCCGTCACCGTCACCCGGTAATAGGTTGTACTGCGTCCCGATTTGATCATTTCCGCTTCCGCAATCAGCTTCTTTCCTCTTGTTGCGCTTAAGAAACTGATCTGACCGGTCAGCGACACGTTCATGTGTCCGGTCATTCCGGCAGCAATGGCAAACGCATAGTCCGCCAGCGTATAGATTGCGCCGCCCATGACTCCGCCAACTGCATTGTAGTGCCGCTCATCCAAAACAAGCGTACACTTTGCATATCCCGCTCTCGCATCCTCAATCTCGCAGCCGGTGGCTTCCTTTGCGAACTTATCGTTGGCAAAATATTCCCTTGCGTCTTCCACTGTTTTTAACTCTCTGGCATCCATGTTTTTCTCCTTTCGAAAGGCTGCATCCGCGTGCTGCCATCCATGTTTCTCACATCAGCGGCGCGATCAGCTTCAGCACACGCCCCGCAAATCTGGTAATCAGTTTTTCTTTCCGGATATCCTCTTCCGTTACCATGTGACTGAGTTCTCTTGTCTTCTGGAAATCAGTCTCAATATCCGCCAGCTGCGGCACCCGATGAAGATAGGCCGCACACTCATAGTGGAGATAAAGGCTGCGGTAATCCAGATTAATGGTTCCCACCACACCACGGCAGTCATCCGCTACAAACACTTTCGCATGAACGAAACCGGGTGTATATTCAAAGATCTTCACGCCGGCCCCAATCAGCTCCCGGTAATGAGTTTTCGCCAGCGCAAAGGCATATTTTTTGTCCGGAATGTGGGGCAGAATAATCTCTACATCAACCCCTCGCTTTGCCGCATACATCAGCGCCGTCAGCATCTCATTGTCCAGAATGAGATAAGGCGACATGATATGCACATATTCCTGTGCCTGATTGATGATGTCCAGATAGACCATTTCCGCTGCCTGCTCCCCGTCATAGGGGCGGTCTCCGTAGGGGATCACATACCCTTTTGTCCCCCACTGTTTCTGTTCCACGTTCAGATAGTACTCGTAGTCATCCTCCGGCGGCTTCTGTCCCGGCACCCGGTAACGGCTGATGTTGCGGTCTCCGTTCCACATCCGCAGAAACATCAGCGTAAAGCTTCTGGCGGCATCGCCTTCCAGCATGACTGCCGTGTCCTTCCAGTGACCGTAAACCTGGCGCCTGTTAATGTATTCGTCTGCCAGATTGATCCCGCCGGTAAACGCAATGGTGCCGTCAATGACCAGGATTTTCCGGTGATCCCTGTTGTTGTAATGAGTCGATACAAAGGGCTGGATCGGAGCAAACATCTTGCTCTTAATCCCCAGCTTTTTCAGCTTTTCCGGGTAGCTGTAGGGCAGCAGGGTCACGGCACACATGCCGTCATACATGACACGAACCTCAACCCCTTCTTTTACTTTCTTCTCCAGAATGTTCAGGATCCGTCCCCACATGTATCCCTCATCCAGAATGAAATATTCCAGAAAAATGAACGACTTCGCCTCTTCCAGCTTTTCCAGCAGCAGTTCAAATTTCTCCTCACCAAGAGACAGGTAGGTGACCTTTGTGTTTCCGCAGACCGGATACCCGCCGTGACCAAGCAGATAGGTCGCCATGTTATAGAGCGGCCTGTCCTCCTGCTTCAGCTGCTCCATCAGCTCCGGCTCTTTTTTTACATACTGCTCTGTCTGCCGGTCAATCTCCTCCAACGCACCGTTGACACGCCGATGTCCGACTTCTTTCGTAACAAACCAGTAGAACAATGATCCGAAACCGGGAAGCAGCAGCACAACAATGATCCACGAGAGTTTTATCGTCGGATCATCGTCGGAATTCAGAATATGAACAACAACTCCACCGGTAAACAGATAGATTCCTCCAAATAAATAGGGGATATATCTGCTTAGAAACTCCAGCGCCAGGAAAACTGTTGCAAACTCGGCCAGCAGAATCAGTATCATCAGCGTTGTCCAGCTGAAAACGATCCGAAAAATCCCCCTTTTTCCCTTCTCCAGAAGCGTGACATCCTCATCCCCCCACGGCTTCTTCTGAAACATATTCCCTTATCCTTTCTGGCTCGCGTAATCCGCAGAAGCACGCTTCGCGTTCTTCTGCCGTTATCACGGCGCTCGCCGGATGAGTGCGCAAGCGCCCTCGCCCGGCTCGCTGCTCGCGTAAATTCAAAGAAAGCTTCTATATGACGAGTCACACAGAAGCATTCTTTTCGTTATAAACGTTATTTCATCATAATCTGAGAAATTGCGTCCATAATCTTATCATGGCATCCACCGCAGCCGGTAGAGCAATGGGTGATTTTCTGAACTTCTTCGAAGGTGCTCAGCACATCATCGAACTTGTCCAGCTGATGAAGAGCATTCTCAACATCGAGCCAGGATACCTGTTTGCAATTACAAATCATTACATTGCCATTCATCTGGAATTCCTCCTTTATCAGATTTTGATTGTTCCTATCATACCACAATTCTTTGTCATTGTAAAGCGTTGTCGTCTTCAACTTCCAGCTCAATCAGCCAGTTCAGCAGATCCTCCTGCTTTTCCTGTTCCTTTGCGATGGCATCTCCGATCTCGCCCAGCTTTACATAGTCGCTGGCAAGAGCAGGATCCATCTGCTGCAGCTGAAGCTCCTGCATCTTTTCTTCACTTTCCTTCAGCAGCTTCTCATATTTTGCAATCTGCTGTTTTCTTCGTGCGGCAATCTTTCCCGGATTGTAGTAGGTTTTCTTATCAAATACATCATCCAGCGTCGGCTGCTTTTCCGCTTTTTTCACCGGTTGTACAGCCGCAGCAGACGACGCAGAGGCGGCAAGCCGCTTTTCTCTCCGCTCCTTTTCCTCCAGATAATCCTCATATCCATAGGGATACCAGACGGTTTCTTCTTTGCCAAATTCCAGAATCGCCGTCGCTGTCTGCTTGACAAAATAGCGGTCGTGGGAAACATAAAGAACCGTTCCGCTGTAATTCTGCAACATCGTTTCGAGCGCTTCCTTCCCCACAATGTCCATGTGGTTGGTCGGCTCATCGAGAATCAGGAAGTTGGGTCTTGTTTTAAACAGCTTGCACAGTGCAAGGCGAACCTTTTCGCCGCCGGAAAGCTGCCCCAGCTTCTTATAAACATCGTCGCCGGAAAAAAGGAAATTTCCCAGGGCGGACCGTACCTCAGTCTGCATCAGATTGGGATAGAGATCCCAGAAATCATCCAGCACCGTTTTTTCCGGATCCAGGCACTCCGTTACCGCCGCCTGCTGATCGAAATACACATAGTCCACATCACCGCCGATCCGATAGCTGCCGGAAAGAGGAGCGATCTTTCCCACAACCGTTTTCAGAAGCGTCGATTTTCCCTTTCCGTTTTCTCCAAGGATTGCCACCTTCTCTCCTTTTCGAATCGTCACATGGACCGTAGAAAGCGGCGTCTCATAACCGATCACCAGCTTATTTGCTGCCAGCACCTCAGTGTGGCTCTCCCGCAGCGGCGCAAACTGGGCATGGAAACTCTTCGTGTCAAACCGGACCGGCTTTTCAATTTTAACCATGTGCTCAATCGCCATCCGCTTGGACCTGGTTGCCGCAACCTTGGTCGGCGTGTTCTTCCACTTTTCAATCCACTCCGTCAGCCGGGCGATTTCTTTCTGCTGAAGCTCATAGTCCTTTTCCTGTTTTTCCGCATCCAGACGCTTCCGCTCCATGAACGCGGAATAGTTGCCCGGATAGCGTTTCATGTGATGGTACTCAATTTCATAGGTCACATCAATGACCTTATCCAGAAACATCCGGTCATGGGACACGATTACCACCGCACGGTCGTAATTCTTCAGATAACCCTCCAGCCACTCAATGGTCGTAATGTCCAGATGGTTGGTCGGCTCATCCAGAAGCATGATATCCGGCCGTGACAGCAGAAGCTTGATGAATGCAACTCTCGTCTGCTGACCGCCGGAAAAAGTTCCGATAGGCCGTTTCAGATCCTCCAGCAAAAATCCGAACTGCTGGAACATGGTGTCCATATCCTGCTTCCAGGTATAGCCGCCCATGGCCTCCAGCTCCGCCTGCAGACGGGAATAGCGGTGCATCAGCGCCGGATCACTGCTCTCCTTCATCTGTGCGGCAACTGTTTCCATCTCCTGCTCCCGGTCAAACACAGGCTGAAACACTTTTTTTATCTCATCCTCAACCGTGATTTCCTTGTCGGTAAAGCTGATCTGACGAAGATAACCGATGGTCTGGGTTCCCGCCATGGAAATGCCGCACTCTTCGTCACTGTCCAGATTGCTCATCTCCACATCACCGGCAATCAGCTTGAGGAACGTTGTTTTTCCGCAGCCGTTTCTTCCTACAACCGCAATCTTTTCCCGGTCCCGAATTTCAAAATTAATGTCCTCCAATATGGTATCCGCTGCATATTTCACCAGCGCATGTCGTATCTGATATCTCATAATTCTCTTTCCTTCTCTGTTCGTCTGCCCGAATAAGCCCGCTCATTTCCTTCCCACATGCTTGATGTCTCTGGAAGCGTCCGCATAGGCTTCTGCTTCTCCGACTTCCTGAATTGTCCGCGCCATGCTTCCTGCACCTAATATCGCAATTTTCATTCTTATCGTCCTTTCCACAAAAATCCCTGCAGCGGGAGGAAACTCACGCTCCGCGTAAATCCGGATATTCTGCACTGACTTCTATCATATCATAGTTTCCGACTTATGTACAGGGGAGCAATTCCGAATTAATCACTAAAAAAAAGGTGGAGAAAATTCCCCACCTTTCTTTTTCATCACTTTTTGATTTTAACAGACATCATTTTCAAAACAAAAGGTTACTCCATTTCCTCTTTTGTCTCTTTCATGCGTCCCGTAATGTAGTCACGAACCTGCTCACGCTCCAGGGACAGCGGGATTGCCAGCTCCCCATAAAGCTGTTCCTCCGCAGCGCGATAGTACTTTTCGTCCACCGCAGTCACCTTTTTTCCTCCGGAAATCCGCTTCTGCTTTCTTGTGTAAACAGTTTTGATCAGGCGAACAATCTCGCGGCAGTCGCAGTTTTTCAGCACATTGCGATAGACCTGCTCTCTTGCCCGCTCATCCGTTACCTGAAGCGGTTCCATCTGCGGAATTTCTCCGATCAGCTGCTCGGTCTCCTCCTTTGACAGGATCCGCCGCATCACAACCTTATCATTGCTTACCGGCGTATAGACCTTGGTTCCACTTACATAAACAGGAAATAATGTATAGTATAGCTTTTCTGTCTTTTTTCCATCCATGTCAAGCGGTCCTACTTCACCGACTTTACACACACCTTCGCCTCCATACACTACATATTCGCCCACATCAAACATAGAATCACTCCTTCTCCATTATTCGCTTCTTTGATTATTTTTTCACATATATCCTGTTTATGCCATGTTGTCTGATACAGAAACGTTATAGATATATTTTACCAAATTTTCCGCGTTTTCGTAAGTTAAATTTGTGATTCAAATTATTTTTGGCATTTTTTCCAATAGCAAGCATCTTCTTTTTGCTTTTATTCACATTAATGTCAATCTCTGTTTGTTATCTGCCGTTTACTGTTTACTCTCACGAATCGCATTGTGCAGATTGGTGAAAAGCTCACTGTAACGGACATTCGTCTCACCCATCCTGGTCATCCCCACATGAAGATGCAGCGGAATCTCCCTGTCCTCAAACTGGATGGGCTGACCGTTCTTTGCCAGAATCTGTTCCGCAACAGACTCCGCATAGGAAACTTCGCTGCTGTTCGTCATCAGCGCAAATTCATCTCCGCCAATTCGGAACACATAGTCCTCCTCACCGGCCGCTTCTTCCAGCCGGTTCATTGTTTCCAGAATGGCAAGATCTCCTGCTTTGCGTGAAATTTCATTGATCGGCATCAGGCATCTGATATCGCAGCAGATGAAATAGCAGCCTTTTCTCTTTGTAAATAAATCGTACAGTTCACTGATGTCCACATGTCTTCGTTCTCTCATATAGGGATCTCCTTTCTCAATTGGCGGATTCAGGCGGGGAAACAGCTCTGTAAACCGGGCTGTGTGACGATATTCGGAAGGATTGCAGTTCCAGACGCTGTGAAACGCCCGGGTAAAGGATTCATTTGTGCTGTATCCAAACTGAATTGCAATGGACAGAATTCCCATCTGCGGCTGCTCCAGCAGAAGCCTTGCCGCTTTCATCATCCGCCTGCGGACGATGTAATCCCGAATCGTGATGGAATTCACGCACCGAAACAGCTTTTCCAGCGTTGACCGGGAACAGTAACAGGCTTTCGCTACATCATCTGTGCTGATCTCGTTGCAAAGATTCTCTTCCATATAATGGAGCGCATCCGCAAGAAGATTAATGTGATTCATGTCCATCCTCCTTCCGCCGCACGAACCGGTTTCGCACAGCAAAAATCCTCAGATAACTGCCGCCTGATGTCTGTGTCAGTATCTGAGGATATCATATCAGAATTTCTTCTGTTTTTCTTGACTTTTTGAGTAAAAGAAAGGAACTTTGCATTTCCGTGCTCTTCTGTTTCGCAAATCAACTCCGCGCTCACTCTTTCTCATCAAACAAACCGTCTTTTGTGATGTTGTTCAGCCACTTTTTGCTGCGGTAATGCTTAATGACCCAGGGCCACTTGACGAATTCATCTGTGCACATCAGGAAATATACCCAGAGTACCGGAAGTTTCAGGACAAATGCCGTAAGAAATCCGAGAGGCACTGCATATGCCCACATATCCACTGCGTCACAGATCAGCCCGAACCGGCTGTCGCCTCCGGCACGGAACACACCGGCAATCAGCGTTGTATTAACTGCCGCACCCATGACATAGTAGCTGTTGATCAGAAGCATCACCTTCAGATACCCCATTGCCGTCTCACTGAGATCCGCATACATCAGAACAAACGGTGTTGCAAGCAGGATCAGTACTCCGCCGACTGCACCGCTGACAACCGTCAGCTTCATCAGTCGTTTTGCGTTGGCTTCCGCTTCCTTCAGACGATTCTCACCGATCTCCTTTCCAAGAAGGATTCCTCCCGCACTGGCAATTCCGAAGCAGAGAATGGTTCCGAAATTCCGCACCACAGTAACCAACGAATTGGCGGCCACCGCGTCGTTTCCCATGTGTCCGATGATCACTGAGTACATGGAAAAGCCAACGCCCCACACAACATCGTTCGCCAGGGCAGGCAGCGACAATCGAACAAAGTCCTGAAACAAAATTTTGTTTTTCACCAGCATGAAGGAGAATTTCAGCTTGATGTCTTTGCTGCGAGCGGACACCAGGAAACATCCAAGCAGCTCCACCGCTCTTGAGACAGTCGTCGCAATCGCCACTCCGGCAACTCCAAGCTTCGGCGCACCAAACAGTCCAAAAATGAAAACAGCGTTTAAAACAATGTTCAGTACAAAAGCCAGCGTGTTCAGAACTGTGCAGACAACAACTCTTCCGATGCTTCGAAGAACGGAAAGATAGATTTCAATGATTCCCCAGAAGAAATAGCAGGGGCTCAAAATCCGCAGATAGGTGGCTCCCAGCTCAATCAGTTCCGCATCGTTGGTAAAGACACGCATCATCAGCTCCGGAACCAGCCCGGCCATCAATGCAAATGCGGTTGAGATTACCAGAGAAAAGCGCAGCGCAATTCCTTCCACAACTTCAATGGCACGCATATCCCCTTTTCCATAGTACTGGGCACATAACATTGTTGCACCGGTTCCAAGGCCGTAGAACACCATAAACAGAATGCTTGCATACTGTGCCGCCAGTGAAACAGCGGAAATCGCCGACTGGCTTACATAGTTCAGCATAACCACATCCGCCGAATTGACCATGGCACTCAGCAGATTCTGTATGACAATCGGCAGTACCAGTTTGCCGATCTGGCTGTAAAACGGATGGATCGTTTTTCCCTTTTGTAACATGTTTCTCCGTCTCCTGTCTTCTTCCTGATATTGTCTCCGATTATATCAATCATTTTTGTCTTCGTCAATCCATCTTCTGGATACAATCCGGAAGATGGACAAAAAAAGAGCGCCCTTACGGTACGCTCCTGATTGCTTATTCCAGATATTCTCCGACCGGGCTCTGATTATACTGCTTAATGACCTTCAGGATAATTGAATCATCCGGCTGAACGATTTCTTCTACAATTTTATACTTTGTCCGGTTTCTGTCCATTCCACGCTTATAGTGCTCAACCTCTTCTCTTACCAGTTTCGCTGCATATGCGTGACCGATATCTTCTTTCAGCATAAAATGAAGAGTCTGACAAATGCAGGCAGCTTTGATTCGTTTCATTTCTATCACCTCAAAATAAATTAACGCACAGTCAACTGGACTTACACCACTTGCTGCACGTTGTATTTGTATGATAGCACAAATTATTCGGTTCTTCAAAGGCATTTTTGAACAAAAACAACAAAACAGACATTTGGTAATTTTTCTGTATCCGTTTTTCCATTTTTGGTCACACTTCATTATCCATCATAACATAAGTGAAAAGAAAAGTCTAGTATTTTTTTATTTTTCTGCTAGACTATAGCTACCGAGGGATGGCGGAATACACAGGCTTCAGATGATACTGAACCAAAAGGAGGAAACAATGGAACAAGATCAAATGTTGCTGGAACAGAACAAACTGGACGAGTTTATCCGAATCATCCGGGAGAATCTGAAACAGCTGCAGGAGCAGAAGGTAAGTGTAGACGCAGAGGTAAAGTTTTTATACGATGCCTGGTCAAAAGGCGATGACAGTCTTTATTCGGATCTGGTTGTCGCAGCCGGTCTGCAGGAGCGGATCAACAATTCACTCCGGGACAATGAGCTGGCAAAACCGAAGCCCCACTTTGGACGCATCGACTACACAGACAGAACAACCGGAAAGGATTATCGTCTCTACATCGGCAAGCATGGAATCAACCGCGGGCCGACTGAGATCATCATCATGGACTGGCGTGCATCTGCTTCTTCCATTTACTACGAATGCCAGGTAGGCGAAGGGGAATACCCGGTGCCATCCGGCGAGATGATTCCCATCTGTCTGAATCAGAAACGAACCTATGATATCGAAGACGGAAAGCTGATTGGCTTCTATGACAGCGATACCGTTGCCAACGATGAACTGCTGGTAAAATATCTGGCCAGAAACAAGGATGTGGTGCTGGGCGAGATTATCGCAACGATTCAGCAGGAACAGAATCGAATCATCCGCGAACGGCATAACCGGAATCTGATCGTGCAGGGTGTTGCCGGCAGTGGAAAAACAACAGTTGCTGTTCACCGGATTTCCTATCTGCTCTACAATTTTTCAGACAAATATGCCCCGGATGAATTCTGCATCATCGGCAGCAACGATATGCTTCTGAACTACATCGCCAGCGCCCTGCCAAACCTGGATGTCACAAACACCAGACAGTACCGGATGGATCAGCTTCTTCTCCACTTCCTGACGGAATGGGAATGGCTTCCGGAAAACAAATACCAGCCATGGAGCTGCAGCGCATGCATCTCCTTCAAGTCTTCCTGGCAGATGGCCCGGATGATTGAACAGTGGACAAAGGAACGCGAACAGGAGCTTCTCCCCATTGAGGATGTGACGGAACGCGGAGAAATCGTTTTTTCTGCCGAAAGCATGGCAGAATATCTGAAACTGTTCTCTGATCAGTCTCTCACCGTGAAAATGGACAGTCTGAACACAAGAATGGCTGCAAAGATCAAGCTGATCTTTGACGCGGAGGAACCACCGGTCCGCAAGGAGATCCTGAAAAAATACAGAAAGCATTTCAGTCGGAACTACAAAAAGAAAAGCCTGCTGCAGCTTTACTGCGAGCTGATCCAGTGGCTTAGTGATACCTGCACGTCTTTGTATGGTCTGAATCCGCAGGAACTGGCGCTCTGGCAGGCAAACGTGAAAAAGTACCGTTTTGATGTCTATGATCTGGCAGCAATGAATCTGATCGCCTATTACTGGCTCCGGACAGAGGATGAAAAAAAGATCCGTCAGGTCTTCATTGATGAAGCGCAGGATTTCGGCGTTCTTCCATACTATGTATTAAAAAAGAAACTGCCGGATGCCATCTTCATGATTATGGGCGATGTCTCCCAGAACATTCACTTTGACTCGGGAATGAATGATTGGAAAGACCTGCGTGAACATGTCTTTTCCGATACCCAGGACCGATTCTATACCCTCTGTAAAAGCTACCGGAATACCATGGAGATCTCCGCTTACGCAAGCCGGATTCTCGACCGGAGCAGCTTTGAAACCTATCCCATTGAACCGATTGTCCGTCACGGGGAACCGGTTCGCCTCTGGAACTGCCAAAGTGAGCCGGACATGCAGAAAACGGCATCCGATCTGATCCGGCAGATCCGTGAGAAAGGCTATGATACCATCGCTGTCATCTGCCAGAACGAGGAGGAAGCAGGCCAGGTAAAAGAATTGCTTGGGGTAAATGACACGTGCGCAGACAGTGCCGCAGAAGCCTCCTTCCAGAAAGGTGTTTCCGTTCTCCCCATTGCTCTGACCAAAGGTCTTGAATTTGATGCCGTACTTCTCTGGGATCCGTCCGCAGGCCGATACCAGACGAACGATGCCGATGCAAAACTGCTCTATGTGGCTGTAACCCGTGCATTGCATGAGCTTCATCTGCTGTGCCGTGGAGAGCTTTGTGAACTGCTGGCAGAATAGTCAAAACGAGCCAGAGATGAACGATATGCTCCCTGTCAAACAGACAGGGAACATATCCGAACATCTCTGACTCGTTTTTTTCAACTATTCAAACAATTTTTGTTTCTTGAGGCAGCGTCTCATGAACACTGCACAGCAGATGATCTGCACAACGGTAGAACTCGGTGTTGCCAGACCAATCAAAAACAGAGATTCCGGGAACAGCCGGCTCATCAGGAAAGAAATCGGAATTCGCACAGCAAAGGCGCCGATAATTCCCTGCACCATGACAAATCTGGTATTTCCGCATCCGTTAAAGTAACCGGTGAAGCAGAACAGGAAGGAAACAAAGAGGCAGTCGATGGCATACGCCTTCAGGTACTCCGCTCCGGCCTGGATTACATCCTGTTTATCTCCGGCAAAGATTGCCGTCAGCATGTCTCCATGGAAGAAACTGAAATATCCGATCACAACACCAACGGCAAGTGACGTGAGAATCGCATACTTCAAAGCAAGATTTGCGCGTTCCCGCTTTCCGGCTCCGATGTTCTGTGCCACAAACGCGGAAATTGACTGCGAAAATGCAGAAGGAACCAGCATGATAAAGCCGCAGATTTTCTCCGCAATTCCGACTCCCGCCGACGCTACCACACCAAGTCCGTTAACAATTCCGGCAATTACCATGAACGACATGGTAACCAGGACGTCCTGAAACGCGATTGGAAGACCGATATGAATCGTCCGCATGATCAGCGCCTTTTTCGGTTTCCAGTCTTCCTTCCTGATCCGGACCAGCTTTTTCTTTCTGACAATGATCAGGGAAAGGACAACACTGACCGCCTGAGCCGCAACAGTCGCAATGGCCGCACCGGCGGCTGCCATATCAAAGACCGCTACCAGAACATAATCGCCGACAATGTTTACTACACAGGCAATCGCCACCGTCAGCAGCGGAATGGCGGAATTTCCCATTCCGCGGAAAATGCTGCCGATCACATTGTATGCAACGATAAAAATCGCCCCGGCAGAACAGATTCTTATGTAGGAAACCGTCGCATCAAACGCCTCGTTGGGCGCCTGCATCAGTTTTGAAATAAACGGGGCAAGAAACTGCATCAGAACTGTGAGCACAAGACCGAAAGCAAGGAACAGCACTGTACTGGATCCGATGATCCCTCCCACCTCATGGGTTCGTTTTTCACCTATTTTCTGCCCGATCTGCACCGTTGTACCCATTGCCAGTCCTGTTACCGCCGACGTGAGCAGATGCATTACAAAGGTTCCTGTCGAAACGGCTGACACATCAAACGTCTGGGCATACTGACCAACAATCAGCAGATCCACCGCTCCGTACATGGTCTGCAGGCACAGGGCAAAGAAAACGGGAAGCGCAAAGCGCAGCAGCGGCCCCATGATTTTTCCATTGGTAAAGTCCTGTTCTTTTTTCATCAGCTGCAATCTCCTTTTCCTTCTACTTTTCAAAACAGAATCATTCCTCTGCACGATATTCCAGGATATCTCCCGGCTGACAATCCAACGCCCTGCATATCTCATTCAGCGTTGAAAACTTCAGTCCTTTTGCATGTCCATTCTTCAGCACGGAAATGTTGGCCATTGTGATTCCAACTCTCTGGGACAATTCTGTCACCGACATTTTCCGTTTTGCGAGCATGACATCAATGTTAATTATGATCATGTTCCACCTCCGTCAGATAAAGGACTCATTTTCTTCCCGGAGCTTTGCCGCCTTTGCCACGAGACAGAACAGAGATCCTGCCACAACCGCAACACACGCACCTGCAAAGCTGATAAACACGGCAAGAATCAGGATGCCGGGATGGCTCATGTTCCATCCATATAAGACAAGGTTCCCCAGAATAAAGAACACCGTGTCGCCAATGGCTGCAGCCATGATGCGCTTTAACAGCTGCGCATTCTCAGCTGTAAAATACCGGTCACGGCCAACAGACACGGCAATTCTCCATCCCCAGATCAATACTGCGTAGCAGGGAATCACCGTGATCCAGAGAAAAATAACCCAGGGCCAGTAGCAGCGGGACAGCTCCGGGTGCTGGCGCGCCAGATCCGCTCCCAGGATCGGAATCACACCAAAATGGATCAGGCATCCACAGACTGCCATTCCCCAGATAATTGCTTTTAAGCACAATGCCAGTGTTCGATGATTCATTGCTTTCGGATTCACTGATTTCGGATCCACTGATTTTTGATTCATCGCATTTTGATCCGTCATTTTCTGTTTCATGATTCCTCCTGATCTTAGATAGAATGACCTTCTCACCGGACTGAACGTGTCACCGCACATTCACCCGGATGCATCAGCAACGCAAAGGAAGACTGCCGTCTTTGACAGCAGCCTTCTCTATTTTACGGCGACCGGTGTTTCCTGTCAACCCTGAAGTACCAAAAGCAGTAAGCCTTTCAGACTTCGATCACGTACTTTGCAGTCTCACCGTACCGTAAAAATCTTCACTTTATCCCCGGCATCCGGATTCAGCCGGCAGACTTCACTTTATCCCCGGCAGCCAGATTCAACCGGCAGCCTTCACTTTATCCCCGACAGCCGGATTCCATCGATAACCTTCCCTTCGTCTCTGGCATCCAGATCCGGTAATTTCCGCTCAGCGCCAGAAATGCAAACATGTACAGACAATTATCATAGTACCGTCTGTCTCCTGTCCGAAGAGGCGTCTCCCAGAACTTCTGCACACAGGCTTTGGCATAGGTTCCTTTTGCAGCCAGACTTCCCTGGGCATTGGTCGCAATCATCGCCACCGGATGAAGCGCTTTCCCTTCAATCACAGTTCCGTCGATTTCATAAATACCGTCCGGATTGTCTTTCACCGTCTCATGGAAGAAACGCTGCAGACGATCCGCGTTTTCGCACTGCCACTCATCCGCCGCAAACCAGCTGTAATCCAGTCCGATGTTGGCTATCGTCCGATAGGAATCACTGTAATACCAGTCGTGGCGTCCCCACCAGTCTCCCAGGTAAGGCGTGCCGTCAAAGTTGGCATACTCCGCACAAAGTCCTGTCTGAGGGTGACAGGCTTTGTGCAGATATGCTCTGCTGGCTGTGGCTGCCCGCTTCCAGAATTCCCGATCCTCCTCATCTGCCCACATGGAAAAGAGATCATAAAAATGCGGCAAATGATAGGACGGGTCAGAAAAATCGACTTCCGTAATAAATCGAATCAGAGCGTTGTCCGGATCCCACATCGCGCGGCCCGGGCCTTTGTCCTCTCCCTTGTGAACACAGTCATGGAGAATTGCTCTTGCTTCTTTGCTGTAGTTGAAAATCCCTTCGCCGTCTCCCCAGCGATGAGACGCAAAGAACAGAGCCATTGCAAAATATTCTTCTCCGTCCGGAGCCGGTCCATCGGCATTTTTTGTTCCGTCGGTCTGATTGGACCAGCAGAAATAGCCCTGATTGGGTCCTTCTTCCAGATACATGTAGGTTCGTGCCCATTTCCAGATCCGGTCAAATTCCTCTTTCCGGTTCAGCTGAACACACATCATCATGCCGTAGGACATTCCCTCCGTCCTCGCATCATGGTTGCCTGTATCCTCAAAATACCCCATATCCGATCCGACTTCGTGATAAAAACGTTGTTCCGGATCATAAAAGATTGTTTCAAAACATTCATTCAGACGTCTGCTGATCGCTTCTTCCGAATATCCGAGTTCAGCAAACAGATTCCGGTATACTCCAGTATAAAATGCTCCCTGTTTCATACGCACCTCCGTCTCTGTTTTACTCCTTTACACCGCCAATTGTCAAGCCTGCAATGAAATATCTCTGGAGGAACGGATAGAGGCAGACGATTGGGAGGGAGGTCAGGACTGTTGCCGCTGCACGAACAGAAGTAGGCGTTACCTGATTTCCGGAATTTTTGATGGTCTGTGCGTTGGCGCCCTGGTTGGTAACAGAGCTTAGAAGCTTCATCAACTCATACTGAAGCGTTGTGTACTCATCTTTCATTCGGTTGTAAAGCATTGCGTCAAACCAGGAGTTCCACTGGTATACGGCAATGAACAGAGCAACCGTTGCAAATACCGGCTTGCACAGCGGAGCAATGATGCGGACAAAAATGGTCAGATATCCGGCTCCGTCCAGCTGAGCCGACTCCTGGAGGCTGTCCGGCAGACCGTTCATGTAGGTTCTCATAACCAGCATATTAAAAGCACTGACTGCGCCCGGAATCACATAAACCCAGAAGCTGTTCGTCAGTCCCAGCTCCTTGTAGACCAGAAACGTGGGGATCAGACCGCCGCTGACATACATGGTGACCACATAGAAGAAGGAAATGTGTTTTGCGAAAATGTAATCCTTCTGCGTCAGAACATAGGCCAGAAGTGCTGTCACAGACAGATGGATCACCGTAGCCAGCACGGTACGCAGAACCGTGATCTTTGCACCGGTCAGCAGGGAATCCTTCGCCAGTACCGTGGAATAGTTCTGAAGTGTGAACATGCGCGGCCAGAGATAAATTCCTCCGCGAAGAGCGTCCAGACCGTCGTTAAACGAGATTGCTACCGTATTGATGATCGGGTATAGTGTGATGACAACAAATGCTGTCAGGATCAGCGTATTGGCGATTGTGAATGCAATATCACCTTTGGAGCGCTTCATGCAATGACGTTTTTTTGTAAGACTCATTCTCTGCTCACCTCCCTAGAACATGCGCTCTTCTCCGGCAGCCTTCGCCGCGGAGTTTGCAAGCCAGATCAGAATGATGCTGACCAGGCTCTTAAAGATACCAGCCGCCGTACCAAGAGAATAATCGCCCTGGCTGATACCCCACTTCAGGACATAAATGTCAATGGTCTGGGATACACTCTGAACCAGTCCGTTTCCCAGAAGATACTGCACCTCAAATCCGGCATTCAGCACATTTCCGATGTTGATCAGAAGCAGAATGAAAATGGTCGGCTTGATACCAGGCAATGTGATGTGCCAGATCTTGCGGAGCCGTCCCGCTCCATCCATCGCTGCCGCTTCGTAAAGATCCGGGCTGATGGAAGTAATCGCCGACAGGTAGATGATGCTGCCCCATCCGGTTTCCTTCCATACATTGGAAAAACCGACGATCCACCAGAAATATTTCGGGTACGCAAACCAGTTGATCGGCTTCTCCAATATATGCAACGCAACCAGAACCTGGTTGATGATACCGTTTTCCAGCGATAAAACATCGTGCACAATTCCTGTAACAATGATCCATGAAAGGAAATGCGGCAGATAGGAAACCGTCTGAACAAATTTCTTTGCACTGCGGATCCGTACCTCGTTCAGCAGGATCGCAAACAGAATTGAAAAGAAGAAACTTAATACCAGGTTAATGATACCCATGCAGAGGGTATTGCGGATCACCTTAATAAAATTCGGATCGGAAAAGAGCCGTTCAAATTTCTGCAGACCGACAAACGGCGATTCCCAGAGTCCATATTTGGGTTTATAGTTCTGAAATGCCATTACCCAGCCGGCAAGCGGCACATAGTAGAAGATAATTCCATAGATCACAAAAGGAATGGAGATCAGGATCAATTCTTTCTGTTTGATGATCTGTTTCAGCGTTATCTTCTGTTTCTGTCTTGTTTTTTTTGCACGTTTCGCCATGTTCTCACACCTTTCTGCGCGGATATCCCAAACCATGCCGCCGTCATGTCTTCGGAATGGTTCCGGGGCAGCTGTACAAAGCTTTGCTTTCTCACAGCTGCCCCTTTCCATCTGCTTTTTATCAGGACCGGCTGACGCCGGTCCCTTTCTTCAGAGGAACTTACTCAGCAGTCTCTCCGCTTGCAACCGCGATGCGGCGATGAAGCTCTTCCTCGATTTCGCCCAGGAATGCCTCGATATCACAGCGATCATTGTAAACACCAAGATACTCTTCCCATGCTGCCTCAAAATCTTCGGCCATGCAAACCTTCGGCAGGTACTCATGCTTTACTTCAGCCATGTTTGTCCATGCCATTCCGCCAGGAGTCTCTGTTGTCATGTTGTTGGAGAAGGACCACATCGGGAACCACGGCTGGTTCTCCTCAGACGGATTCAGCATCTCAACATAAGTCTCTGCGCCGTATGCTGCCAGACATTCCTTCACATCCTCGGAAAGGCTCTCATAGAACTCAGTCGGCTGATAGTCCGGTGACCACGCGTTGATTCCATCCAGATTCATACCTTCATACTGCGGGAAGTAGCTGTAATCACAGCGGTTTGCAACCTTGTACTCTGTGCTGGTTGCATTTGCTCTCTGCTCCTCGGTGCGATAGAACAGACCGTTCTCATCTACTTCATAGTCAACGCCTTCAATACCCCAGAAACGAAGGGTCTGAACTTCCTGACTCAGAAGATCATTGACAAACTGCAGAGCGCCTTCCACATCATCACAGCCGATGGTGATTCCAAGACCATTGGAAACATCCAGAGCGGATGCGCTGTGGTAATGCTCTTCGATACCCTCTTCAATTACAAGACCAAGCGGTACGTAAGTGCAGTCATCCAGTCCCTGCTGCTTGATTGCCTCTTCACCGGTCTGGAAATCCCAGTGCTGGTCACACATACCAAGAACACGTCCAGTGGAAAGCTTTGCAATGTACTGGTCATAGGTCTGCGTGAAGGATTCCGGATCAACGATTCCCTTGTGGAACTCTTCGTTCAGCTTTGCGAAATATTCCTTCGCAGTTTCCGTTGTATTATAATCAATTACTTCCAGTGTTTCCGGATCGATGATAACACATCCGTCGTTTGGATAACCATCCAGGAAGAACGGTGCATTCTCAAGACAGAAATATCTCCAGTCCTCGCAGAGAATTGTGTAGCCGATGTTCGGTGTTCCATCTTCCATGGTCGGATTTGCTTCGATATACTCTTCGATCACATTGAAGTAATCCTCAAGAGTTACGATGTCCGGATATCCTGCCCACTTCAGAACTCTTGTCTGAATCCAGAATGCCTCATCGTTATGTACGGTGCTTGTATCATGACCGTTGATAATTCCGAACTGCGGAATGATGTAGATATGTCCGTCCTCTGCTCTTACCTTGTTCCACTCGGACTCGGACAGATAGTTCTTGATGTTCGGATAGTTGTCCCAATACTCATCAATGGCGATATATGCGCCTGCATCCATCATCATGGAATGTCCGGTGGACGCCGTCATGAAATCCGGATATTCTTCGGAAGCAATGATCATTCCAACTGCTTCCTCTGCTGTCTGTCCGGTCAGCCAGGTGTCCTTACACTTTGCGCCGATCAAGGCTGCGATTGCATCCTGACATACATTGTCATCGTTGATCTCCGTTCCCGGTACTGCGTGGAATGCAGTGAATTCTTTTACTTCCTGTTCTTCTGCTGCAGCAGGCATTACGCTGAGTCCCATGGATGCGGCCATTGTCAGGGCCATTGTCAATGATAACGTTCTTCTTTTCATAGTTACCTCCCTTTCCTGTGAAAACCGCACAGTTTCTCCGTTCTTCTGCGGTTCTCATTTGTTCATGTTTTTGTGTTTTCTGTGACTTAAATTTACCATTTTCCGGCCATTTTCACAACTGGGCAAACTATAGGTTTTATCAGGTCAAACTATAGGTTTTCCCCTTTTCTCCTGCTGCAGGACAATTTTGATCCTGCATTTTCCCGCCCTGGATTCACTGCCGCAGCGAAAAGAACCTCGCTGCACGAAAAAAACCGGATTGGCTCTCTGTCCAATCCGGTTCCTGTTTCTGTCGCAGATAACTGAAACATTTCTATCCTCTCACCTGTTTTCGGTATTTTGACGGGGTACAGCCCTTCATTGTCACAAATTTGTCGATGTAGTAATCCAGATCATGGTATCCGACTGCCTGGGCAATTTCATAAATGCGGTCATTGGTCTCCTCCAGCAGACGCACCGACTGCTCGATTCGGATCCGGTTCAGATAATTCTTGAACGATTCACCAAACTGTTTCCTGAACAGTTGTCCAAGATATGCGCTGTTCATGTAATACTTCTCACTTAACGATTTCAGACTGATATCTTCATGGTAATGTTCCAGAATCTCCTGTTCAATGTCTGCCATAATCCCATAAGCAGCGCTTCCTGGATTCTGCTCCCCTTCGCTGTCACCGGAAACCGCTCCTGCATCGGTACCTTGCGCCAGTTCTTCTGTCACCGGACCATTTACCGGATAATCCGACTGGGTTTTGGACATGGATGCTGTCCATTTCGCACTCCGTTCCTCCTGCTCCCGTTTCAGTTTTCTAAGCAATTCCAGCAGTTCCGATTTCTGTACCGGTTTCAGAATATAATCAGCACACTGATAGTGAATCGCATATTTCGCAAATTTGAATTCAAAAAAGCCGCTGACAATCACAAAGGAGGCATCCGACAGCTTCTGCTCACGAACGGTCTTCAACAGCTCCATTCCGTCCATTTCCGGCATCTTAATGTCTGCAAAAATTACATCAACCGGATTTGCCCGAAGAAAATCAATCGCCTCCAGCCCATTGGACGCGGTTCCCGCAATCTCATACCCCTCGCTGTTCCAGTCAATCAGAACCGACAATCCTTTTGTGATAAATGGTTCATCGTCCACCAGCAATACCTTCCGCATCATCTCATTTCCTCCCCATTCTCCCAGACAGCAGGAATCCGGATCGAAATCGTTGTTCCCACCTTTTCTTCACTTTCCAGCTCAAACCGTGCCTGATTCCCACTGAACATCCGAAGGCGCAGACAGGCATTCAGAATTCCGATAGACTCGCTCTGTTCCAGAGTTTCGATGTTCATGTTCTGCATCTTTTCCTGCAGCTGGATCCGGTAATCTTCCGCAATCCCGGTTCCGGTGTCTTCTACCTCAATGCAGATTTCCTCTTCCCGTTTTTTCACGCTGATAAACACCCAGCCGGACCGGCTGCTGTTCTCCAGTCCATGGACACAGGAATTTTCCACAAACGTCACTATCGTAAGCTTCGGAATCCTGCACATCAGGCATTCCTCATCTATTTCAAACCGATAGGACAATTTCTCGCCGAACCGGTATTTCTGCAGCTTCAGATAAGCCTGAACAAAGGTCATCTCCTCACGGATGGTGATGTTATCCATTCCCCATTCCACGGATTTCCTCATCAGGATCGCCAGATCCTCCAGCACATCGGCTGTTTCATGTTCCCCTTTCAGCAGACTGTGCATGCGAATGCTCTCCATGGCATTAAACATGAAATGCGGATTGACCTGACTGTGCAGCGCAAGAAGCTCCGCACGCTGTCTCGCCATGTCGATATCCTGACGCTTCAGTTTTTCCAGATATACCTCTTCGATCAGCTGACGGATCCTTGTAATCATCTTGTTATAGTCTCTCGTCAGATCGCCGATCTCATCTTTTCCACGCACCTCAATTGTCTCCAGATGCTCGTTATCGGCTCTGCTGAACGCTTCCCTGAGGGCAAACAGACGCCTTGTCAGGGAGCGGTTGATCATCAGCATGGGAAAAAGCGGAAACAGCAGAGAAACTGCCAGGATTACCAGCAGATAGGGATACATCTGCGACAGACGATCCAGAATGCTCACCTGCGATTCCATGACATAAATATCAAAGCACTGACCATACAGCGAAATCTGCGACTGATAACCAACCGTTCCCTCCGCAGCGGCCCAGCTTCCGAAATCATTATTTCCCACCGTATCCTTCACATTGGAAAACAGGATTTTATCTCCGAAACAGACATAAACACTGTTGCTGTATCCCGCATTGAGAAAATCGCGTGACAGTGCGTTGTAGTCGATATCCAGCTTAATGATATGCTCCCAGCCCGGACTGTAAAGTCCCATCCGCCGGATCAGAGAAATTCTTCTCTTACTGTTGATTGCGAACGTCAGATCCAGTCGATCATTGAAATATGGATACAGGAGCACTTCACGCCCGGAGTTGATAAAGGCCTGATACCATTCCTCATTTTCTACCAGTTTCTGACTTGCAATATCACCGCCTGAGACAAGTGTCTCATTACTGCTGAAGATCATCAGATCCGCACTGTTTCCCAAACCTCTGCACCGAAACATTCCTGACATCAGCAGAGAATAATATTCCGCATAGTATTTCACATTATTTTCGTAGGAGGTATTCAAAAACCGGTTAATTGTTTTATTTGTACTGACGTCAACCGTTACATTCACTGCTGTCTCAACGGTACTGGTCAGATCATAGCTTACCGCCGTTGCAATGTTCTCCATCTGCCTCCGCTGCGTCATCGTATCATAGGATACCACAAGGTACAGCATCATCGAATCAATCAGCACCACAGGAAGAAGCATGCAGATCACATAGAGAAACATCATTTTATGTTTCCATTTCCGGTCATCCAGCCAACTGCTGATCCGTTTCACCAATCCCCACCGCTTCACGTTCTTCACCTCTTCCATTCCCAACGGCAATTAATACAGCCATCTGCACCGCCATTTATTCCGTCATTTTCATAACTTTTGCACGTTACAACATCGTTATGTAAAGTATAACAACAGAACGACGCATCGTCAAGTGACTATTTTTGCCGAAAAATCTTCCAAAACGAGAAAGGAAAGAAAGGATTTCAATGCGGCTTCATTGGGAAGAAATTCGCAAAAAATCCCGGGACAGATTTCTCTGTCCCGGGACTGCATTTACTTATTCACTTTTGTACGTGAAAATCTGGTTATGCAATTGTTTTCTGATCGGATTACTCGTAGATCGGCAGCTTTGTGGTGTTACCAGCCTCATAAGCTTCAAGTCTCTCATCGATAACTGCCTGATAACCAGCATCAAGGTATTCCTGAGCATACTGCTCATACAGAGCATCGAACTCTTCCGGAGCACACATGGTCAGGTTGTCACGATACTCTTTGTACAGTTCCTGAAGAGTTGTCAGATACTCAGACTGAGCCTCAATCGGAACGGAGAACTGACAGTCAGACGGACCATAACCCTGAGCAGCAAGCTCTACACGGTCATAGTAGAACTGAATGATGTCTTCAGTGAAGTTCTGCGGCAGATCCTGAGGAGTGTTAGCCTCTACTACCTGCTCGATGGTACCAGCTTCCTTGGACTCGATTACGATACACCAGTAGTCCTTGGAGCTGTTGTATCCCTGCTTGTACTCGCCGTCATAGTCACTTACTGCAACCGGAAGACCAGTCTCAGCGTCATAGTTGAAGTTCTCGCCTTCGATACCCCACTGGAAGGTGAACAGGTTCTCTTCCTGAGACAGCCACTCCATGTACATCCATGCAGCCTTAATCTCATCTTCGCTTGCGAAGGAGGAGAATCCAACGATCATACCAAACGGGTTCTCAGCACGCCATGCCGGAACTTCTGCAGAAGTAGCGCCAGCCGGAACGATTGCCAGCTCAGCATCCGGGTTTGCCTCGTAGAAAGCGGTCAGAGTGTCCATAACCGGTCCGATGTAATCGGAGTAGGAATAGCACTTGCCGTTAACGAAGTTAGCCTTTGCATCTTCCTGAGTTGTGATATAGTACTCAGGATTGGTGATTCCTGCATTGTAGTCAGCATTCGCACTCTTCAAAAGCTTGTAGTTCGGCTCCCATCCCAGCGGAAGAATGTTATAATCACCATGAATTGCCCACTCGGTCTCATCCATCGGATATGTTCTCCACGGCTGAGTCTGGTCAGAACCATTACCAATCATGAAGCCGCCGCCCGGATACTCGCAGATGCCAGCTTCCTTAATCTTTGTCATCGCGTCAACCCACTCTTCACGGGTCTCCGGAACGTGATCATAACCAACTTCTCTCAGCCAGTCCATACGAACCCATGTCTGATATCTGTAGGTGGTGTTGTAGTATGGTCTCTCAGCCATTGCAAAATAAGTTTCATCACCAAGAGCAGTGTAAATCAGCTGGTTGTTGTCAACCATGCTCTGATAGTAGGTTGGAGCAACCTTTGCAAACTCATCCAGGTCGATGGTGGTCAGATAACCGTCTGCTGCCCACTGAGCAACCTTCGGGTAGTCATACTCCATCAGTACGGTCGGCAGATCTTCTGCTGCTGCAAGAAGAGCATAGTCAGTCATAACATCAGATCTTGTGATCGGAACGAAAGTAACGTTGATGTTGTACTGATCACCAAAGTTCTCCTGGATCCACTGGGTCCAGTAGTTGTTGCTTACATCCGGAACACCTTCTGCACCTCTGTCATAAACCGGGATAGCCAGCTCAACGGTCTCCTCGAACGCGGTCCAGGAATCCATTCCTGTTGCTTCTTCTGCTGCGAATGCAGAAACGGTGCCAGCCATCATAGCTCCGGTAAGTGCAAGCGCAAATACTCTCTGAAGATTCTTTCTCATTAGATAATCCTCCTTAAAATTATTTATTTCATCGGTTGCCCGATATCATAACAAAATCAATTGAGCGGAACATCAGCCCTTTACAGCGCCAACCATAACGCCCTTAACAAAATACTTCTGCACAAACGGATAAATGCAGATAATCGGAATGGTTACGAACATGATACATGCGGCCTGTAATACTTCCGGTGTACTTGTTACTGCCTGAGCCTCTGAAAGCTGAGCAGTCTGCGCCTCTGATGCAGAAGAAACAAGCTGAGACAGCTTATACTGAATCATCTTCAGGCCCTCTGAACGAATATAGTATTTGTTGTCCGCATAAGCATTCCATCGTCCCACTGCGTAGAAAAGAGACAGCGTTGCGATAATCGGCTTAGAAAGCGGAAGTACCACCTGAAACAGAATCTGGAAATTGGATGCACCATCCAGAAACGCGGCTTCCTCCAGGCTGTCCGGAATACTGCTCTGGAAGAAGGTCTTCATGATCAGCATGTTGTACGGTGAATAGATCAGCGGAAGAATCAGAACCCACATGGTGTCCAGAAGATTTAACTGTTTGAAGAGCAAATATGACGGAATCAGACCAGCTCCAAAATACATTGGGAACATCAGAATAAAGGTAAAGAAAGATCTTCCCTTCAAACGCCTTTTTGAAAGCGGATAAGCTGCACAGGTACATACAACCATACCCAGTACGGTAAAGATCAGCGTAACCATGACACTAAAGCCCATTGAACGCACCATTGAGCCATCACTGAAAATAGACTCATAAGCTTCCAATGTAAAACCAATTGGATAAAGTGTTACCCGTTTTGCCAGAACAGCCGTGTCGCTGGAAACAGATTTCGCAGCCAAATGGAGGAACGGCAGTACACAGGTCGCACACAGGATGGCAACAATCGCCATCATAACTGCATCGCTGATACGAAATTTATTAATTGCGCGACTGCCGTCCGTAATTACTTCATTTTCCTGATTTTTCTTAAATTTAGCCATTGTTAGCACCTCCTTAAATCAAGCCGTCTTCGCCAAGGGCTTTGGCAACACGGTCTGCAATAAGAACGAGACACAGACCAACAACAGACTGGAACAGACCTACCGCAGTCGCCATACTGAACTTACTGCCTGCAAGACCCTTATCGTAGATGTAAACAGCTAACTGGTACTGGAAGTCCTTAACCTGCGTATTTCCGAACTGATCCAGACGCTCATAGTTACTGTTCATTACCTTACCAAGATTCATGATCAGTAAGGTTACAACAGTTCCCTTAATACCAGGAAGAGTGATGTGCCACATGCGCTGCCAGCGGCTTGCACCATCAATCATTGCTGCTTCATAAAGCTCTCCACTGATGCTGGTGATCGCGGCAAGATAGATGATGGTTCCCCATCCCATACTTTGCCAAACACCGATTAACAAATATGTAACCGCCCAGTGCCATTTCTCTGTCAGGAACGGAATTCCTTTATCAATCAGCCCCCAGTTCATCATCACGATATTCACAATGCCGGAATTCGGACGAAACAGCTGATAGGCAACACTTCCAATAATTACCCAAGACAGGAAATGAGGCAAATAAAGAATTGTCTGCGTAACTTTTTTAAATCTGGGGAACTTCAACTCGTTGAGAATTAAAGCCAGAATAATCGGCATCGGGAAGCCAACCGCAAGATCAAGCAGGTTGAACACGATTGAGTTTCTTAATGAGCGGTGGAAGTCTTTATCCCTAAACACTTTTTCAAATGTTCCAAGACCAACCCACTTACTTCCGTCATAGCCCTTGGCCGGTTTGTAATCCATGAAAATCATTCGCAGGCCGGGATAGGAAGCATAGTTGAAAACAACCACCATGATTACCGGAAACAATAGAAGAAGATAAAGCTGCCAGTCTCTTGCCAATGCTTTTCTCCAGGTAGTATGTACCTTCAGTCCCGGCGTCTTCGATTTACCAAATGCCATAAACAATTCCTCCTTTTACAGGTTTTGTCAGGTAGTTTGTACAAATGGTGCGTTTCATTCTTTTTAACATATTGAATCATTCCAGCACCATTTTGCAATTGTTGATAGTATAAATTGCACAACAACATCATGGCATAAGTATCTCACAAATTACCATTCGTTTTCAACGTTCATTCTTTCTAATTCTATGCAAAAACAACCATTTATTTTCTTTTTTATGCATATTTGATAACGAAAACGATTAAACCATCCACGTCCTTTATTCGTTTCTTCCATCGTTTCTGTGTTTCCCGGCAATTCCTTCCCGGTTTGCCCTGACAGCACACATCGTCATTTTCACGGAAGCCTGATGAGCGCAAAGTCCCTATGACTCATCGCCACAAAAAAAGGGGAATCCGATTCGGATTCCCCCCTGTGATCAGTTAAACTGATCTCTTATTCTTTTCAGAAAAATTACTCAGCAGATGCAGTGTTCTGAGCGATCTTGCCAGCGATGAACTCGGTCATACCAGCGTTTGCATCCTCAAGGCCATTATCCTTGAACTCTTCCTGCATAGCATCCCATGCAGCGTCGAAGTCTTCCGGAGCACCGTTAACCATGTTGATCAGAGCCGGCCATGCGATCTCGTCAAGGATAGCGATGGTGTCAGACAGCTCGGTCGGATACTGGTAAGCCCAGATTGCGGAGTAAGGCATGATCTCGAAATCACTTGCCTGCGGGAAGATGTCAGCCAGAGACTCAACGCCCCATGCTGCTACTGCTTCCTTCTCGATGTCGTTGTACTCAGCGATCAGAGATTCCTTGGTGGATCTTGTTACAGGCTGTCCGGTAGCATCCAGAACGCCGTTGGAGTAACGCGGCCAACCATTACCTACATAGTAGCCGATACCAGTGTTCTTGTTGTAGTCAGGATCAGTCTGGCTTGCGAGGATCTCTTCCTCGGTACGATAACGGTTTCCGTCCTCATCGTAGAAGTAGTGAGTTCCCTCAATACCCCAGTTGATCAGAACCTGACCTTCGTCGGTACACAGATAGTCAAGGAACTTGATGGCAGCAACCGGATCTTCACAATCCTTGGTGATACCAACGCCCCAGCCTACGCCCATGCCCTGATACTGCAGGGATGCGCACTGCTGGTCAGCAGACAGAGTTACAGGAAGAGCTGCATAGGTCTGCTCCATCTTGCCGTCAGCAAGCAGAACAGTCTCAGCCTCAGCATAGTCCCATGCTGCGTCCATGATCGCTACAACGCGGCCGGAAGAGATCTTTGCGATGTAGTCCTCATGAGTCTGAGTGGACCAGTTCGGATCCAGGATGCCTTCGTTGTACATGCGGTTCAGCCATCTGTAGTACTCTTTCTCGTTCTCAGTGGTGTGCTTGTACATGCAGTTGTACTCTTCATCAACGAACCACTGTCCGTTATCCGGATGAGCGTCAGCGATGAAACCAGCCGGGTTGGACAGAGTGATGTACCAGTGCCAGTCTGCAGCAGACAGGGAGATACCGATCATTTCCTGACCATCCTCAGTTGTCGGATGAGCCTCAAGATACTTCTTGATCAGAGCCTCGTACTCTTCCAGAGTAGTCGGATATACCCAGTCGTTCTCCTTCAGAGCAGCGTACTGGATCTGGCAGGTACCGGAAGTCTCAAGAGCGGAGTTACCAATTTCATAGTAGGACAGCTGATAAATGCCTGTGTCCTCAGCGGACCATCTCAGCTTGTTGTACTCTTCGCCGTAGAACTCTTTGATGTTCGGAGCGTACTCGTCGATCAGCGGCTCCATGTCGATGAATGCGCCAGCGTCATACAGACTTCCTGCATTACCCTTTGCAAAGATCATGTCCGGATACTCGTCATCAGCGATCATCAGAGCGATGGACTCAGCATCGGAAGTTACCGGATACTGAAGCTCGATCTTCACGCCAGTTGCCTCAGTCAGAGCGGTTGCAACCGGATTGGTCCACGGATCTTCTTCTTTTCCGTCAGAATTGAAATAGGTAAGGGTTACAACCTCATCCTCAGCAGCGATTGCCGGAATGCAGGTTGCCATCATAGCCATACCCAGGGTCAGAGCTACTACTTGTCTCTTCTTCATAATGTTCCTCCTTATTTTTTGTCCGGTTTTACCGGAACAGGGTTTCTCCTAACGACTGCAGTTATGCAGTTCCAGGAAAGTTATATCCACAGCCTGCTGTACGGCAGGCTGCCAATATCAGTCTTTAACAGCACCGAGTGTCATGCCGCCTACAAAGTATTTCTGCAGGAACGGATAAACAATCAGAATCGGTACGGTTGCAATGATGGTAACCGCCATGCGCACAGAAATCGGGGTTACCGTTCTTCCGGTTGTTGCCTGCGCACTGTGGGGGTCGATCTTCTGAGTTGCCTGCTGCATGATCGCATAGAGCTTATACTGCAGGGTCTGAAGCTTCGGGGCGTAGAGATAGGTATCCATGAAAGAGTTCCACTGTCCTACTGCATAGAACAGAGCAACGGTTGCATTAACCGGCTTACACAGCGGAACAACGATTCTTGCCCAGATGTAGGCATCGTTTGCGCCGTCAATCTTTGCCGCCTCCTGCAGAGCCATCGGAAGACCTTCGATGTAGGAACGAACGAGGATTACGTTGTAAACCCAGATCATTCCGGGGATGATGTAAACAAGGAAATTGTTTCCAAGATTCAGAGTACGCTTGATCAGAAGATACTCAGGAATCAGTCCGCCGCTGACATACATGGTCAGAACGAACAGAATGGTAAACAGCTTGTTGAAGTAGAAATCCTTGCGGCTGAGAACATAAGCCAGCATAGAGGTACAAACCATACTTACTACCGTTCCGACAAGAGTTCTTGCAACAGAAATTACGAACGGCTCGATGATGTTGTTCTCTTCGAACACGTAAACGTAGTTCTGCCAGGTAAACTTACGCGGAATGATGAAGTTGATGTTGCGGACTGTATCAAGGGAGTCGTTTAACGAAATTGCAAGTACGTTAAGGAACGGATACAGCGTGATTACAAGCATGAAGATGAAGAAAATGAGAAGGAAGATATCAAATCCCTGAATCTTCGTCCTGTTCATTACTTTTGTTGAATTCTTTGCCATACTGCCACCTCCTTAAATCAGCTTGCTCTCGCCGATGAGCGAAGCAAACTTATTCGCAATCAGCAGCAGGACAACGCCTACCAGAGACTGGAACATACCGATCGCGGTACCAAGACCATAGTTATTTCTTCCGATACCACGCTCATAGGAGAACCAGGAAAGAACCATGGTGTGCTCCTGTACAACCGGCACACTCAGAAGCATCTGACGTTCCATACCAACGCTCAGTACACTTCCGATGCTCATGATTGTGAGAACAACGGCAGTCGGCTTGATTCCCGGAAGGGTGATGTGCCAGATGCGCTGGAAACGGTTTGCACCGTCAACCTTGGCTGCCTCGTAAAGTCCGGTATCAATTCCGGCGATGGCAGACAGGTAGATGATCGCATTCCATCCCATCTCTTTCCAGATGTCGATCAGAACGATCACAAGCCAGATCTGAGGTGAGTTGGTGCTCATCAGCTTAAAGCTCTTGTTAAACATGGTATCAATTACGCCGCCGTCATTGAAGAAGTTCTTCGCGATGCTGGCGATGATAACCCAGGATACAAAGTGAGGCAGATAGGAAACGGTCTGCGTGATTTTTTTGAAACGAATGAAAGTCAGTTCATTCAGAAGCACTGCAAAAACAATAGAAGAAAGTGTTCCGAGAACGATTCCGAGAAAACTGATTCCGATGGTATTGATCATGGTCTGATCAAACAGACGGTCATTGAACGCGGTAATGAAGTTGTCAAATCCGACAAACTCACGCTCAAAGAAGGGAAGCGAGAACGTTGCCGGTTTTACCTCCTGGAACGCCATCGTCCAGCCCCACAGCGGTATGTACTTAAAAATGATAAGCCAGATGAGGAACGGCACAGACATCAATAACAGGTATCTCTGCTTCCACATCAGCTGCAGGCTGAATTTCTGTTTTACATGAACTTCTTTTTGCTTCTTTGCAGCCATCTTCAATCCCCTTTCCTGACCTGTTTCCAGATCTGATTACTTTTAAAAACATGTAAATATTATACACTGGATATTCTGTTTACGCACTGGTTAATTTTAATACCTATATCTATCATTTTTTAATAAATCGCTTGTTTTCTGCCGTTTCTTATGATATAATGTGCCATGCTTAATCGTTTTAGCTGATTTGATTTTTAAACATTTTGCCCATAACGTTTCGCTCTAAGCAAAGGAGTTAGTGACCGATGAACCAGAATATGCTGATCCAGTATTTGAGAAATAATAACACAGAAGAGCAGTTTTTTTCCGAACTGAGCAAAAAGTATACCACCCCGGAGGAACTGACTTCCTGTCTGCGGTCCATGGATCCGGACAGGCTCCACCAGCTGAGCATGACCACGTATCACATGCTGACAGATGATCCGCCTGTCATGGCGATGAACTATGATCTGGAGGAGAACTCTCCTCTGCGCACCGTGCGGATTTTCAAGCACTGGCGCTTTGTTCCTGCCATTGAACACAGCCATGATCATTTTGAAATTGACTATGTTCTGGAAGGCACCTGCGAACACCGGATCAATCAGCAGGTTCACGAAATGAAAGCCGGCGACCTCTGTTTCCTTTCCCCTGCCTCCAGGCACTCCATCACCACAAATCCGGATACCGTCCTTCTCTGCATCCTGATCAGCCGCAGTACCATCGAAAATCTGTTTTCCAATGCGCTTGGCGGCAGTGATGTGATTTCGGAATTTCTTCAGAACTCCTTCTTCCTCAAGGACTACGCCTCCCATCTGATTTTCCACACGGAAGGGGACGATGAGATCCGTGACCAGATCCTGAACATGTTCATGGAAGAGTTTCAGGTGGATGAATATGCAGACCGCATCGTCAGTCACATGGCGGTTGTCTTTCTGATTAAGATCATCCGGAAATACAAAAAAATGGCGGAAGGTCCGGCGCCCCACCGCAGTGCAAACGGTGACACGTCACGGATCCTCCGCTACATTCAGGAGAACTATGCAACCGCATCGCTGGGAGAAGTTGCTCAGATGCTGAATTACTCGATTCCCTACTGCTCCAAGTATATCAAGCTCTACACCGGTCAGAGCTTTACGGAGCTGCAGAAACGAATCCGGTTTCAGAAAGCAACCGATTTCCTTTTGAACACCTCCATGAGCGTTGAACGGATCAGCGAGCGGATCGGCTATGCCAATCCGGAGAATTTCATGCGGATGTTCAAGAAGGAATACGGCGTTTCCCCCACCCAGTTTCGTACAGGCAGCCGAAATAAGGTATGAGCAGTTTTGTCCGAACGATTCCACAGGTGCAGACGGTATTTATTCTTCTTCCGTTTTGTCTTCCATCACCTCATCCAGATAAGGATTCAGAACTTCCGCAATTACAGCATATCCATCCAGATTGGGATGCAGTCCGTCAATCATCAGCTCCGGCATGGCGTATCCATCCTCGCCTACAAACGAAGAATGGCAGTCCACATAGGTGACATTTTCATGCTTGTTTGCCAGAAACTTCAGCTGGGCATTCAGATTGGTGATCAGATACTGTGTCCCTTTGAAATAATCGTCCGTCGTCGGAAGAATACTGATTACAAAGATTTGGATATCCGGATTTTCCTCCTTCAGAGCCAGAAACATCGTTTCAAAGTTTCCGGTAATATCCCAGTTCATTCTTCCGCTTCCCAGATCATTGATTCCGCAGAGGATCACCACTGCAGAATAATCTTTTCCCGCAATCTCCTCAATCCTTGCCGCACATTCTCTCGTCGTCTGACTGCCGATTCCATAGTTCACGCAGTCATCCCGATCCAGAATTCCGTTCCAGTCCTTTTTTTTCAGATGCGCCCCTTCAATCTTCGGGTTATGGACAATGCTGTCACCAAGAAACGCAATGCCTTCGGAAGGACAGTCCCAGATGCCGTCTCCATCATCGACCGGATCCCCTTCCCCTTCAAAATAGGCAACCCGTTTTAACGTCACAGAGCCGTCCCCTGCCCCATAGACCTGAATCAGATCCAGATGGGAGAATTCCGTTCCAAA
This sequence comes from Lachnospiraceae bacterium, assembly GCA_017472605.1. GTDB lineage: Bacteria > Bacillota > Clostridia > Lachnospirales > Lachnospiraceae > Anthropogastromicrobium. The sequence continues at coordinate 72,552 of JAFUPV010000048.1, forward strand.
CACATCTGCAAAATTATCATAGGAATAGATGGCATATTCCCGTCCATTCTCCGTTGTTCCTGTCTCATCCGCATAGACCGCTGCCCATTCCGTTGCTCCGGATACACTGGACAGCGCCAGATAAACTCCGTCCTCATCTCCCTCATATTCTGCATAGAGCCAGCTTCCTTCATTAATTAAGGAAGCATTCCATTTTCCGCCGACATGTTCGGTAAAAATGGTCGTAATGTAACTATTTTTACCACTTCCTGTTTTCGATCCGTCAAAGAGCATCGCAGACTCTCCCATGACGGATTCACAGGGCTCCGTTTCCGTTACCGTCTCATTCTCCTCAGCCTGCACTCCGCTCCTGGTATTGCTATGGTTATCTGTACCTGCACACACCATTTCTGCCGCTGCCGCCAGAAACAGAATTCCACCAATAACTGCCGACGCCAGATTCCTTTTCATCGCTCTGTCATCCTCCCTTTTGTCTGATACCTTATCATACCACAACGCACCGCCCGCCGCAATCAGGGAAATCCGGTTTTCTCCTCTCCCATCTCTGCAGCAGACAGTGCGCTCTTACCAACAACGATTTAACAAATCCAGCAGCAGATTCCTCTGCAAATCGACTGGTATCAATGATTCCAGTCAGTGACCCGGATCCATGTCATCGAACAATGACTCCGGTCAGCAAAACTGAAACGCTGCAATTTTCACATCACCGACAAGCTCAAACGTGACGTCCGTGTTTCCGGATTCACAAGCAGGTATGCAGCCGCAAATGACAGTCACGTTTGTAAATCCGTCCGTTGCGCCCTTCCAGGAAGCCACTTCCTGTCCGTTGACAAGCACATGAACTTCTCCTTCCTCTGCTGCTTCCAAAACCATTTCCAGATCGTCTCCCTCTTCCAGCGTTTCCCAGTCACGGTAACAAATCCAGGCAGCTTCTTCCTTCGTTCCCTTGTATGCGCAGCAGCTTTCACAGTCTTCTTCCACATTCGGACCTTTGCCAAGAATCACATTGTTATAGTCATCCCAGTGATCCACAGAAACAATCTTTCCCTTTGCGCGTAACTGTGTTTTCTCTCCTGCAACAAAGATCTCCTGTGTCAGACGGATGTCTGTGCTGGATGCACCGGCTTCCACCACGTAAATTCCCTCTTCGATCATAAAATCTCCGCGAACGACATCATAGCAGCAAAGTTCCTTCCTGGGAACAGTAATTGTTACAGCACGGCTCTCACCCGGCTTTACATCATGGAGACGTTCAAATCCAACCAGCTGACGGTTTGGCTTCTGTGTTCTTCCTGCCGGCGCTTTCACATAGATCTGAACCACATCATCACTGGTTATCTTCCCCTGATTCGTAACTGTCAGCGTAACGGTCAGACTGTCTTCCTTGCTGCAGACATTCAGATTCTCATACACAAATGTGCTGTAGGTAAGTCCATGTCCAAAGGAAAAGAGCGGCTTCTGATCAAAGAAGCGGTAGGTTCGCTTCGTTTTGACGATATCATAATCATCCATATCCGGTGCTTCCAGATTGCCCGGATACCAGGTCATGTTCAGACGGCCTGCCGGTGCGCAGTCTCCAAACAGAGCGCCTGCAATGGCAGTACCCATGTCCTGGCTTCCTGTTGCAGACATGAGGATTGCCGGAATGTGTTCGGCTTCCCAGTCAAGCGCATAGGGATAGTTTGTCAACAGCACAAGAACTGTGTTGGGATTTGCTGCAAGAACAGCCTGCGCCAGTGCACGCTGGGCCGGTGGGAAAACAATTGACGGACGCTCCGCATCCTCTTTTCCATTGATCATCGGGCAGCTTCCCAGATTCAGCACCACCACATCCGATTTTTTTGCCAGCTCCACGGCACGGGAAATTCCGTCCGAAACGACTTCCAGCGTGATTTTCACCGGTTTCTTTTCCAGCTTTGCTCCACGCTCATTTTCCGGAAGATCCTCCGTCTGGGGAACACCGATCTTCAGCTCCTCTACCGTCTTCTCGGTGCAGAAAAATCCATCATTTCTGACACAGAACCGCGCATGGTACCAGGTGTTCAGGTATCCATCGGACCAGTTGAAACATTCTTTTACAAACCAGCCGAACGGAATTTCCATGTCGGCAGCAAGCAGTCCATCCTCATGGAAGCTGAGGTACTTCCTGATCCGCGGCACATAGAAGGTGATGCTATTATCGCCCCAGTCCTGCACGCAGAAGCGTTCCGCCAGCTCCTTCTCCTTCACCAGAATCAGCACATGGTTCTCATCCAGCGCCGCATAGCCATCCTCACAGCAGATCAGCACCTCATCCAGCCCGCGTTCCATCTCCACGGCTCTGCCCAGAACTTCTTCCATACCGAAACGGACATCCTTCCGGTAAATCGGTTCGCCTCCGTACCAGTCCTGGAACCATTGATCGCTCAGCGGTCCGATCAGACTTACTCTGGCATCCTTTGAAAGCGGCAGAAGTCCGTCATTCTTCATCAGAACAAGCGATTCTTCAGCCAGTTTCAGGCTTACCTCACGGCATTGGGGCGAGTCCAGCTCTTCCTCACCTACATGGTTCCATGGATTGGTATCATATGCATCATAAAAACCAAGACGAAGCTTTGTCGAGAAGGAATGGCGCAGTGCGCGGTCCACATCCTCCTCTGTGATCCAGCCATTCTCATAGGCTTCTTTTGCCGCAGCAGCAACCATTTCCTGATCATCTGTCATGCAGTCTACTCCTGCTTTCAGGGAACGGGCAACCGTTTCTGCATGGGATGCGGTTTCTTTGCGGACGTTATGCACCAGAGACACTGCACCTCCGTCACTTACAATGTGGCCATCAAATCCCCACTTGCCGCGGATCAGCTGATCACAGCGGTGATCCAGCATACCGGTCACTTCATTTACCGCGTTATAGGCGGTCATCAGAGAGGTGGCTCCTCCTTCCTGGATCACACGGCGGAACGGTTCATAGTAATATTCATTCCGGTTTCTTGCATCCAGACCGGAAGATTTCCATGCTCTTCCGTTTTCCACATTATTGGCAAAGAAGTGCTTCAGCGCAGAGGAAATCAGCAGATGATCCGGATCATCGCCCTGCATTCCCTGTACATAGCCGGAGGCCATCTTTCCGGTCAGGAACGGATCCTCACCATAGCCTTCCTCATTTCTTCCCCAGCGGGGATCACGCTCCATGTCGACGGTAGGCGCCCAGCGGAACAGTCCTCCCACCGGTGTGCGCTGATAGAGTACTCTCGCTTCTTTTCCTACCACATGTCCCGCACGCTTTAACAGCTCCGGATCCCATGACGCACTCATGCCGATCGGCTGAGGGAACGATGTCGTCGGTTCCGGATCTCTTTTATGTCCCTGATCATGTCTCGCTTCTACGCCATGAGCTGCTTCGCTGCCGATGAACTGACGGGTGATTCCAAGCCTGGGCAGTTCAGGTGTTCCCGTTCCCAAAAAGGTCAGCTTCTCCTCGATTGTCATTTCTGACAGCAGGTAGTCAATGCGCTCCTTAATCGAAAGCCGGCTGTCCCACAGTGGTGTTTTCTTAAAATCTTCCATCCTGTATTACTCCTTTCCAGTCTTATGTTATCGAAATCATTTTTCAGATGAATATTACGTTCATTTTCATATATTTTCCTCTTTTTGTATAGGGTATTTTGCAGCTTCTTTAGCTGTCATTTTTTGCCCTCTCCCATAAAATAATTCTTCCGTCTTTCTTGACACGATTTTCCCATACTGCTATAATAATCTCAAGCGAAAACGTTTTCGTAATTTCATAAAAAGGGGATAAGTTATGAAAAAACTGAGAAACAAAAGCATGAAATCCATGATTGTAATCATCCTTACAATCCTCATCTGCGGCATCGTCATGCTCTGCGCCGCCGTTCTGCCGCTGTCCACAGTAATCCGCGGACCGCAGGACCTGACAGCCATTGATGTCGCTTCCGATCTGGACGGTGTTTATGTAACCACGACGCTGTATCAGAACTATGGCTGTTACTGTGAGGAAACAGAGAATGGGAAAGTAAAAGCCAGATACTATGGAATTGATGCCGGTCCTGATTCTCTTTACATGGTCGGCATGAAGGCTTCCGGCAGCAAGATGGACAAGGCAGACGCTCTGGCAGATGCAACAGATCAGTACTACAATTACGAAATCACGGAAAGTGAGCTGGATTCTTACTGCTATGAGGTAACCGGTACCTTAAAGAAAATGAATTCCGAGGATCTCCGCTATTACCATCAGGCAATCGGCTACTCTTCCTTAAGTGAAGAAGAACAGGAAATTTATCTTCCTTATTACCTGGAAGTTGGCGCAATCGGCGACCATAATCTCTTCTCTCTCATTGCGTTTCTTGTTCTTTCCGCAGTCATGATCATCGCGGCGATTGTTCTCTTCATCCGCTGTCTTGGCGGCGCGTATCAGAAATCGGTGAAACGCTACATTGAGTCCAGCAGCAATGCCATGGTGGCAGAGGAAAAGGTGAATAATTTCCTTAATAATACAGAACCAGTCTATGGACTGCAGTTTAACCGGGATTTCATCTGCGGCCAGAATGGTGCCAACACCATGTTCGGTGAAACCGGCAAGCTGGTCTGGGCTTACATGCAGACCACAACTCATAAACGCTACTTCATCACGGTTGGAAAAACCTACCAGCTGGCCCTTGTCTTTACTGACGGCTCCCGTCAGTTTGTTTCTGTAAAGAAAAAGGAATTCTGTGAAGAGCTCCTTGCCAGACTGAAACCGCTTTGTCCGCGTGCAATCATCGGTTATGATGAGCGAATCGACAAGCTGTATCAGAAAAACTTCCGCAGTCTGCTGGAACTGAAGTACTACGCTCAGGAAACTGCCGCTTCGGAACCAACTGAATAACAAGTCTCAAAGAAGAGAAACGCTCTGCTTACCAATGGCAGACTGTTTCTCTTTTTTTACGGCGGTAAACGCGTACCGTATCATTGTTACATACTGTTTTTTATTCGTATCATACTGCACGAAACACAGTTATGATCTGCCCGAATTTTTCGTACTTTCAGAAAAATTTCAGGAACGGTGCGAGAAACACTTGATTTTCTTTTGAGATTAGATATAATAAAGTCGTATGATTCCGGAGTTTGGCTGTTTTGCGTTGACAGCCCCCGCAATCACTCACGAGAGGAGGAGCATTCTATGCCACAAAGAACTGATATTCATAAAGTACTCATCATTGGCTCCGGTCCGATCATTATCGGTCAGGCCTGTGAGTTTGACTATTCCGGCACTCAGGCCTGCAAGGCGCTGAAGAAACTCGGTTACGAAATCGTGCTTGTCAACTCCAATCCGGCAACGATCATGACTGACCCGGAAACCGCTGATGTTACTTACATCGAACCGTTGAATGTAGAACGTCTGGAACAGATCATCGCAAAAGAGCGTCCGGATGCCCTGCTGCCAAACCTTGGCGGACAGTCCGGTCTTAATCTTTGTTCCGAACTGGCCAAGGCAGGTGTGCTTGACAAATATAATGTACAGGTTATCGGCGTTCAGGTCGATGCCATCGAGCGCGGTGAGGACCGTATCGAATTCAAGAATGCCATGAACGCACTTGGCATTGAGATGGCACGAAGTGAAGTTGCTTACAGTGTGGAGGAAGCACTGGAGATCGCTGATCGTCTGAATTACCCGGTTGTTCTTCGCCCGGCTTATACCATGGGTGGTGCCGGCGGCGGACTGGTATATAATAAAGAAGAGCTGAAGGTTGTCTGCGCACGCGGTCTTCAGGCCAGCCTTGTAGGTCAGGTTCTTGTTGAGGAGTCCATCCTCGGCTGGGAAGAGCTGGAGCTGGAGGTTGTCCGTGACAAGGACGGTAACATGATCACCGTCTGCTTCATCGAGAACATCGATCCCCTTGGTGTTCACACCGGCGACTCTTTCTGTGCAGCTCCCATGCTGACCATTTCCGAAGAATGCCAGAAGCGTCTTCAGGAGCAGGCTTACAAGATTGTTGAATCCGTTGAAGTAATCGGCGGTACCAACGTTCAGTTTGCCCATGATCCGGTTACTGACCGAATCGTCGTTATCGAAATCAATCCGCGTACGTCCCGCTCGTCCGCACTTGCTTCCAAGGCTACCGGTTTCCCGATCGCTCTTGTTTCCGCAATGCTGGCTACCGGTCTGACTCTGAAAGATATTCCGTGCGGCAAGTACGGTACGCTTGACAAGTACGTTCCGGATGGAGACTATGTCGTAATTAAGTTTGCCCGCTGGGCATTTGAAAAGTTCAAGGGCGTTGAGGATAAGCTGGGTACCCAGATGCGCGCTGTCGGCGAAGTTATGAGCATCGGTAAGACCTACAAGGAAGCCTTCCAGAAAGCAATCCGCAGCCTGGAGACCGGACGCTATGGCCTTGGTCATGCCAAGAACTTCGATACCCTCTCCAAAGAGGAGCTGCTGAAGATGCTGATCACCGCATCCAGCGAGCGTCACTTTGTAATGTATGAAGCTCTCCGCAAGGGTGCAACCGTTGATGAGATTTTCGAACTGACCAAGGTAAAGAGATACTTCATCGAGCAGATGAAGGAGCTTGTTGAGGAAGAGGAAGCTCTTCTGAAGAACAAAGGCGCTCTTCCGTCTGATGAGGCGCTGATCAGCGCAAAGAAGAACGGCTTTGCCGATAAATATCTGAGCCAGATCCTGGCTGTTCCGGAGGATGATATCCGCAGCCGCAGAATCGAGCTTGGACTGGAAGAGACCTGGGAAGGTGTCCATGTAAGCGGTACTGAAAACAACGCTTACTACTACTCCACCTACAACGGAACCGACAAGAATCCGATCAATACCGAAAAGCCGAAGATCATGATCCTCGGCGGCGGTCCGAACCGTATCGGTCAGGGTATTGAGTTTGACTACTGCTGTGTTCATGCCGCTCAGGCGCTTAAAAAGCTGGGCTTTGAGACCATCATTGTCAACTGTAACCCGGAAACCGTTTCCACCGACTATGATACCTCCGATAAGCTGTACTTTGAGCCGCTGACTCTTGAGGATGTTTTAAGCATCTACAAGAAGGAAAAGCCGCTTGGTGTAATTGCTCAGTTTGGCGGACAGACGCCTCTGAACCTTGCAGCTGATCTGGAGAAGAATGGTGTTAAGATTCTTGGAACCTCTCCTTCTGTCATCGACCTGGCTGAGGACCGTGACCTGTTCCGTGCAATGATGGACAAGCTTGAGATTCCGATGCCTGAGTCCGGAATGGCTACCACTGCTGAGGAAGCGCTTGAAATTGCAAAGCGCATCGGCTATCCGGCAATGGTTCGTCCGTCCTACGTTCTTGGCGGACGCGGCATGGAGGTCGTTTACGATGACGCAAGCATGGTCAACTACATGAACGCAGCTGTCGGCGTTACACCGGACCGCCCGATTCTGATTGACCGTTTCCTGAATCACGCAACTGAGTGTGAAGCAGATGCAATCAGCGATGGTACCCATGCATTCGTTCCGGCTGTCATGGAGCACATCGAGCTTGCCGGTGTTCACTCCGGTGACTCCGCCTGCATCCTTCCTTCCGTTCACATTTCCCCGGAAAATCTGGAGACCATCAAGGATTACACCAGAAGAATCGCAGAGGAAATGGGCGTACGCGGTCTGATGAACATGCAGTATGCAATTGAGAACGGCAAGGTTTATGTCCTTGAGGCAAACCCGAGAGCATCCCGTACCGTTCCGCTGGTATCCAAGGTCTGCAACATCCGCATGGTGCCGCTGGCAACTGAGATCATTACCTCCGAACTGACCGGCAAGCCGTCACCGGTACCGGCTCTGAAGGAGCAGGAAATCCCCAACTACGGTGTAAAGGAAGCTGTTTTCCCGTTCAACATGTTCCCGGAGGTTGACCCGATCCTTGGACCGGAGATGCGTTCCACCGGTGAAGTTCTCGGACTCTCCCGCTCCTACGGCGAGGCGTTCTTCAAGTCTCAGGAAGCAACACAGCTGAAGCTGCCGTTAGAAGGAACTGTTCTGATTTCCGTAAACCGCAAGGATAAAGAGGAAGTTGTTGAAGTTGCAAGAAGCTTTGCAGAGGATGGTTTCCGAATTCTCGCTACAAGCGGAAACTATGATGCAATCACTGCTGCAGGAATCCCGGCTGAGAAAGTGAAGAAGCGTTCCGAGGGCCGTCCGAACGTGCTTGACCTGATCACCAACGGCGATATCCAGATTGTGATCAATTCCCCTGCCGGTAAGGAAAGCGTAAGCGATGACAGCTATTTAAGAAAGGCTACCATCAAAGCGAAGATTCCTTACATGACCACCGTTGCTGCTGCCAAGGCTGCCGCTGATGGTATTCACTACCTGAAGACTCACGGCGCAAGCGAGGTTAAATCTCTGCAGGAGCTGCACAGTGAGATCCACGATAAATAATTAATTTGTTATCCGACCGAACGTGTCACTGACACGTTCGTCTGGATGCAGAAGCGATATAGCCAAAACCCCGATGGAATTCGAATGAATCCGCCGGGGTTTTGGCTGTTTTCTGTATTCCCGGATTTTCCCCCTGCACTCCGGGCACACTTTCTGTCAACTTATTTTTCTCCTATGAAACCATTAATACTTTCTTAATCTTAATTGACAACCACTTAACTCTATTTTAACCCCATTGACTTTCCTTTTTTCGCGAATTAAGATGCAATTACGCGAAATCAATCAACGTTTCACGGATTGTTCGGAAACTTTATGATTCCGTTTTCAGCCACACATGGTCCGCTGGTTCCATCGCAGTGACGTATATAAGGGGGAGTTCTATGAGTGAAATCAAAATGATCTGCAGCATTCTGCTGATGCTGCTTTCTGTCATGTATCTATACACCGGCATCTATGTAATCGTGGGATTTTTTACAACCAGAAAATTTCCGAAAGCGAAAAAAAATCACCGATATGGCATCGTCATCGCAGCACGCAACGAATCTGCTGTTATCGGCGATCTTCTTGCCAGCATCCGGGCTCAATCTTATCCCGGTGAACAGATCGCAACCTTTGTTGTCGCTGACAACTGCACGGACAACACGGCGGAAATTGCCCGGTCATGCGGTGCCGTCTGCTATGAACGGTTTCATCCTTCCAAAAAAACAAAAGGATACGCGCTTCAATATCTGTTCGAGCAGATCCGCCGCGACTATGGCATAGAAGCGTTTGAAGGTTATCTGATTCTGGATGCCGATAATCTTTTAAAACCAGATTACATCGAACAGATGAACAAAGCCTTCGACAGCGGGGAAAAGATCATTGCTTCCTATCGGAACACGAGAAACCTCGGAGACGGCTGCATTGCTGCCTCTTACGCACTTCACTGGATGCGTACGGTTCGTCTGGAGCACCGGGCACGTTCCTTCTTTGGCCTTGCCACAAGACTGCAGGGAACCGGCATTCTTTTTTCCAGCGAACTGGTTCGGGATGGCTGGCATTATACACAGCTGACCGAAGACCGTGCCTTCTGTGCCGATGCGGTGGCCCGCGGATACTCCATCTCCTATCAGGATGAGGCTGAGTTTTTCGATGAGCAGCCAACCAGCCTTCGGATTGCCATGCGTCAGCGGATCCGCTGGTCAAAAGGACATCTGCAGGCGTTCTCGCAATACAGTCCCCAGCTCTTTTTGCACATGTTCACAGCCAGGTCTCTGAAATTGCGGTTTATGTCCTATGATATGCTTCTGATTACGCTTCCGCGCGTTCTGATCCGCTTCGGGCTGAATGCCACAGGTACGCTGATGTCCCTTCTCCTCTTATTCCAGGCTCCCGGACAGCCGCTGACTGAAGGAACGTGGATGCGGACGGCCGCCCTCTCTTTTCTGACCTCCCTTCTCATCCAGTATCTCTGGCAAACCTGTACTGCCGGATACGTTCTTCTGATGGAGCGAAAACGGCTGGAGCCGATGAGCAGAAAACGCATGGTGTGGTATGCCATGACGTTTTTCCTGTTTGATTCCATCGGCTCCCTCTCCTACTTCATTGCAGCCGTCAGCAAGGTAGAATGGAAACCAATTCCCCACCATGGATCCGTGAAGAAAAGAGAACAGAAACCGTCGGTTATGGTGTCACCCGATTGATGTCACGGGGAAACAGTGACGCATAGCGAACGTTATCCTTTTCCAGCAGTCTTGCTGTCAGCCGCTCCAGACCGAGCCCAAGACCTCCATGGGGCGGCATGCCATATTTATGCATCATCAGATAGCTTTCAAAATTCCCGATGTTCATTCCCCGGCTCTTCATTTTCTTCACCTGTTCCTCATAGGAATGGATCCGCTGACCTCCTGTTGTTATTTCAAGTCCGCGAAACAGCAGGTCAAAGCTCAATGTCTCTTCCGGATTCTCCTGACTGTCCATGGCATAGAAGGGACGCTTTTTTCCCGGGTAGTGCGTGACAAACACAAACTCACTGCCCGTTTCCTTTTGGATCCGTTCACAGAGAAGCTTCTCCTCCTCCGGCTCAAAATCATCCGGATCATGAATTTCCCTTCCATACGCTTCTGCAATCCACTTTTTTGCTTCCCGAAAGCGAATTGCGGGAATTCCATTGATTTCCGGAAGCTTCACCTGCAGCAGAGCCAGTTCTTTCCCGCAGGTTTTCTTCAGCTCTTCCATGGCTGCCTGCAGCATTGCCGTCTCCATTTCCATGATTGTTTCAAATCCGGAAATGTATCCCATTTCAAAGTCTACACTGGTATATTCGTTCAGATGTCTCGACGTATCATGCTTTTCCGCACGAAACACAGGACCGATTTCAAATACCCGTTCAAACACACCGACCATCATCTGCTTATAAAACTGAGGGCTCTGTGCCAGAAATGCTTCTTTCCCGAAATAGTTCAGGCGGAAGATGTTTGCTCCTCCTTCTGCCCCTTCTGCAACAATTTTGGGAGAATGAATCTCTGTAAACTGCTCATTTTCCAGAAATCTGCGAAATCCTCTGCACAGACCTTCCTGAATTTTGAAACTTGCACGCTCCCGCTCATTCCTGAGAGTCAGCGGTCGGTAATCCAGCAGATGTTCCAGCCCGGTATCCACTCTCTTCTGGTTGATCACAATCGGAGCCGGTTCTGCCGGACGGGACAAAATTTCCACCTGCCGCAGAACAAAGTCATACCCGGTCCGCGAACGCTCCTCTTTCACAACACGTCCTTTTGCCCGGACGCAGCATTCTTCCTGCAATTCCTCCAGAGAAAACTCAGCTTCTTCGTTGTATATGCACTGAATAACCATTTCTCTTGTCCGGATCAGCACGAAAGCAAAACCGCTCATTTTACGAATCTTATATATACTTCCCTGGATTATTGCCGTTTCTCCGATATGCGCTGCAAGTTCTTCTGCCGGTGTCACCTTTTTTCCTCCGATATCAGAAACTTCCACCTCATTTTTCGGCTGTATCAATTTCAGCTGCGTAAATCCCTGATTCTTATATCCTGCACTCTTCATCTTTTCTTTGATTCCTTTCCTATCCTGTTTTAACACTTTCGCGTTTTATATTTCTGTACTCGATTCCTATTCACCATATCAATCAGGACATCATCCTTATGTCCCATATGATCACAACCTTTCCGAAAGAAGAAAACTGGATGCATAAACAATACAAAAAGACCACATCAGCGTCATTCCATGGCTGCAAAACTGCCATAGACTGTTCCTACCAATGTGGTCTTTCTTTCTGAATCCGTTTCTGATCTGTCTTCCCACACAGGCACAACCGACTTCATTCATTGCCCGCATCCTGACGGATGCATAAGCAATCCGACCGAACGTGTCACTGGCACGTTCGTCTGGATGCATAAGCAACATGAACAGCGTTTGCACCTGTGAAACTTACACAGCTGCAAACGCTATCGATCGTCGTCCCTGTTCATCTGGAAAAACTGAAACATTTTCATCCGGATTCCTCTTTCCTTTTCTTTTACAGCATCTTCCTTTCCAATACAAAATTCTGAACTGGAATTGGATTCAGAGAATCATCTCCTGTTTTTGCTATTTCTGCGATTATACTCTTATCCCTTACAAAAAGCAAGTCTTTTCTGTAAAACTTTATCAACCTCAAATGAGTACCTCTGATATCTCACAAAAATATTTATTGTATTCTTGCAAATATCACTTGCAAAACACATTTTCTCATGGTATACTTTTTCTATACATGTGCTCTGTAATGTTTCCTGACATTTCATGTCAGATTCCGTGGTATTTTCTCTGTTTGTATACGGGGGTTTCTATCATGAAACATTCAGATTTCAACCGAAGAAAAAAGAACGAAACTTCCAAAAGAAAAAAAGAGAATCAATCGAAAAAGAGAACTTCCCGATGTACTTCCAGGAACAAATCCGGAAATGCATCAAACTCTTCTTCAAACATCTCTCAAAAGAATACCAACCGACAAAATGCCAATTCAGACGCAAATGAAGAACAAAAAAAAGCGGTCGATCCGGTGAAGAACGCGTCTCTGCATGCCAGAAACGCCAACAGCCGGAAGATATTGAAGATGTAACCGAAAAATATCAGGCATATCTTGGAATTGAATTCGAATCCGATACAGTAAAACGTATCCGTGTCGAAATCGACAACAAGGAAGAGTCCATTTATGTGATTCCGCTGATTGAACACAAGAGCAATGTAGACTATGATGTCTCCATGCAGCTGCTCCGCTACATGTCCATCATCTGGTATGAATACAAGCGTGAAAGAAACGAAAAGAAGGAAGGTTCCAGCCGTAAGAAAAGCTTCCGTTACCCGCTGATTCTGCCCATTGTCTACTATGAAGGAAGCAGTAACTGGACTGCAGATCTCCATCTCAGAGATCGAATCAGTCACTGGGAACTTGCTTCGGAGTTTGTTCCTGATTTTACATACCGTGTGATTCGGGCACATGACTATACAAACGATGAACTGAAAAACAAAGATGACGAGATTTCTCTTGCCATCCTGATTAATAAAGTACAAACGGTGAAAGACTATACCGAGTTCCTTGAATCATCCAGGGACTTTGTGAAACGAATCTATGCCAATGCTCCGGAAGATGTCCAGAAGATCTTTCAGGATATCCTGTGGGCATTACTAATGAAAATGAACGTCCCAACAGACGAAGCACAAAAGATGGTAAAAGATATGGAGGCGGACAGTATGGGTTATCTCTTTGAAAACATGGAAAAAATGGATATTCAAGCAGAACGCCGGAACACAATGAACGCAAGAAAAGAAGCCGAAGAAGCGAAAAAGAAAGCCGAAGAAGCAGAAAAGAAGGCGGAAGATGCCGAAAAGAAGGCGGAAGATGCCGAAAAGAAGGCAGAAGATGCCGAAAAGAAGGCAGAAGATGCCAAAAAGAAGGCACATGACGCTGTCGCAAAAGCGCAGGATGCGGTTGCAAAAGCACAGGAAGATTTGGAAATGCTCCGGAAAGAATCCGATTTAATCCGCGTACGTGCAGATTCCAAACTGAACGATACCATCAATCAGATTCTCATTCCGCTGATTTCTCAATGCCAAATGGAACACCTTACCAGAGAGGAAACGATCAAAAAGCTAAGGGATGTCTTTAAGATTCCGGAAGCGAATATTTTCGTCGCAATCGATAACTATTGGAAATAACAGATCAGACAACACAGGAAAATTCCCAACAGACACATGTATCAAATCAGCCAGTCACCTCTGCAGTAAAACACACAGATGGTGGCTGGCTTTTCCGTTTTCTGCGCATCCAGACAAACATGTCCATGATACATTCGTCAGCTTCGCATAACCTTCCCCTCACCGGTTCTATTTAAATAAAATCAGGAAGCAAACACTGATTTTCTCCACCTTCCCAAACCCGAACCTTCCGTGCATAAATTTCCGGTGAAAACATGATGTGATACAAAAGCTCCAGGCGTTCCCGGATCACAATCCCGTTTTGCGGCTCCATCTTGCCCATATCCGGCCTGTTTTCCATCTCTGTCTCCTCATCCGTTCGAATCATCGGCAAATAGAGGATAGTGTAGTCCACATCCCAGACACATGCCTCCAATCCGGTAAACAGGCAGCCATTTTTCTGATAAAAAGCGATTCGTCTTGATCGGATTCCATAATCTTCTTCATTTTCTGCGGAACGGATTCTCTCACTTTCCAGAAGAATTCCTCCACAGTCTGCCAGCTCTCTTCTCATTCGCTGCAGAAACAGGCTTCCATATCCATGGCTGCGGTACGGTTGGCAGACTGCGTAGTAATCAAGAAGCCAGATGCCTCCTGCCGTTGCTTCCTTCACAAAAAACGCATAGGCTTTTATTTCCTTCCCATCCTTCAGCCCATATGCCGTATATTGCTCCAGATCAAGCATTTGTTTGATGTTTTTCCACGGCTTCAGCTCTGCCGGCGGAAAATCATGCCCCATATGTGTCATGTATATTGACTGCATTTCCGCTTCTGTCAGCGGTACCATCTGCATTTCTGTCTGATTCAAAATCGTTCCCTTCTTTCCTTATTCTTGATCCACAGTGAATCCATTTGATCCAAATGTCCTGTCAGCCTCTGCATTCAAACCGCAATTGATTCCAACTGCAATTAATTCAAACTGCAGTTCCGTTCATCACGTTTCCCGCCGTTTCCTGTATTCGGACGGTGTCATTCCCGTAATCTCAATAAATTTTCGATTAAAATAGCTGATTGTATTATATCCACACTGCATGGCAATCTCGCTGACTGTCTGATCCGTCTCCCGCAGCATCGAGCATCCATGGAGAATTCTGCATCGATTCAGGTAATGGAACGGTGTCATATTCGTCACCGTTTTGAATAACCGGCAAAACTGTCCTTCACTGACATGAGCAAGCGCAGCCAGCTGTCCCAGAGTCAGGTCACTGGAATATTGCTCGTGCATCATGCGGATTGCTTCCGCAAGCTGATCCTGCACCTTTTCGTTTCTCTGATCACTGACAAACAAGCTGACATGGTGATCATAGCACATCTGCCAGATCATCATCATGCTTCCACGAATGAACAGTCCCTGTTCTGCCAGCTGCTCCGCTGGAAGCTTCATGATCGCTCCGAGCATCTGAAGGACCGAATTCTGCCAGCTGCAGGCAGGCTTCAGAACGAGAGCAAGAGCAGGAAGGCTGCTGCACACAGGCTTCATGTACTTCTGCCAGAGATTTTCCGATCTTGCCGACGTAATCCATTCCGTATCCGCAACAATCGCCTGAAAGCTTCCCCGCTCTTTTGCCGCGGCACGATGGAGCAGATAAGGCGGAATAAAAATCCCCTCCCCCTCCTGAAGAACAAAGACCTGTTCCTCCACAATGAATTCCAGCTCCCCTTCTGTCACCAGCAGAAATTCCAGTTCTGGATGCCAATGGAGATAAAGCGCGTCCGGAGGCAGAAAAACAGTCTGGTGAATCGAAAACGGCATTGTCTGCGTCTGATGAAAAATCGATTCTTTCAGCTGCTTTTTCGGATCCATAGCTCCACCCTCTCCTGTTCCTTCTCTCTGTTCCTGTCAAACAGATACCGTTTCTTATCCTTCACCTGATCGTTAACCTGTGATGATCCGATTCCTGCAAGACCGCTTCCTGTATATGATAACACAAACCGGAAATTCTGAAAACTGTTTTTGCCTGATCCTGACTTAATTTGCGCAAAATTGTGTTAATCTCCATTAAAATAATGGAAGATTTTCCGCTCCGGCAGCAATATAATAGAAGCATCGATAACATGCAAAGGAGAGATGCATATGAACACCATGCGACAGCAGGGAAATGCCCTGATCTATGAAAATGACGGTGAGCTGCTGCAGATCGAACCATGGGGAGCAAACAGCTTCCGTGTACGCTCCGTCATGCTCGGCGAGCTTCTTGACAGTGATTTTGCGCTGCTTCCGCTTAATGAAGCACAAATCGCTGAGATTCACGTCGAAGAATATCATGCTTCCATCACCAACGGAAACATTCGTGCGGAGTTTGTAATCAATGGCTGGAATCATGAATGTACCATTTCCTATTACAACCAGCACGGTCATCTGCTTCTGAAAGAGACAGGCAGCGGCGGTGCGCTGAATAAGCCCAGCAGACGTTTTCGTGGAATTCCCGGCGGTGATTATCGGCTCCATGTTTCATTCTCATCCAATCCCGATGAAAAGCTCTATGGAATGGGTCAGTACCAGCAGGATCTTCTTGACCTGAAATACACTACCCTGGAACTGGCTCACCGAAACTCTCAGGCAAGCGTTCCTTTTGTTCTGTCCAGTCTGGGCTACGGATTCCTCTGGCACAACCCGGCCATTGGACAGGTAACCTTTGGAAAGAATGTGACCGAATGGTACGCCTCAAGCACAAAGCAGATGGATTACTGGATCACTGCGGGGGATACGCCGGATGAAATTGAACAGGCCTTTGGAAAAGCAGTGGGAACCGCTCCGGTTATGCCGGAATATGGTCTCGGCTTCTGGCAGTGCAAGCTGCGCTACTGGAATCAGGAACAGCTTCTTCAGGTTGCCAGAACCTATCACGAGAAGAACATACCGGTTGATGTAATCGTCTGTGACTTCTTCCACTGGCCAAAAATGGGTGACTTCCGTTTTGAAGACGAATTCTTCCCGGATCCGGAGGCCATGGCAAAAGAGCTGAAGGAAATGGGCATGGAACTGATGGTTTCCGTCTGGCCGCAGATTGACACCACCAGCGAAAATTTCCGTGAGATGAAGCAGAAGGGTCTTCTTGTCAAAACAGAACATGGAGTGGAAGTCTGCATGCGCTTCGGCGGCGAAAGTGTTTTCTTTGACGCAACCAACCCAAGAGCGCGCAGCTATGTCTGGGATAAGTGCAGACAGAATTACTATGAAAAAGGAATCAAAGTCTTCTGGCTGGACGAGGCGGAACCGGAATATACCGGCTATGATTTTGAAAACTACCGCTATTTCATGGGGCCAAACGTTCAGATTGGCAACATCTACCCCCAACAGTTCTCCCGCACCTTCTACGAGGGCATGCAGAACGAGGGACAAAAAGAAATCGTCAATCTGGTTCGCTGTGCCTGGGCCGGCAGTCAGCGTTACGGCGCTCTTGTCTGGTCCGGCGACATCCACAGTGACTGGGAAACCTTCCGCCGTCAGATCTGTGCCGGTCTGAACATGGGCATCGCCGGAATCTCCTGGTGGACAACCGATATCGGCGGCTTCTCCGGCGGACGGCCAGAGGATGAAGCGTTCCGCGAGCTTCTGGTTCGCTGGTTTGAGTGGGGTACCTTCTGTCCGGTTATGCGGCTCCACGGTGATCGGGAATGTGATAACCGCCGTGTATTCCGAAAGGATGGCAGCCAGGCACTGTTTACCGGCGGCGATAACGAAATCTGGAGCTATGGGGAAGAGAACGAGAAAATCCTCACCCGCTACATCCATCTCCGTGAAGCAATGAGACCTTATACAAGGATGTTGATGGATGAAGCGCACCAATATGGCCGTCCTGTCATGCGTCCCATGTTCTATGAATTCCCACAGGAAGAAATCTGCTGGGATCTGAAAGAACAGTACATGTTCGGTCCGGATCTTCTGGTTGCTCCCGTCATGTATCCGGGCATGAAGGAATGCCGCATCTGGCTGCCTGCCGGATGCAGCTGGACAAGCCTCCATGACCAGCGGGTATATGAGGGTGGACAGACGATTTCTGTCGACGTTCCGCTGGATGTGATTCCCGTGTTTATCCGGGATGGACGGCAGCCCGAGCTGATTGAAGCCTGGCAGAAGCTTCTCGCCAGATAACGGGAGCCATAAGCGGGCAAATGCAACTGTAAAGCGATGATAAAAAGGATATGAATCCATCCATATCGGATTCATATCCTTTTTTTCGTTTATACCACCTTATACATCCAGGCAGCATGCCTGTGCCACGTTGGTCTGCTTTCATAGGCAGCGTATCTCGTCTCTTTCTGAAGCGATTTACAACTCGTCAAAAAAGCGCTGGATTTCTTCCCGCTTCGCGTCCGTCTTTCCCTGAACCATCTCTCTGCTGCCGCCGCCTTTTGCGCCAAGAGCTGCACGCATTCCTGCTGCCAGTTCTCTGGAATCCAGCGTGCCGCTTCCCGCGTTGTAGCGGTATCCATGTGCATCATCGCCAACAAACACACCGACAAACCCGTCAAAGCGCTTTACCATCGCATTGTATCCGTTCTTAACAGTTACCGGTGAACTCTCTCTTTCTACAAAAATACACACATTACGTTTCTCAGGCAATTCATTGATTGTGCGCATCAGCTCCCGCTCTGCCGCCTGTGCCAGCTGGCCTCGAAGCACTCCCAGCTCCTCCTTCTGATTTGCCACAATCGTCATCACCTGCTCCGGCCTTGTTGACAGACTGGCTGCCAGGCTGCTCATCAGCTGAAGCTGTTCCCGGTAATGCAGAAGCGCACGCATTCCACAGAGAATACTGATGCGGATTCCACCCTTATGATTCTGCAAACCAACGATTTTTATCAGACCAATCTCGCCTGTTTTTGCCACATGAGGCGCACAACAAGCACAGGTATCCACACCTTCCACCGTGATCAGGCGAACCTGTCCCTCAATTTCAATCTTACTGCGGTAGCTCAGTGATTTCAGCTCCTCTTTGGTCGGGTAGCTGTCAATCACCGGAAGATTCCGATAAATCACTTCATTGGCAAGTGTCTCCATCTCCATTGCCTGCTCCCAGGTAAGTGTACCATTGAGATCCAGCGTCACCGGTGCGTCATCGCTGAGATGGAAGCCAACATTGTCATATCCATAGCGGTTGTGGATCAGTCCGGTCAGAACATGCTCACCGGTATGCTGCTGCATGCGCATGTAGCGCGGTTCCCAGTCCAGAACACAGGTCGCCTCTGTCCCTTTTGGAATCTCCTGTTCCACTTCGTAGCGGATCTGTCCGTCTGCGATCTCTCCATTTACTACACGTACCCGCATATCTGACGTCTGCAGCCATCCCGTATCTGCATACTGACCGCCTTCTTCCGGGAAGAAAACGCTCTCGGTCAATGTTACATAAATTTTCCCCTGCTCCTTCACGCAGGATTCCACTATCGTTCTGCACTCTTTTCGATTGCTTTGTTTCTCGTAATATTTAATCATAATATCTCCACTCTGTTTTCCACTGTTCACATGTCTTACTGTTCTCCGCGTACCTTCGGTACACACATATCTTACCATTATCCCCGTAATTTTTCCAGACAATTCCGAAGAATTATGCAAATCTGTTTTCCTGTGCTCTGAATCTCCAGCATATCCTGTTCCATCAGGCACTGTACGCGGCTCCTCGACACACCAAGCAGATCAGCCGCCAGTTTTTCTCTTCGAATCCGGATTCCAAATTCGTTATCGATAAAAACCCGGTCACCGGGAATCCAGTCAATTTCTTTCAAAGCAACGCTCTTCCCCTCCCCGTCTTCATAATGCCAGCGGATTGTTTCCTCGTCAATCATTACCCGATTCTGACCGAGAAATCCAAAATCCATGCCATACCGTTCTGCTAATGCTTCATCATTCGCAAGAAATTTCCGATACTCCTCTTTTGAAATCCGTTTTGCGCTCTGTCGTTCGTAAATCGTCAGGTTCTTTGTATGCTTGCATTTTTCGCACTGATAAATCAGCCACACATCAATCCTGTTTCCGTTCGCATTCACTCGAAATCGTCCTGTATTAATAAACCGCCTCCGGACATTACACCCGGAACAATGATATAAAATTCCAAACGATCCGTCAGGAACCATTCTCAGCTTCCGTTCTTCCATCGTTCTGCCCACCTGTCTCATTATTTTATTTCTGTCGAATATTTTGTCTGTATCCTGCTTTACTATATCAGTTCAATCCACTCAATTCCACCTCACTCTCTTTTCGAAAAAACATGGGGCAGACGACTTTCTATTTTCCAACACGCAAAAAACGTTCTGTCCTCGAATGATATGCTCATGAAAGGACAGAACGTTTTTTACTTGTTTCCCCATTCCCGAATGATCCGCTGAATGCTTTTCGGCGACAGGAAATATGTTTTTGCCAGCTGTTCCACGCGCATCCCTGCCTGATAGTCTCTGCAGATGTTCTGATTTCGTTCCTGCACTTCCTGTCTGGCTGTTGTGGATGCACCCCACTCCTGACGGTTTTCTTCTTTTCTCGGTATGTAGATGCTTGTTCCATCCACATACTGCTGTATTAATTCTACGATTTCAATCGGCAGAATCTCTTCTGCTTTTTTATAGCCCATGACTGCCTCCCTAAGACGCACAGGATCTCTGAATGATCCTGCTCCAGATCATTTATACATCCAGACGGACATGCCCGTGGCACGTTTAGTCGGATTGATTATACATCCTGGAACAGCAATGGCTATGACAACTGATCATCGTTTGACGCACTCACTGCGCAAAACATTTTTTCTGATTGCAATAGCCAATGCTATGCAGTCATTACATAACGATTCATATAATATTCCTCCTGAAATTTTCTGTATTGAGCCATTCTGCTCTGGTTCCTATTGTACCAGATACCATCTGCTTTTCCCGCTCAATCTTGTTTCGAAAAAAAACCTGTTCCCAATTTACACAATCAGGATCGGATCGATCACAATAAAATTGTTTCCTCCAGCCTTTTCCCGGTCAAAATGGCTTTCCGGATCCACTGCCATCCATCCGTCGATCACAGTCGACGGCGTATCCTCATCGCCAGTCAGGTTTACATTGTGACGTGGCTCCTCAAAATAGGAAAACAGAATGTTCTCGTGAAGTGAAATGTATTGATATTTATCGCCCATTAACAGTCCCTCCTGCACAATCGCGTAATGCCAGTATGTGTAGGAAAACAGCTTTTCCGGCTTCAGAAAAGCGATTCTTCCGATGCGGGTCGTGTTTGTTTTCCGTTCCTCTACCCAGCTTTCCGGATCCTGTGGCACGCTGTGATAATAAATTTCATACATCAAAGCCCATGGCGTCCGTCCGTTTTCCTCCGGCCACAGCTCCAGACAGGGCGATAATTCTCCCAAAATTTCATCGACAGAAATCGTCTCATCCAGCAGCTCCAGATAAGCAAACACCATGTTCTGATGACGGTACACACATGCGGTCAGAAGTCTTCCTGTCTCCTGCAGACGGCTCGCTGCTGCCTTTGCGTCCGCCAGCAGTATCTCCAGATTCTCCTGCGCAAATCCTGACTTAATACATCCCCGATATTCCTTTCTGATTATCATCTGTAACTCCTCCCTGTTTCTTCTGCAATCCTGTTCCTGCAGCCCTGTCTCTCTCATTCATCAAAACCGATTTCCAACGGTTTCACATTCTCGGCTTACCCCAGCAGTACCTCACTGTTCGTCCCGTAGAAAATGTCCTCGCGACCTGCCAGGCGGCGGCAGATTTCTTCGATCCGATCCCAGTTTCGATTTACCTCGAACTCATAGCTGTGTCCCCAGATGTAAAGCAGCTGCGGAGTCTCCGGTTCCATTTCCACAAAACGGTCAATCATTTCCAGCAGATCCGGACGATTATGGTGCGCACTTGCTTTCAGCGCAAGGAGATTTTCACTGATTGAAAAATCACCGGTTTCAATGACTGTTCTTGCATAGTGGATTCCGCAGTCAGCAACGATCCGCATCACGCGCTCGTCAAAGGTTCCATAGGGATAAGCCATGCCTTTGATTTCCTGACCGAAGATCCGCTCCAGATTGGCTTTGTCCTGAAGTATTTCGTTATAAATCGTCGCATCATCAAACTTCGGCAGATTTGCATGAGTCAGACAATGAACAGCGATCTCATGACCCGCATAGAGCGCTGGCAGCCCTTCCACATTCATTCGACGAATCAGAACATCCTTATTCTGAAACGAATTGGCACTGGTCTGAATTCCACTGTTCAGGTTAAAGGTTGCTTTCATTCCATAGCGGTTAAAGATTTCCACCAGACGGCGGTCCATTTCCACACCGTCATCATAGCTGAATGTTACTGCCTTCCTTTTTCCATTCCACATAATTATCCTCCTTCTTGACAGCGGATTTCCTCCCGCTCCCGCGTCTTCAACTGTCTTATTTTTATAGGTATTTATCCATTTGCATCAGCAGCTTCCGGAAAAGAGGAAGCCGTAAAACATCATTCACTCCAGTCCGCACTTCTCCTCCAGAAATCCAAACACGGTCTCCCAGTATTTCGCCGGATCTGTGCTCAATGCGCCGGCATGTCCAGCACCTTCCACTACATAGAGCTCCTTCTCGCAGCTCGCCGCCTCATAAACTTCATATACCATGTCTGTCGGAACAAAATCATCCTCTGCTCCATGAATAAACAGCATCGGACGTTCATTCATTGCCACCTGCTTTTGAGCCGATGCCTCCTTCAGGTCATATCCGACAAACAGTTTTGCGTAGAGAGAGCTGATATCCAGCACGGGAAAGGTTGGCAGAGAAAAACGAAGTTTCAGCTCCTTGGCAAAAATATCCCAGACTGACGTGTATCCGCAGTCTTCCACATAACCCACAACCTGTTTGGAAACATCCTCATCCCCGGAAAGCATCATCACCGTCGCGCCTCCCATGGAAACACCGTGAAGCACGATTTGGGCTTCCGGATCCTTTTCAATCAGCCACTGGATCCACAGCTTGATGTCCTCTTTGTCCAGCCATCCCATGCCTATGTACTCGCCCTCACTTTCTCCGTGGGTGCGGTTATCCGGCAGAAGCACATGATATCCGTTCTTTTCATAAGTCATCGCATAGGTTTCCATGGACTGACGGTTTGACATGTAACCATGAATCAGAATTGCCCACTGATGGCTGTCCTCCTTCGCCGCATATTCCGCCTTCAGCGTCAGATTGTCCTTCGATGTGATTGAAACCACTTCCATTTCTGTCTCTTCCAGCCACCGATCCTTCTCTTCATTCAGCTCCTTCCAGTATCCACTGCCAAGCAGCGCATCGATTTCTGCCTGATCCTCCGGATCGGAACTTCCTTCACTGAGAACAATCTCATTTCGCTTCAGCGCATAGCTGACAAAAAAATCCCCGACTGCGTAGCATGCGGCAGCAGCTCCAATCAGCAGGACACCGCCTGCAATTACCAGACGTTTCCACGTTCTTTTCTTCTTTTCGTTTTGTTTTTTCACTTTTTTTCTCCTCAGGCAAAACTCCCTGTCTGGAAGCTCCGCCCGCTTTCACAGGAAACACGCATTTCGCATTTGCCTGTCTTACATCTGTTTATTTCACATTCTCCTTCGCTGCCGCAGAAGCCATCTCACGATATTTGTTCTTTTCCTCGGCCATCTCCTCAACTGTCTTCTCCTTCAGCGTGAAGCCCTTGACCGGACGGTATGGAACCTTCTTATCCTGCAGACGCACTTTCGCCTTCGCAATTTCCTCCGCATACTGAGGCAGAAGGTCTTCACAGGCAACCAGCATCTCGTCCACCATCTGAATGATCTCATCCGGTGTGCAGACAGCTCCTGTCAGCGGATCCATCATAGCGGCCTGGCGAAGCAGGGTGATGTCTCCGTGAACAGCTGCTTCCACAGCCAGCTTCTGAACCCAGACACTCTGAGAACAGATAGCAGCACAGCCAAGCGGCAGATCTCCAACCTTCGGAACGGAAATGCCATTGCCGTCCACATAGCATGGAACCTCAACAACACACTCGTCCGGCAGATTTGTAATGGTACCATTGTTCATGATGTTGAAATGGCCGCGGTACACACGTCCTGTTTCCAGGCCTTCAATGATGTAGCTTCCATGCTCACTGGAGCGCTTCTCCGGTACAAACTGGTTGGCCGGTTCGTTGAGCCAGTTGGGGAAATCGGTCTCAAACCAGTTGCGGCTCTCCTTGCAGACGCGCAGATAGCCTGCTGTCTCACCCTGGATCCAGCTGCTGTAGTTGATCCATTTTTCCATGTCTTCCGGGCGTTTGCGGTACCACATCAGATACTCGGACAGATGGCCGTTGGACTCGGTGGAATAGTATCCAAAGTGCTTCATCACATCAAGGCGGATGTTCTCGTCCTTTGCAAATTCCGCCTGCTGCATCAACTCATAGAGCTCCGGTTTCTTCTCCTCACCGTCAACCTTCACACTGATGTACCAGGTCTGATGATTCAGTCCGGCACAGATGATGTCAACATCCTTCTGTTCCCGGCCAAGTGCCTTCGCAATCTGGTGATGACCATGCTGTACGCCGTGACAGAGTCCGTAAGTTTTCACCTTACCGTACTTGTTGCATGCCCAGGTCACCATGGCATTGGGATTGGAATAGTTCAGCAGAATGCAGCCCGGCGCAGCCACCTCGCGAATGTCTTTGCAGAAGCCAAGCATTGCCGCAATGCCTCTCTGACCATACATGATGCCGCCAATGCAAAGCGTATCGCCCACACACTGGTCCACACCATATTTCAGCGGAATCTCCACGTCGGTCGCAAACGCATCCAGCATGCCGATCCGCACACAGTTAATGACATATTTGGCGTCGCGGAATGCCTCACGGCGGTCCAGCGTTGCCTGAATTTTGATGGAAAGACCATTTTCATTGATGTCACGCTGGCACAGTTCTGTTACCATCCGCAGATTGTCCGGATTAATGTCAGTAAAAGCCACCTCAATCTCTGCAAACTCCGGGACGGTCAGCAGGTCTGCCAACAGTCTTCTTGTAAATCCGATGCTTCCGGCGCCGATAAACGCCACTTTGAATTTTTTCATAGGAATCCTCTCTTTCTGTCTTTTAATCTTTTCATGTTACATTGTTTCTGTTATCGTTCATGCAGAAATCCGATCACGGTTTCTTACATCCATTTTACACACCACAGGCCAAACAGGCAATACGAAATCTCTGATATAACGGGGATTTTTAATCAAAGCCTTCTCCGGAATTCGCGAGGGAACTGGAAATACCTCCAGGATACGCCCGGCAGCTTAATTCAGAAACAGATTTTCCCCCTCCAACGCTTCTGTTATGATCTGATATTCCGGATCATCCAGTTCATAGAGCACCCGGATTTCCTGTTCAAGAAGCTCAAAGACTTCCCGCCTGGTCTCCTCTGCGGAAGCACCCACAATCTGGTTGACGAAACCAATGATCTTTTCCTGCACGACTCTGTCCGTTTTTGGAATTGGGATTTGCTCAATCTGTGAACGCAGGATTTTTAACGAATGAAACTTCCTGCTGAAATAGAACTGGGCTGCCCGGGAATTCAGCACAGCCATGATGTACTTCATGTCCAGGTCTTCGATCTGTGGAATCACGATGTTTGCACTGTTCAGCGTGAGCCTCTGACTATCATCGAAGGCAAACACCAGCTGATTGCAGATAAATCGGTACACCAGCTTCTCCTTCGCCCGATAGCATTCCACCGGTGCCGTCTGCTGGAAACGCTCCGGACAAAACTGCAGAAAATGATCGGATGGAGTTATTCGAAATTTATGCAGATCTGCTCCGCGCAGGACAACTTCATTCTCCTGTGTCTTTACAGAAGAAACATGTTCCCTGTTATTTCCTGTTACAATTCCCATCGCAAACACTGCATGTCCAAGAAGTCTCACATGGCTTCTGTTTTCTTCTATTTTTTTCATTATTCGATGTTCTTCATCCGTACAGAAAAGACTCAGGTGTTCCGCATCCAGTTTTCTGCTTCTGCTTATGATGTATTCGCGTTTTTTCTCTTTCACCACGCAATCGGACGCTGTGCTTTCTCCGTTTTCCCCTTTGACCGTCATCTGCAGAATCACGCACGGGCACTGCACGCCTTCAAACGCCTCTCCCAGGAATTCCGCATACTGAAAGGAACAGGAAGCAAGCATGATTCCGCGAATTGCCTGATGAGATCCTGTTGTCAAAACGGCCTCCGGCAGGATGAAGGACAGAACGCCTCCTTCTTTCAGATTCCGGATTGCCTGCTCGATGAACACGTCATAGGACTCTACTCCAGCGCCTTGAGCTGAAGTATAGTTTTCCTTCAGTCTTCTTTTCTGTTCTTCGCAAAACGAACAGCCCCACGGCGGGTTTCCGATGATATAGTCGAACTTCTTTTCCCGGTCAAAGGCCAGATAGTCACACTCTGTTATGTGGGTACAGATTTTTTCTGCATCGGTAATCCCATATTTCAGCGCATAATTAATTCTGGCAATCCGAACGCTCAGCGGATCCACGTCATTTCCATATACATGATCACTGTCGATTTCCTTCGGAAGCTGCAGCAGAAAACTGCCGGTTCCGCAGCATGGATCAAACACATCCTTCTGCCCCGGCGGGTTCATGAAAAACAGACTTTGACACAGCTTCTTTGCCAGTTTCGCCGGTGTGTAGTAGGAACCGGTCGATTTTTTTCGTCCTGTGCTTCGCATGGACAGATAGAGAAGCCCCAGCACATCCTCCCTCTCTTCATAAACATAGGAAAAGCGAAACAGTTCCGGATAGGCGTCTATGACTTCTTTCACACGGGCATTTCCATGAATCAGATCATCAATCAGAAAGCCAAGTTTCCCGGCATCCACGTCCCCGGTCAGATACTTCCGCAGACAATCGCCTTCCATTTCCCTTCCATCTTTGCTTCGAATCAGCTGGAGCGCCGCCTCCGCGGCAGCAGCCCACAGAAGCTCGTCTGTAATTGTAATCTGCCGCTCCTTCAGCCAATCCACAACTGCCTGCACCGTCACCAGATTTTTCGAATTTCCGTTCACATAGGACGGAAGAAACCGGTTTCCTGATATATGCTTCTTGTTGCGCCGGCTTTTCAGGGCAGCGTTCGTTCCGTCTGTCAGCTCCTCCTTCAGTCTCTCCACATCCTGTTTTGCGAAAACTGGTGTCTTTCCGCTGCCCGCTGCAGGAACCAGCTTTCCTGTTCGAATCCAATTGCGTCCGGTGGCCGGTGATATTGACAGTTCCCTGCATAATTCCGTCAGCGTTAGCTTCTCTTTTGTTTGTCCTGTTTCCGACAGCTGCATCCTTTCCTCTCCCATCTGCTCCTGAGGCATTTCTGCCGTTGAGCCTGTTTACCGAATTTTCATCCGCTTCTCTTTTGTAATAGTACCAGATAAATCACTTTTTCGCAATGAAATTCCGTATTGACCACAATTCCACGTAAAGCTATAATAGGATGCGGGGACAAAAGGTATTTTGCTCCCAATGATACCGGGTTACTTCCCACGAGGTGCCACTGGTCTCATGATATGATGTAATGGGGCAAGCGTTTTTTGTCCTCAGGATACATGGATTTTCCGCACTTCGTGCCCGTAAAATCTGAAATCAAGGAGTCTGTATGGAGAAGAAAAAAGCAATTATCGCCATGAGCGGCGGTGTAGACAGTTCGGTTTCTGCATTTCTGATGCAGCAGGCCGGCTATGAATGCATTGGTGCTACCATGAAGCTGTTTCATAATGAGGATCTGAAAGAAGAGGGCGAAAAGGAAGATAAGACCTGCTGTTCTCTGAACGATGTGGAGGATGCGCGGGCGGTTGCCTTTCGCCTTGGCATGCCTTTTTATGTGTTTAATTTCTCGGCTGATTTTAATCATGCTGTGATCGACCGCTTTGTTGAGGATTATCAGAAGGGCCGCACACCGAACCCCTGCATCGAGTGTAACCGGTGCCTGAAGTTCGAGAAGCTGTACCGCCGGATGCAGGAACTGAACATGGATTTCATTGTCACCGGTCACTATGCACGGATCAGCTTCGACGAGGAGAGCGGACGCTGGCAGCTGAAGAAGGCGGTAGATTCCAACAAGGATCAGAGCTACGTTCTCTACATGCTGACTCAGGAGCAGCTGGCCCACATCATCTTCCCCCTTGGCGGCATGACAAAACCGGAGGTTCGCGCTCTTGCCGAGGAGCACGGCTTCATCAACGCCAGAAAGCATGACAGCCAGGACATCTGCTTTGTGCCGGACGGAGACTATGCCGGATTCATTGAACGGTATACCGGAACAAAACCGGTTCCCGGAAATTACGTCAATCCCCAGGGCGAGGTTCTTGGTACCCACAAGGGAATCATTCACTACACCATCGGTCAGCGAAAAGGCCTGGGAATTGCCCTCGGCGCTCCGGCTTACGTCACCGACATGAACCCGGAGAAGAACACGGTTACGCTGGGAACCAATGACCAGCTGTTTTCCCGCGGACTGATCGCAGACCAGGTGAACCTGATTTCCTGCGCTTCCCTGGCAGTACCGAAACGTGTTTCCGCCAAGGTCCGCTACCGCCAAACAGAGCAGCCAGCCATGGCCTGGCAGACGGAGGACGGCCGGCTCCATGTCCGCTTCGATGAGCCGCAGCGCGCCATCACAAAGGGACAGGCGGTTGTGCTGTATGATGGAGAGCTTGTCGTTGGTGGGGGGACGATTGTTGAATTGGCGGAGGAAGAGGTGCCGATTGAGCCAAATGAACTTGCACCGTCCTCGGTTCAACCATAAGTTATATATCGGATATACAGAGAAATTATTTCATAACTCAAATTGAATATGACATGTTTTAGGCAGATTGAAAGCGAATCATCGCGATCAATCTGCCTTTTTCGTTGTCATCCGGATTCATTCATGTAAGAAGAATCATCTTGAGATTTTATGCTTTTCATTTCGAGCCACCACTGCAATCTGATAGTTGTCGCAGATGAAATCAGACACCATTTACAGTTTCAATGCCTTTCATCTCAGGCTACCACTGCAACTATGTTAAACGTTAATTTTATGTCCAAGTCCGCAACTGTTTCAATGCCTTTCATCTCAGGCTACCACTGCAACTGAAAAAAATGGGCGACAATGCGGGCGAATTAATCAGTTTCAATGCCTTTCATCTCAGGCTACCACTGCAACAAAAATACGAAAAAGGTAGTTATGGCTACCGTAGTGTTTCAATGCCTTTCATCTCAGGCTACCACTGCAACTGGAAAATGAATTCGGTTTGCATCTTTAAATGCATAGTTTCAATGCCTTTCATCTCAGGCTACCACTGCAACAGTATATTGAAACGGCAGATCCCAAAGAAGCAAAGTGGTTTCAATGCCTTTCATCTCAGGCTACCACTGCAACCGGGGGTAATGGCAACCAATGTCAGTCAAGTCAAACTGTTTCAATGCCTTTCATCTCAGGCTACCACTGCAACAGCAGCAACTCGGAGACGCAGCATGACTGTGTATAGTGGTTTCAATGCCTTTCATCTCAGGCTACCACTGCAACGATGTAATTATAATCAATTCTTTAGATTAAGTCAATGTTTCAATGCCTTTCATCTCAGGCTACCACTGCAACATGGAAAAAGACTTCAAAAAAGAATTTGCAAACATCAGTTTCAATGCCTTTCATCTCAGGCTACCACTGCAACAGAAGAAGCTTGTAAAGTTGTGGAAGATCAGCACGGTTTCAATGCCTTTCATCTCAGGCTACCACTGCAACGAAGAACTGGATGGATTTTCCGCACAGCGTGGGAAGCGTTTCAATGCCTTTCATCTCAGGCTACCACTGCAACAGAGTATATGAGAATGCTTATATACAAGAATCTATGTTTCAATGCCTTTCATCTCAGGCTACCACTGCAACAGTCCCTCTCTGAACCCCTTATTTTACAAGGCTTTCAGAGGTCATTTTTGCGGTGGATTTATTTTGGGTCCACTTTTGTGTTTCAAAAGCTTCTGTTGCAGGAAAAATCGCAACTGTACCTTCTCAAAAACCTTGATTTTACAAGGTTTTTGAGAAATTACGCTGGATTCCTCGGAATTCAGCTCTCAAAACAAATTGTCAGACGCAAAAAACATCGTATTTTCAATGCTTTCTGGGCTTTCATCATTAAGTTGTTTGTGCTGCAGTGTAAGTTTAGCGCAATAACTGACAATTCAAATTCGTCATCGGCTAATCTAAGTATAACACAGTCTTCTGTTCCATTCAACTACTTTTTCTTCCGTTAAACCAATCGAATGTAAATTCCGCTCTCATCAAAAATGAATTCTTTCTGTATGTTCTCCTCCTTCTTCTCTCCATCCTTGATCAACAATTCCAGCTCGTGGCGGCATGTTTCAATATCCTGTTCCAGTTTTCGTTTCTGCTCGCCTAATTCGGTCAGAATTGTCTTCAACTCGTCAATTCGATTCGGTTGTAAACATTCCTGCAGATGTTTCTTACATTCTGCATTATTAACATAATCAGGTTTTGTCACTTCTTCCGGATTTTTCCGAATCGCATGGATTACAGGAGACGGATAGTAAAGAGGATACTCCCTAAATTCACATTTTGTACAGGGCAGCTCCGGAAACCGTTTGGTAAGTTTTTCGCAGCTGACCGGGAACTCCCGAATCCGATCCAGATATTTCTGTGTAATTTCCTGACTATAGTTAATCGTTTCCCTCATCAATTGATGTAAACAGGAATGTCCGCTCGGACCTAAATGACCATATACATATAAGAGTGCATTTCTTTCATAATGTGTCAGATAATGGATTCTTTTTGCTTTATCTGACAATGCACGTACTACCGCACATCCTTGATATACAGAATCCGTAAGTTCACGACTATCTACTCTCCCACCTTTTCCTGGTTCCTTCTCCTCATCAATCTGCACCTTGTCATAATCCGCTTTCGTTCCCCAAAGTGCGCCCAGCAACTCGTTCCGATTCATCTGAATTGCTTTCATAAACCGAATCTGATCAACGGTATCTTCCTCTAATGTAATGAATTGTGCCCGCCTCCGACTGTGCATGTGAATTGACAACGGAAGTTTGATCAGTTCCTCTCCTGAAAAAGGGATTCTTTCCAGATGACATCCAGATGGAAGATTCAGCTTCTGAAGCACAGGATCAGCCGCATTCCAGAACTTTTCCACGGAAATCCGTTCTTCCCAAAACAGCCATACATGAAACCCTTTATAGCCGCTGTCTTCCACATAAGATACGATTTTCGCATCCTGAAACAATTTCTGCAAGGTGAAAGCCACGGTACGTAAGCGCAGCTTTAATTGCTGAATTGCCTGATAATCTTCTCCATGTTCCAGGAGTAAACGTTTATCAATATCCAAATCAATCACATACAAATCGCTTTCTCCCTTCCTGCATGGATTGATTGCCAGACATAATCCATCCTCAAGCAAAGACCTGCATCTGGATTTGTCAAGCAATTCTTCATATTCATGAATTCCATATGCATCTATCGTTCCATGATACAATTGATATTCTTCTTTCAGAAACAATCTTCGGTACTCCTCACAAATATCGTTTTCCGTAGTCTCTCCTTCTGATTCACGCAAACTCTCAGGAAAAGAATCCAGCAGTAAATACAAGCCGTTCCGAAGCATATATTCCGTCAATTGATTTTCCGTTTCGTTCCTTACCTTTCCGTTCGACAAAATCTTCAATAATTCTGTCTTGTGCCTGTCCTTTGCAGAGCAATTTAGATAGTTAAAATACTCTGTTTTCCATTCCTGCACATTCTTCCATTGCCCTGTCCCTTCGCAGCCCTTTTTTTTCTCATACCCGCTGGTATAAACTTTCACATTTCGATCCTTTTCGGCGCAGGATTCCCGTACAGAATTTCGAAAGACATGACCGAGAAATGTGAAGGATTGTTTTTCATCAATCGGTTTCGATTTTTGTTGATTAATAGACACTCCAACCATCTCAAATTGACGATTTATCCACTCAAATTGTTCCGACGAAAGCGGTGTTTTCTCCAGAAAAATCATATCATCGGAATAACGGGCATAACCGGAAAACGCGGTTTCCAGATGCCGATCGGTTTCATACAAATACAGGTTACTCAATCCAGGCGACAGCGGACTTCCAAGAATCAATCCTTCCCCCGGCTCAATTCTTCCATTGCGGTATACCGAAATCCGAATAAACTGCTCCATCAGTTCAAGAATTTTTCGATCCGTTATGTACGCAGATAACGTTTTCACCATTCGTTCGCGGTTAATCGACGGAAAAAACGATCCAATATCACACCGATACCCATAGGGACACTCCGGTAACAGACTCTGAATGTAATCAATCGCCTGAAAAATTGACCTTCCTTCCAGATAGCCATAATTATGCGCAATCGAACAGGATGCTGTCAGCATGCGCAAATAATCAGCCAGACAATTTGCCACAATTTTGTCAGCGATCGTTACAAGTGCAATCTCTTTTTTCCCATGAATCATTTTTGCCGGCTGTACACGATAGATTCCATAATCTGCCTCAAATTGAATCCGTCTCAGGTTAGAAAGAAGATTTTGGTCAAATTCATGAATACTTTCCTGATCAATTCCAGGAGGCGTCCCATGGCGAACGACTGACTCCCACCCTTTTATCAGATTTTTTTCTGACAGCAACTCTTCATAACTCACCAACATTTTCCACTTACACCTCCTCATATAATCAAGTCTTTTTTGTTGAAAAATCAAGGTTTTTGTACCCTGTATATCTCAGTGAATGAGCCTGTGTCATGGACTTTTCGGTGTATCAGGTACTGAAATAGCGGTTAAAAGGTATACGAAATAAAACGTCTTTGGTTTTCGCTTTACTGGCCTTGTGTATACCCGTCCCTCTATGGCAGCTAACCTCCTATATCCACCAGGATCATCTCTGTCTCCAGAGGTCCTCACTTCCTTCGTCCTGCCTATCCATAACCAGGGTGTCAGCTTTGCTCCCTAACTGGGTCATGCCCTATGGAATAAATTCCTGTCGACTACCGGCTCATTCTTTGTTTTTTGATTACTGACCCGCTTCCTGTATCAGCACTGTTTCCAGTGGACGTTTTCTGCTACTTTCTGCGTTATACAGTGGCTACGCACTCCGTAGCCTCCTACATTGTTCCTGTGTCTGATTAAGCTGCCTGCAACATTCCCGGTCGTTTAATGTCCTCCAGCATCTTAGCCGGATTATAATCCACTCCCTTCGTAAGAATTGCATAAAACACTCTTATTGCCTTTGCTGCTACAGCCATCAGCGACTGCATCTTCTTTAATGGATTCTGCTTTCTGGTTGTATAATAATGGTGCAATTCACCAAACTCCGGATTCTTTCCCACAAGTGACATCGCAACCTCGAATAACAAATATCTCAGCCTTTTTCTACCTCGTCTGCTGATTGTTGTCTCGCCCTTGTGTTTACCGGAACTATTCTCTACCAGTGCCAATCCTGCAAGCTTTTGCAGTTCTTTGGGATTGTCAAAGCGGCTGATATCGCCAACTTCGGCAAGGAATCCGGACACTGTCTTGATTCCTACTCCCTTGATTTCCAACAGCTTTTCTGCCATCGGAATCTTCTTTACCAACTCTTCAATCAGAGTCATTACCTCCTGAAGACGGGCACTTCTGGACTCATAATCCTCTATCAGCATTCTGATTTCCATTCGTGCTGATACCGCTCCTTCTTTGCTTCCAACGCTGTGCCCGGCAGCCTCCATCAGGGTCTTTGCCCTCTTAATTCCGACTGCTCTCAGTTTTGCATCACGCCAGATTTTATTGATACCATCGACACCCAACGTCAGAATGTCTTCCGGTAACGGAGCCTGCTTTAACACCATCATCCCGCTTATGGAATCCGTCTTTCCATACACCGTCTTGTATTCAGGAAAATATATACTGAACCAACGACTAATCCGGTTTTGAATCCTTGTCAGCTCCGACTGCAACTGGAACCGCATGTTTGATGCCGTTCTCAAATCGGCATAAATCCCATCCGGCAGATACGGAATCATGTATCGTCCTTCTCTTACCAGACCTGCGATAACCTTCGGATCCTTACGGTCATTCTTTGTCGGATTGTTGTCATCGAGTTCTTTTGATTTCTTTACATGATGAGGATTTACCAGTACCGGCTTCATGTCATTATCCTGCAAAAACTTCCCAAGATTAAACCAGTAGTGACCGGTTGGTTCCATTCCCGGAACAACCTTATCCTTCTCATGCATTTCCTTGATATCCGTTATCCATGCTTTGAAGGCTGCGAAACCAGCCTCGTTGTTGCTGAACTTGAATGGCTTCTTTGAATACTCATACCCTCTGTGGTCAAATGCCCTTGCAAAGTGAGTCTCACTTCCCACATCGATACCGATTACCAAAGTTTTTTCTGTAATAGCTTCAATTTTTTTGTTTTGTGTGTTAGAATTCATTTCAGATACCTCTTCTGTTCAATAAGATTTTTACTAACCGGCAAGTCAGTAGTCTTATTGTACTCTGAGGTATCTTTCATTTTCAACTCTTACATTTTAATTATACAGGAAGCTCCCTAAATCACATAATAGCTTTTTGATAAATCAATTTTTTTCCCGATTCGTTCTCTGCTCTGATAGCATCCACTGCAGTGCCGATACATCAGAATGCTGTCCGTCTGCTCATCCCACCCTGACAGTAACGTAACTTCGCCAATCCCTTTCCAGAATGCTTTCGCATTTGCTTCTGTCATATACCCTTCAAATACACTATACTGAATCCGCTGCATGTAACTACTGCATACTTTCTCTGCTTTTCTTCGAACCTTATCGCTTGAAATATCATATACTACCGTGTACCAGGCTTTCACTCACAGTCCTCCTGTTTCTCTTCCATCATCCATTTCCTGATTTCAAGAATATTCTGCATAATTTTCTGGTTCCATGATTTTCCATCTTCAACCGTCTCATACATTTCCTGCTGAAACCAGATGCAAAATTGTTTCATCACATGTGGCAGTAGCCGCATTCCATCTTCATCCGTATAAAAATCATTTTTCTTAATCCGCTTCCGATTTAAAAGCATAATCACAAATCGGTCAGCAAAAATAGAGCGATATGGTTCCATAATATCCAATGCCAGGGATTCTCTTCCACTTCGGACCGTATGGTAAAAACCAAGTTGAACATCAAATGATAAACTGGTCAGGGCGGATACAATCTCATTTTTCAGAAATGTATATGTCAAATTCAGCAAGGCATTGACCGGATCAAATGCCGGTCTACGCTGTCGCTTTGTAAACTCATAGTCGGGAATCAGCAACTGAAAGCAGGAAAAATAGAGAGCAGCAGCTTTTCCTTCCAATCCAAGCAATTCACTGGATGCACATGCTGTCTGTACCTGTTCCTGCAAATGAAACAGTTGTATCTCTATCTCTTTCAGCTGCGAAATCTTTTTTCGATAGCGATAATTTTTTAACACTTCACACTGATTCTGAATCTTCCGTGACACAATGTTCTTTGCAAAGGATAATCTGCTCGTTTCACAAAACCATTTATCATATTGAGCAATCCTCATCAGCACATGCTGTCCGATTCCGCTGCTTGCACGACCGCGGTATCTGCCGCCGGAAGATAAAAAAAGAATGTCAATCCCTTTGTCCAGAACCATCGCCAATGCCTGCGCTGTAATTTGTGTGTAGCCAAACAGAATAAGAGTTCGAACTTCATTCAGGCTAATATCCGCGACCTTTCCCTGGTTCTTTCTCACCGTCAGATAATTTCCATTTTTATGAATTCTGCATTCAGCCTCACAAACATAGACATTTCTCATCTGCAATACCTTTTCATGATTTCATTCGTCGTTCGAAAATGAATTTTCGCATATTCAGGCAACGCACTCCTGCCAACCTTGTCAAGAAGCAATTCAGCCTGATGTTTCACATCATTTCCACATCCCTTTGGAAGAATCATTCCCAACTGATCGGATGCCTGTTCCATCCACTTCAGATACTCATTTCGTGCCAGAATGCTTGCCGCTGCAACTGCCGCATATTTTTCTGCATGTGGTACAATTTTCAGCTTCGGAATCTGCGCATCTTCGTTTCCTCCATTGGTTTTCCCGCCTTCATAGAAGGCAATGCTCGCTCTGATTTTCTCTTCATCCGCAAACTGATCCGTAATAATTAACGATAGTTCCGGCCGTTTCTGTAATGCCGCACAAATGATCTGGCCATGGGCAGTAGCCAGAATCTGATCCGAGCGTTTTCCTTCCACAAGATAGGAAGAATACAGCTGATTATAGACCTTGGGTTCCAAACTGCAGATCACACAACAATCTTTATAATTCGTCAAAAGATACTCCGCATAGTTTCTGATTTCCTGATCCGCTATTTTCTTGCTGTCACGAATTCCTTCCTCCAAAAGGATCCTGTCTGTTTTCTCATCTGAAATGAAAGCTGCTGCTGCAAGCGGACCAAAGTAATCACCTTTTCCCGATTCATCGGTACCTACATACCATTCCTTAATTATATCGGATCCCATGATTAATTCAGTACAGATAGTGTTCAGCGGCCCGCTGATGCTGGTTGTCTGGTCTGATATTACAAAGGAAAGTCCTTTCTTTGACTGATAGAAATTCACCTTCACCAGTTCATACCGATCACTTTCCAACAGATACTGACTCCCATAAGGAAGCTTTCTTTCTCCAATCACGCGAATTCCTTCCCTCGCAACCCGCTGCAAAAAACTGCGTTTCGTTTCATCCAGCATTTTCTCAGTCATCGTTTTCCCTCCTCATTTGCAAGAATGCAGTCCTCCTGCTGTGAAATAGGGCGAACTTTTTTACTTTTTCTCATTTTCTGACCGCGCTGCGCTATCGCATTTTCTTTTCCGGGTTCTCCGTAAAAAAACTCTCATCAATCCATTCCCATTCTCCTGACATCAATGTCAGTTTTCATGAATGAACCAATAAGAGTTTTTCTTCTTAAAGCAGAATCCCCTCCTGCTTTGCCTGATCGATTTGATTTTGATATTTCGTTTCGTCATTTAAGCGCCGCCTGCATTCCATCAGCAGCTTTTTCTGTCTGGCTTCATATTCCTCGTAATTGATCATCTTATTTTCATAGAGAATCATGTCCAGATACAATTCCTTTATTTCTTTCTCATAGAACGAGGAACGGAAGGTCGAATCATCAACTACTAATACCGCTTTCAGCATCCGGTACAGTACGCTTCCTGATGTGTTTGTGACCGAAAGACCACAGGGCAGATGAAACGTTCCGCTATATAGTCCATTCTCACTGAACAGATACTGTGGAAACAATTCTTCGAATTCTTTGGCAATTGGCTCCAACCCAATCTCCACATATTCCTGATCCACATCCGGTTCCACGCGTTTTTCATAGCGCATGACTCTGTTATCTTCCAACGGCCAGCTAAAGCATTCTGCATCACGTCGCAGCGGGTACACATACAGCCATTCCTCATCGACCCACGCAATTCCCGGACATTCACGGATATCCGTCAGCTGCATGTTTTCTATCATAATCTTTTGATAGTTTACCTGAAGTTTTCTGTGATATAAAAACGATTTCACGGAGCGAAAGTATGTCCCCTCCTCATCTGGTTCCATCTCTTCGTCTTCCTGGTAAAAATCGCGGGATTCGTCTGATGCAGGAATCGCATTGCTAACCTCTCCCTTATTTTCAATCACCTCGTCCGGAATATTATCTTCTATCTGTACCTTTTCCGCACCGCAAATTTTCCGAATATGTGCTTCCAACTGTTGATATCGCATTTCAAATACATCATTATCCGGAACTGATACCGCCTCTATCGTCCGTCTGCTTTCTCCGGTTTCCTGATGAGCCATCCCATCTTTTCTTGCAGAGATATTCAGCCTTTTTTCGGAATCATTCCTTTCCTTTTCTTTGGAATATCCATCCCCTTCTTTTTGTGGATGATCCTTTTCTTTTTTACCGGAATTCATCAGAGCAATTACGATAAGGATTCCAATCGCGAAAAGAAACACGAATCCAAGTA
This sequence comes from Lachnospiraceae bacterium, assembly GCA_017472605.1. Classification (GTDB taxonomy): domain Bacteria; phylum Bacillota; class Clostridia; order Lachnospirales; family Lachnospiraceae; genus Anthropogastromicrobium. The sequence goes on from JAFUPV010000048.1 coordinate 110,147, forward strand.
TGCCCAGTGCATCCTCACCGGATACTCCAGCGTTAGCCAGAATACAAAGAAAGGCAAAAACACCAACAATTCCCCATGCAATTGCGCGGACTGCCGGATTATCCGAAGAGAACAGCGCTCCCAGGAGTAGTATAATCAGTACAAACAATCCGCCTAAACATCCAAAATCATCTCCGTTTCTTCTGGAGCGCCGATGTACATGTCTCCTTGCCATATGATCTCCTCCCTTGTTGCTAAGTTAACGATTTCTTCCCAGTTACATACATGGGTAAATTGGATTAACCAGATAATCCGGATTTGCTGCTGCATGTCTGTCTCCATCCAGCGCTGCCAGTACATATTTATTTAACCGTATCATGTAGTTTTTCATATTCTGCCCGAATCCCCATTCCGGGAACATGATCTGCAGATAGCGTTCCAGCTGCATCATAAAGCGCATATGAGACCGGATGAATCCCATTGTCATCGAAAGGCGTTCTCCGTCATTACCGGCCATTGAACTGAAAAGAATCCAGAACACCGCGCAATCCGGATCAGCGATTCCAAAACAGTGATTCATATATTGATAATACGAATCATTTGTGTTCATGTATGTAAAGTGTGACATTGCGTCCATTGGGTTCTCAACATGAAAGGCATCCAGCAGCAAATCCAGTACCTTTGCTTTCTGTGTCCGGTTCATCACGCAAAAGTCCAGCTGTTTTGCAAGATAGTAAAGCCAGAAATCTTTTCCCATTTGCCTGTTATCCATCATATCTCGAAATCCGCTCTCTGTTGAGCAAATTTCAAACCAGCTGTCCATCTGATTTTTTCGATTTATCAACAACCGTAGTATATCGTCAATACTTTTTCCCTGAATTTCATCCAGACCAAACGCATCGTTTTCCTGTCCTGCAGATTTCCTGTACACACGCATCCCCCCTTCCATTCTCTTTTCCTGCTCACCAGCATATCTGGCAGAAAGATGCCTGATATGCTGGCTTTATTCACATGCAGCAGTCGTCTGTTATCGGGATTTGATTATCTCTTTAATCTTTGGCAGTGCCGCTCTTCCACTTACACGATTCTGATACTCCTTCTTATCGATAGACATGTATCTGGTCTTCGATGCATCCGGTATTTTCTCACTGTTCTTCATTAAAAAGAAATCCATGATTTCCGGAACCTGACTGATTGGTTTTCCAAGCCATTTGCTGATTTCCGTTTGATAGCTGGAAATGAACGGTTCCTTCTCCGCCTGCTCAAACGGATGAAATTCGAACGCTTCCATGTCATATGCTTTTGCTTCATTGAAAAGTTCCACTCCGGTTACCTGAATCTTCACTCTTCCATAGCCATATGCCTTTGCCTTACCGATATTCTGTTCCGATTCCTGATTCAGTTCCAGACTCCAGATCAGCAAACCCAGTTCATCTTTGGACAGATTTTTAAACACAATTTTCCCCTGAAATACTGTTCCTGCTGGAAGCGGTCGGATCTGACTTCCAACCTTTTTCTCAGCCAGCTCCCCTGGACTGCAACCGCAATCTGCACGTTGTTTTAGCCAATACTGTTTTCTTCCACGCAGACGGAAGTTGTCATTGTATGTAGCAATCTTTGTTTTATCGGTTGCGTGTTCCAGGTAATCCAGATAACTGGTTGGCTTCGGCGAACCAAGAACCAGTGTCACCGGACTCATTTCCTTTTCTGCATTCGTGCAGGCATTCACGAACGAAAGTCTCGATTTGTAGCTCTGATTTTTCTCTGCAGTTCCAAACAATGCCTTGCAGTAATCAATCGCTGTTTCTTTCTGAACAAGTCCTTCTTTGATGGTTTTCTCATAGAACAGACGAAGTCTTGGGGTAAAGCCGAAATACAGTCTTCCATCCAGTTCAATGTAAAATACCGGTTTCACTTCCCCATTCTCTGGTAGTGCATAGAAGTCCGCATTTTTTCCAAGCTGATTCTTCTTTCCCTCAAAATCACGCTTATAGGCATCCACATCAGAAGGGCTGATTGGATAGAAGGAGGTCTCGTCCATAGACGGAATCAGATAAATTGCTTTCTTTTCATTCATTGCTCCAGAGCTTAATAAATATCCATTTTGATACCCTTGTCTCTTATTACCCGGAGCCGCAATTGCCTGTACATTTTTCTCATTGTGAATTTTGAAAGACACCTCACAATAGTACGGCTGATAGGATCCTCCCTGTCTTCCATTAAATGACCGTTTGTCTGTCGGTTTATAATGAACGCGTCCTCTATCCACCTCTCTGTTAAAAACAGCCCTCGGACTATAAAGTGTATCATGTCCAAATTCTCTTGAAAACAGATAAGAATACAATGATTTTTCCCTGTTTTTCCGATAATCCTCAATGATCGTTCGTTCACTTGCAACATAATAATTCATCTCACCAAGTGCTCCATTAATTTTCGAAAGCACCGTTCGATAAATCCGATACTGGTTTCCTTCCTTTGTAATATATCCGGCTTTTACATTTTTCAAAACCGTTATATTTTTACCGGAAGGTGTTGGAACCGGTTTATTGCCAAGAATCGTTCCATACTTGTCCTTTTCCGCTCCATTCGCCACGTTTCGATACATTAGACGATAATCGTCAATATCGTCATGAACAGAGGAAAAGCCGAGAATCTGTGCATTGCTTCGCACCAGCCCGCGAATTGAACTTCCCGGTATTGCGAAGTTTCCAGAAGAATCCCGGTAAAAAGAATCTGCCGCTTCATTCGTTTCCGATTTTTTTCCAGCTCCCACAAAGACAGGGGTTTTCGCTGTTATTTTATAATAAATCTGTCCGGAATACAAATCGGTTCGGATCTGATCATGGGATGGGCGTTCTTTTTTCTGCTGTGCATAATCAAACGTCTTTTCCGAAATTGGAACAAAATTGTACGGTGCTCCTAAATATCCGCCTTCATAATTCAGATTCAGTTTCCTGTTGTCTGTCTTCTCCCGACTCTGCCTTCCATCAAACCGATGATTCCTGTCTTTTGCATAGCCGTTTGAATGTCCATAATACCCCATACACACCCTCCTTACTGCAATCCGACAAGCCTGGTCAGCGCGGTATATGCCTGACCATCCTCATCAAATCCAATGTACTCTTTTACCAGCAGCTCGCTCCATCCCAGTTTTCTATACCTGTCTTCCAATTTTCTGCACCGGACAATCGACTCGCATTCCTGTTTTCCATCATCTGAAACAAGAACTGCCCGATACTCTCCATTGAATTCAAAGATATGAAGTTCATGTTCCTGACTGAAGAAGCGTGCTTCGATACATTCTTCCCAGATGATCTGGTCACTCATCTGGTCAATTGAACCAAGAAGTACAGACTCCAGCTGATATACCAATGCATATTGAAATCCATTTATCTGTTTTTTCGCTTCCTCAATGGAAAGGAACTGTTTCTTATATGCCATCTCTTTGCTCCTTTCTGTTCTTCAATTCGTTCATGCAACGTCTCAATAATCCCGAATCATCATTTACTTTCTTTTCCTGGAAATCCAATTCACACAGATTTCCTGCCCGATCAACAATCTCCAGCCTGTGAATTTTTACATAGCCTTTTCCCACACTGCAGCCACTTCCCAGCGTCATCTGTCTTTCTGCCATGTCACGGAAAACAAAAGCAAGCAATGCGCAGGCTGCCGCTGAATGCTCTCCTTCCAGAACACCAGCGTGGAACATTACGGAACCGGAGACATTTTTCTCACTGAATAGAGCAGAATCCATCACACCGCCGGTAAATTTATCCACATGGATTCTTCTTCTCAGTTCTGCCTGATCATTCGCCTCCTGATCGCCTACAATCACATCATAAAACCGAAGAATTCCCATCTTCCCCTGCGCTGTTTCTGTCGCAGCCGCGCCAAAGACAGAATCAATGAATGATTCTTTGATATCAAGGTGGCTGCATATCATTTTCATCCTGCTCCGAATTGCCCCTTTGACAGAACTTCCTGGAATGATGTAATCGTTATTTCCATTCTGAATATTCATTACATCCGGCGCATTCTTCCCGTAATCGGTTACTGCAATTCCCTTTACCAGTAATTCACCGTCTGTTTCTCCATAAACATTCAAATCAAATGCACGGAATTTTAATGAAACTGGCAAACGATCCGGCAAAATGGGAACGGCTTCGGAATCCATGCCTTCATCCTCACAGAACCAGGCTTCCCGGTCTTTGCTGTCGGTTAAACTATAATGTCTGTGAGCGATTGCTTTCATTGCAAAATAACCGCATCCATTGCTCTTTTGTCCGCCAAACTGCACATATCCGGAATGGATGTCACCAAGACATGTCAGAAAGCGTTCTTTATCCTCCTTATTCCAATCCAGCGCATAAACGGTAAACTTCATTTCGGCGCCGGCTGCAACATATTGTATCTCAAATTTCTGTCCAGACTGCTGTTCGCTGCCGACAGTTCCGGTTGCCGCATCGATGCGAATCCTGGGACGAAGCTCCATCTTTACCGTCTTCATGTCAAATCTTCCGTCGCTGAAGCGAATTCGGCTTTCTTCCTGCTGCTCACTTCCGGAACTGCCAAAGATTTTTGCTGCATATCCCTTTCCGTATGCATTTTCATAATAGCCGCGAAACGCTCCGGCGAGACTGGAAGCCTGCAAAAACGGTTCCTCTTCAACCGGATGGATCAAAACCTCTTCCACTCCTCCGTTCGCGCTTCCTGTGTGAAGAGGCTGAGTACATGTAACCTGAATCAGAAACTTATCAATTTGACTATATCGTGCTTTCTGTGTCATTCCTCAATCCCCTTTCTGTTATCCAACTGAATCATGGAAATCAGCAGCTGAAGCTGAAATTTCATTTTTTCGTCCTCAGCAAGCAGCTGATTTACCGGAATTCCCATAACTTCCTGATTCTTCACATAAGATTCACCAATATAACGCTGCAGATATGGATTCAGCAGTGTTTCCGGCGCTGAATCAAGCACATTTCGGATAAATCCGGCAACCGATACACGTTTCAGCCGGTTCGTATGCTTTTTTGTTGTTTCGTCCTTTTCTACCGCATGATCCAGATATGCCAGCAATTTTTCTTTTGCTTCCAGTGGCTGATACATCAATTTCTGTATGTAGGATCGAATTGTACCCAACTGACTCGATGGGAGTTTTTGTCCGGGGAATGTGTTTTCCACAAGATACTGCATTTTTGCCTGTTCCAGACAGTCTTTATAATAGCCTTTCGCCGCAATTCTTAATACCTGTTTTTCTTCTTCTGTTAATTCCGAATTCACAGAATCAACGGTTTTCTTAAAATCTGCTTTCTGTTTATATTGAATCTGTTCATAGCGATCCAGAATCAATACATTACCAAATCCCTCATTTCTGCGAACCCCAATTCCGTCACGGCACAATGCATCTATTTTCTCTTTTTTCAGCGTTCCCCTGAATTCCAGTTTGAAAACGCTTCCCATCTCATACATAGGAACACATGGTGTTTTTGAATTCCAGATGCGATTGTATCCTCGAACCAGAACCGTCGAAGTGGAACAGAAAGCGATTTTCAAATCTTCTACACCAAGCTTTTTCTCCAATGCTTTTACGTCAATGCCGGTATATTCTCCTTCTTCCGAGCGCATTGCCGTATTTGAAGCCAGGTATAAATATACATGTCCCAACCGATCTCCATCTGGTAGGTATTTCCCATAGGGAATTTCATCGGTCAATTCCATTTTTACAATCTGGCATTCTCCATAGCCTGATGTACGGCTGTTTCCAAGATACCACTTTTTATCTTCAAAAATAGTACAAATCGATCTCAGCAGATTTTCATCCCTGACTTCAATGTAACCGCAAAACAGCTGTCCGGGCACGAGATAACTGCTTCGGAACATGTTCTTTTTTTCATTCTCCTGATATCCAATGTTTATCCGGAGATCGCTTCCTAATTCCGGACTCATGTAAAACAGAACATTATCACTCAGGCAGCAATTTTTTCCAATTCCAGCCCGCTTATTTCCCGGAGTTATTTCTCCGTCTGCGACTACATTCTCAATTTGTTTTTTTCCTTCGGTTATCTCTTTGCTTTCATAAAACCCTTTTAATGAGGGAATCATTTCTTCCTCGCGATCTTCTATATGAATTACCGGATATGCATTGAGATACCGAACCTGATCGGAAAATAACCCGGTTTTCAGTTTATCGAACTGCGGTGTCAGCGCAAGTCTGTTAATGACGACTCCGCGAACTGTACTTCCCGGTATATAGGACAGCGTCTCTGACTGTTCATTCTGACTGCTGCTGTCATCTGTAATCCGGATCTTACTCACATTCTTTAACAAATAACGAATATACATTCCGTTGTTACCCTTCCTTTCAAACCCGTTCCAATTTTACTTTTCCAAACCCTCTGTTCCTCATTGTGCCAACCCACTTTATGCAGGAAAGGATTTCCTCAACCATTGCCTCGTCGTCCGCCATGCAATTGATTTCTCCGTAGAAGATTAGACCGTTTTTCAGGCATCTCACATTTCTCAACGAACCTTTTTTTACCATTCCTTCCTCATCAAGTGCGGTAAAGGCACGAAGATAGGAAAATGCATGCTGTATCTGCTCCGGATTGTTTTTCATTTGTTGGTTCACAATTGCCTTTACTTTATCCGAAAGTGAAAAGTCCCGAAAACGAATTTTCTGTACTTCATTCAGATTACTGTCTCCGCTTTTTCCTAACCGGGTATTGATCCATGACGCGATCTCGCTTTCACTCTTTCCTTTCCAGTTCATCAGATTCTCCGCTTCCTCGCGAAAAACTCCCTTCAGTGAAGATGCCTTATAGTAGGGGAATCCTTCTTCATCTGTAATTACCGAAATATCTTCTCCGCCAGGGACACTGATTCCACTTCCAAACACAGCATCCGACAGTAATGTCATTTTGATTTTCACCTTGACTCCTCCTTCTCTCATCCTTCTACCAAAAGATATGTATCCATAATCTCAATTGCATCAAACAGCAATGCCCGTTTCTTTCCATCCGCTGTTTGTTCAAATACATTTCGCTCTGTTCGTTTTCCCTTTTTCACATTCTCGATGTCTGTTTCTGTTATGTCTTCCATTCTCGTATCCAGTACAAGGTCTTCCATTCGATTCACCTGCAAATAGTATTTCGATGCCTCCTCACCATTTCGCAGCTGAGCACGCATTTCTTTCAGTTTGCCTCTCGCATAATCCATCTCGTCACCTGTCAGCTTTAAAATCTGCTTTTTCAGATTCGCATAGGTTCTGACCGGCTCGTTCATGTAATTCCTGGGATCAAGCACGATGTATGGGCGAAGCTCCAGATGGTTTCCATCCGAGGTTTTATACATTTCCCGAATTTCTTCCAGGCTGTCTTTCATTTCTCCATATTCAATATGCCAGTCAATGGTACATACATTTCCGCTTGCTTCCGTTTTGTCTTGCGTCTGCGCATAGGTGGCAATGTAACGCTTCGCATTGCTGCACAAGTCTTCCGCCAGCTCGTAGGCACGATAAAAGGGATATTTCTGATGAACGATTGCCACACCTGCACATGCTGCATAGCCTTTATGATCTACATGGTTTACTCGTTCTGCCAGCTTTTTCAAAAACAAAACCGCACATTCAAGTCCAATTCTTCCTTCTGTGATGAAACAGATGTCATCTCCTGCGGTAATTACGCGTCTGACCGGGAAAGCGTACTCTAACAGACTCATCTGTTCCAGTTTACCCGCAATCAATTGCTCCGCAACAATTTTTGTCATTTCGCGATAAGCCGCTTTAAAATCCTGATCAATTGCGTCACTGAACTCTCTCAAGACAAGCCGAAGTTCTTCCCAATCTTTTCCTTCCATTGCTCTTCGAAGCTCTTCTACCCGCTTTCCCATGTTGTTTCCGTCAATATGAATGATTGCTACAAAATTGGATTCGCCTTTTGTTCCACCAAGTTTCTCAAGCTGATTCATCTGCTCGAACCCGTCAGGTGTCAGCTCCTGATCCAACCGAACATCCATCTCTGGCCTTTTCCAACTGTATTCCTGCACTGTTTTTTCTACGCCAAAACTTCTCTGGTGAAATGCAGATGCCCGCTTTGCTTTTTTCTCTTCAAGGGCTTTTGACAGCAGTTCCAAATCCCGACTTGTTATGTTATCCTCACACGGAAGTATTTTCGCAAACAGCTCCAGTCCTTCATAGCTCTTTCGAACTTCCAACGTCACTTTACTGATAAATTCTTTTGCAGTTTCCAAAGAATCAAATACTAAAACGGTATGACCGCCTCCAGCATATACCAGATTTTTCTCTTCCGAATAAATCGCCGGATCACCTGTAATTGTCTCAAAAAAAACAGAACTTGTTACCCAGGCAATAATCGCAGAATTAATCACATTTTCTTTTAATTTGTTGCTGAAAAAAATGAATACCTGCTTTTGTGACACTTCCAGGATCGCTAAATATTTTTGATTCATTCCAAACTCCTTCCTTTTTTTGCAAGTTCATCCGATTTTGATAATAGATATCACAATCCTTAACAGCAAAACATCTCTACTTTTGTCATTCAGTATATCATACATAAGTCTGTCATTTCAACAGATTCACTAATTTTTTTCAAAATCAGCATCATTTTTATTTGTTTCGAAAAGTCCCTCCTCTCAATTCAATATAGGACGAATCATTCCTGCTTTTCTCAATTTTCCATTTCTTTCATGCCCCTCTTTTAGCGATATGAAAAACAGATTGAAAGCGGAATTGTTCCGTCAATCAATCTGTTTTTCTTCTTTTCTGTTAAATCCCTTTTTGGCAGGTTGTTTCAATGTAATAACATGCTGGTTGTGCAGGATAATCCGCTGATGTTCCATTTTGTTTCCCAGATTTCCGTGCAGCGAAGCCCAATATGATACTGGAGAAGTTGTTATTATGGGAGGAAAATTTTTTTCAGGTTACCAATGCAACAAGGAGAGAAGCTGCAGATCCTTATCAGTGATGGAGAGATGTTTTAATGCTTTTCATCTCAGGCTACCAATGCAACGGAAATCATCGAAGATCTACCGGATGATATACCGGTGGTTTCAATGCCTTTCATCTCAGGCTACCAATGCAACGTATCAAGGGGCTTTACGTTTGTTGACATGTCCGGTTTCAATGCCTTTCATCTCAGGCTACCAATGCAACCGATAACTAAATTAAATTAAGAATACATATAAGGAGTTTCAATGCCTTTCATCTCAGGCTACCAATGCAACCGAGAGATCTATGCCGAGAGCGAAATCGGCAAATATGGTTTCAATGCCTTTCATCTCAGGCTACCAATGCAACTGGATACATCGGAAAATCAGATGGTATTCTCTATGTTTCAATGCCTTTCATCTCAGGCTACCAATGCAACATTGTCAAGTTGATATGGTGGCGGTTATTCGTCTTTCGGTTTCAATGCCTTTCATCTCAGGCTACCAATGCAACCAGATCATTGACAATACGGAATATGTGAATAGAACAGCGTTTCAATGCCTTTCATCTCAGGCTACCAATGCAACTTTGTAAATGCCGTATTTTATGAGCGTTGTGACATGGGTTTCAATACCTTTCATCTCAGGCTACCAATGCAACGAAATTTTAGTTAAGACAGAAAGTGCTGCTGATGCGTTTCAATGCCTTTCATCTCAGGCTACCAATGCAACAAAGACGGCGACGGCGTTTGTTTTGAGGTTGACGCGTTTCAATGCCTTTCATCTCAGGCTACCAATGCAACGGAAGAATTTTATAATGATTTCTTGCGGCAGTTTATGGGTTTCAATGCCTTTCATCTCAGGCTACCAATGCAACAATTGTAACTAATAAAAATGGGGTTGTCAAGTGAAAGTTTCAATGCCTTTCATCTCAGGCTACCAATACAACAGAAAACAACTCTTATCTGAGTTAAGCGCGTGAAACGTTTCAATGCCTTTCATCTCAGGCTACCAATGCAACCAGCGTGTGAGAATAAAAAGCTCATGCAGTACGCAGTTTCAATGCCTTTCATCTCAGGCTACCAATGCAACGGATGATGGAGATGAATCATGGTA
>JAFUPV010000049.1 GCA_017472605.1 Lachnospiraceae bacterium
ACAATTGTAATTCTGCTTTTTGGAGAGATCACACCGAAGACGCTTGCGACGGTCTATGCAGATCAGCTGTCGCTGTTTTTCTGCGTTCCGGTTTCCTTCCTGATGAAGGTTCTGACGCCGGTGATCGTGGTTGTAAATACACTTTCCGGCGGACTGCTTCGCCTGTTCCGTGTGGACCCCAATGCGAAGGCAGATACCATGACGGAGGAAGAGCTTCGTACCATCGTTGATGTGAGCCATGAAGACGGAGTCATTGAAAAAGACGAACGGAACATGATCAAGAACGTGGTAGATTTCGGCGATTCTCAGGCAAAGGACATCATGGTGCCCCGAATCGACATGACACTTGTTGACGTGGATGCTACCTACGAGGAGCTGATGGAGATTTTCCGCAAGGACAAATTCACCAGACTTCCTGTCTATGAAGAAGCCGCCGACAATGTAATCGGAATCATCAACATGAAGGATATCCTTCTGTATCGCCCGGGCGAACAGTTTTCCATCCGCGATTACCTGCGTAAAGCCTACTACACCTACGAATATAAGAAGACTGCCGAGCTTCTTTCCGAGCTTCGGGCTGCCAATGCCAGCATAGCCATCGTTCTGGATGAATACGGAACTACGGCCGGTCTGGTAACGCTGGAGGATCTTCTTGAGGAAATCGTCGGTGATATCCGCGATGAATATGATGATGATGAAACCGATGAGTTTTCCAAGGTGACGGAAAAAGAATTTCTGGTGGAAGGTTCCACGAAGCTTGACGATGTCAACGATGAGCTGGGACTGCAGCTGGAATCCGAGGATTACGATACCATCGGCGGATTTGTAATCGGCCTTCTGGATCATCTGCCGGTTGTCGGTGAAAGCACGGAATTTGAGCGGGTGCGTTTCATTGTTGAGCAGATGCAGAAAAAACGTATCGAGACCATTCGTGTGATTTTGCCGGAGCCGGTTTCGGAGGAAGCGGAGAACGAGAAGGAATCCAACTGATTTTTTTGTAAAAGTCAGTCAAAAGTCTTTTCATTTGGAAGGATTTATGTTATGATACAAGAGATATCGGCCTGCGTGTTATCAGCCAGGACCGCAAACATCACAGGAGGACAGCCATGAAAGAGACAAAGACTTTAACTGCAAAGACTTTAAAGAATACCCTGAAGAAGGGCGGCTGTGGTGAGTGCCAGACATCCTGCCAGTCAGCATGTAAGACATCTTGCACAGTTGGAAATCAGAGCTGCGAGAATCAGAAATAATTCTCAGACAAAGTGGAAAAGCCGGGGGGATTTCTCCCCGGCTTTCAGTTGTTACTACATCCAGGCGAACGTGCCAGTGACACGTTCGGTCGGATTGAAAAAGGATCTGGATGAAAAGATCCGATTTGAGTATACAGGGGGTATAAGTACGTGATTCATCAGTATAAAAGCCACGGATATAACATTGTAATGGACGTAGAGTCCGGATCGGTCCATGTGGTAGATGACGTCGTTTATGATATGATCCCGCTTTACGAGGAACATAACAAAGAAGAATTGTTTGGCATGCTGACCGGATATCCGACCGGGGAGCTGGAAGCTGGATACCAGGAGATTACCCGTCTGAAAAGTGAGGGAATGCTCTATACAACGGATATCTACGAGCCATATATTAAAGATTTTAACGCGAGACAGCCGGTGGTCAAGGCACTCTGTCTCCACATCGCTCACGACTGTAATCTGGCCTGCCAGTACTGCTTCGCGGAGGAGGGCGAGTACCACGGCCGCAGAGCGCTGATGAGCTTTGAGGTGGGAAAGAAAGCGCTGGATTTTCTGGTTGCCAATTCGGGACACCGCCGCAATCTGGAGGTTGATTTCTTTGGCGGTGAGCCGCTGATGAACTGGAATGTGGTCAAGGAGCTGGTTGCCTATGGAAGAAGCCTGGAGGAGACCCATAACAAAAAGTTCCGCTTTACGCTGACCACCAACGGCGTTCTGCTGAACGATGAGGTGCTGGAATTCTGCAATCGGGAAATGGGAAATGTTGTTCTCAGTCTCGATGGACGAAAGGATGTCAATGATAAGATGAGACCGTTCCGCAACGGAAAGGGCAGCTATGATCTGATCGTTCCCAAATTCCAGAAGGTAGCAGAGAGCAGAAACCAGAACAACTACTATGTCAGAGGTACCTTTACCAGAAACAATCTGGATTTTGCTGCCGATGTGAAGCATTTCGCTGACCTTGGATTTAAGCAGATGTCCATTGAGCCGGTTGTTGCAAAGCCGGAGGAAAGCTATGCGATCCGTGAAGAGGATCTGCCGCAGATCATGGAGGAATATGATAAGCTTGCAGACACGTATCTGGAGTACCATAAAGCAGGAAAGGATTTCAATTTCTTCCACTTCATGATCGATCTGACACAGGGTCCCTGTGTCATGAAGCGTCTGAGCGGCTGCGGTTCCGGAACCGAGTATCTGGCTGTGACACCGTGGGGCGATTTCTATCCCTGCCACCAGTTTGTGGGACAGGAGGAATTCCTTCTTGGAAACGTGGACGACGGAATTGTCAGAACGGATCTGGTTGAAACTTTCCGCGGCTGTAACGTGTATTCCAAGCCACTGTGTAAGGACTGCTTCGCAAAGTATTACTGCAGCGGCGGCTGTGCAGCCAATTCCTACAACTTCAGTGGTTCCGTGAACGGCGCCTATGAAATCGGCTGTGAAATGCAGCGCAAGCGGATCGAGTGCGCGATCATGCTTAAGGCGGCGCTGGCTGACGAAGAGGAATGACAGAAGGAGTAAAATAACGGTCAGAAGGGGAAACCTTTCGCCGGTAAAATAAAGGAGATAAAGCGATGAGCAAAAAAGGTGGAATCATCCGTCTGATCGCCTGGCTGGCTGTTACGTGTTTCATTGTATACACAGCGATTTTCGGCCTTGGAAGCGATCACTCCGGAAACATCAACGACATCTCTCTTGGTCTTGACTTAAGAGGCGGTGTCAGCATCACTTACGAAGTCGTTGGAGAAGCTACTTCACAGGAAGTAAATGATGCGAAAAACAAAATGGAACGCCGTGTAACGGACAAATCAACGGAGGCACAGGTTTACCTGGAGGGTTCAAACCGTATTACCGTTGATATTCCGGGGGCAACGGATGCAAACGAGGTTCTGGCAGAGCTTGGTAAGCCGGGAAGCCTTGTGTTCTGTACCGATCCGGAAGATCCGCAGGGAAGTAAAGTTCTTGACGGAAACCAGATCAAGGACGCGCAGCCGATCATGCAGAAGAATCAGACGAACGGTGCTTATGAATACTTTGTGAGCCTGACTCTTGATACAAGCGCGAGAGAAGCGTTCTCAGCTGCGACAAAGGAACTGGCTCCGACCAGAGGAATTATCTACATCATCTATGATAACGACATTCTGAGTGCTCCGGCTGTAAACAGCCACATCGATTCCGAGTTCTGTACGATTTCCGGTATGGCCGATTACCAGGAGGCGTCCGATCTTGCTTCCAACATCCGTATCGGTGCGCTGCCGGTAGAGCTGCAGGAGCTCCGTTCAACCGTAGTCGGAGCAAAGCTTGGACAGGATGCAGTCCGCACCAGCCTTCTGGCAGGAGCTATCGGTCTTGTTCTTGTGTTCCTGTTCATGATTGCCTACTACCGTCTGTCGGGTGTGATCGCTTCGATTGCCCTGGTGATGTATACCGGTCTTGTTATTGTCCTGATCAGTGCGTTTAAGGAAGAAATCACCCTGACGCTTCCTGGTATTGCAGGTATTATCCTTGGTATCGGTATGGCGGTTGACGCAAACTGTGTCATTTTCGCCCGCATTCGTGAAGAGCTTGGTCAGGGAGCGACCGTTGAGGATGCGATCAAAGCCGGTTTCGAAAAGGCATTCTCCGCAATTCTTGACGGAAACGTAACGACTCTGATTGCTGCCGGCGTTCTGTTCTTCCTTGGCTCCGGTACCGTTAAGGGCTTTGCAATGACACTGGCTCTTGGTATCGTTGTTTCCATGTTTACCGCGCTGGTAATCACGAAATCGCTGATGAAGTGCTTCCTGGCCATTGGATTTGACGATCCCAGGTACTATGGAAAAGTTGCAAATGTAAAGATTATCAACTTTATTAAGAGAAAGAAAGTCTGCTACATTGCATCCCTCTGTATAATCGGTATCGGTATTCTCAGCATGGTGATCCACTCCTTCAATGGCTACATGCTCAACTTCAGCCTGGAATTTGTCGGCGGTTCTTCTACCAGCGTAACCTTCAATGAGAAACGTACCATCGAGCAGCTGGAAGATGAAGTCACTCCTGTTGTTTCTGAAGTAACTGGTGATAATGATATCCAGATGACTCCGGTTGCAAACAGCAATGAGGTCATCATCCGTACCAGAAACCTGGATCTGGAAGAGAGAACGGAGCTGTATGCAAAGCTGGCTGAGAATTTCGGCGTGGATGAGACGCTGATTAAGACGGAGAACATCAGCGCAACGGTCAGCAGCGAGATGCAGCGGTCTGCAGTCATTGCGGTTGCCGTATCCGCGCTCTTCATGCTGATCTATGTCTGGATCCGTTTCAAGGATCTCAGCTTTGGCGCCAGCTCCGTAATGCCGCTGCTCCATGACGTGCTTGTTCTTCTGGCGTTCTATGCGGTTCTCCGCTGGACGGTAAGCAATACCTTCATCGCATGTATGCTGACTCTGGTCGGATATTCCATCAATGCGACAATCGTTGTCTTTGACCGAATCCGTGAGAATCTGGCGATGAACGAGGAGGACAACCTGGGACGCAGCGATGCACAGATTGTAAACATCTCCATCAGCCAGACGCTGTCCAGAAGCATCAACACGTCTCTGACAACGCTGATTACAGTTGTAATTCTGTACATTCTTGGTGTTACCTCCATTCGGGAGTTTGCTCTGCCGCTTATCGTCGGTATTATCTGCGGATGCTATTCTTCCGTATGTATCGCAGGATGCCTGTGGTATGACATGAAGAACTTCCTGGCTAAGAGAAGAGCAGCAAAAGAAGAGTAAGAAAGCGAGTAATCGTGAATGAAATATGAGATTTTAACGACGGAAGGAAGGGCGAAACGTGCACAGGTAACGACTGTGCACGGCGTCATCCAGACTCCGGTGTTTATGAATGTGGGAACGGTTGCAGCCATCAAAGGCGCGGTTTCCACAACCGATCTGAAGGAAATCGGAACGCAGGTGGAACTTTCCAACACATACCATCTTCATGTGCGTCCCGGTGACCAGGTGATCAAAAAGATGGGCGGACTTCACCGGTTCATGAACTGGGACCGGCCAATCCTGACCGATTCCGGCGGGTTTCAGGTCTTTTCCCTTGCAGGGATGCGCAAAATCAAAGAAGAAGGCGTGACCTTCCAGTCCCACATTGATGGACGAAAAATCTTCATGGGACCGGAGGAGAGCATGCAGATCCAGTCCAATCTGGGATCGACCATTGCAATGGCCTTTGATGAGTGTCCGTCTTCGGTTGCCGACCGCAGCTACATTCAGAACAGTGTGGATCGGACAACCCGCTGGCTGGAGCGGTGCAAAAAGGAAATGGCAAGGCTCAACAGCCTGGAGGACACGGTAAATCCGAATCAGCTTCTGTTTGGAATCAACCAGGGCGCGATCTATGAGGACATCCGGATTGAACATGCGAAGCGGATTTCTGAGATGGATCTGGACGGCTATGCAGTCGGCGGACTGGCAGTCGGTGAAAGCCATGAGGAGATGTACCGTGTTCTGGATGCGGTTGTTCCGTACCTGCCGAAGAACAAGCCGACCTATCTGATGGGTGTCGGCACTCCAGCCAACATTCTGGAAGCGGTTGATCGCGGTGTGGACTTTTTTGACTGCGTTTATCCGTCCAGAAACGGACGTCACGGTCATGTGTACACCCGTTTCGGAAAG
>JAFUPV010000050.1 GCA_017472605.1 Lachnospiraceae bacterium
GTATCGAAGCTGAGAATTACGAAGAAACTCTCCGTATTCAGCGTGAAGAAGGTCAGTATGCTCAGCATATGCACACCCGTACTGCAAACTTCGGTGCATACCAAGTTGAGAAACAGGCAGAGGTTGGTGTGGCCGGTGCACAGGCTCTCGGTCAGATGGGAGCAAACGGAGCCGGTGATGTAAACATCGGTGGTGGCGGTGATGGCACAGGATTCAATATGGCTGCTATGATGGCAAGCATGGCTGTCGGCGGTGCTGTCGGTCAGAATATTGCCGGTGCTATGAACAACATGATGGGCGGTGTCAATCAGCAGGCAACGCCCGGTGCTGTACCTCCTCCCATTCCTACTGTGGCATATCATGTTGCGGTCAATGGACAAGCTGCGGGGCCGTATAACTTACAGTCTCTTCAGCAGATGGTTCTTACCGGACAATTTACCGCCGAAAGTCTCGTATGGAAAGCAGGCATGACTACTTGGATAAAAGCAGGCGATGCAGAGGAACTCAAGGCACTCTTTACGGTTCCTCCTGTGCCGCCGTTTCATTAAAAATTCTTCCCCTCACGCTTAATGGTTGTGAGGGGCTTCTGTTTATTCCCGATTTTTATCCTCTTTATTTTCCCCGTTTCGTAACCGCCAAATAAACCGTGAACCATGTACATAAAAAACGTCAGCCTACAGCGACTGACGTTTTTGGACTATTCACATTACCAAGGCAACACCACAGTTCCAGCCTCACCCCGGAACAGCTCCGTAAGATACTGCTCCACGTTCATCCCGTTTGCACAGGCGGTAGCCGCAATGGAATACATCATCGCACTGGCTTCCGCTCCCTTCACCGATGCCGAGAACAGCCAGTTCTTCCGACCCACGCAGAACGGTCTCACCGCATTCTCCGCACGGTTGTTGTCAATCGGAATTTCTCCCGATTCCAGAAACCGGTACAGATACTTCTTTTCCGATTTTGCGTAACTCACAGCCTTCGCAAGTTTCGTTCCGCCGGAAACGGCAAGTCCTTCTGCCCATGCGAAAAACTCGTCAAGCACAGATTTTGAATGTATCTGACGTTCCATATGCCGTTGTTCTGCTGTCAGCGGTTCTGCGATCCGGTTGCCTTTTTCATCTTCACCGTTGTACTTCCGTTCAAGCAGGAACAGCTGATTGCAGTATTCCACGCCTTTTGCTGCGGCGGACGTGGAAAGAAGTTCCTTGTCTGCAGGAAGTGCATCCACAAACTTCCGTCTCACATGAGCCCAGCAGCCGCATCGTACAGCATTCTTCAGTTTGTTGTAGCCGTCGTATCCGTCGCAGACCACATAGCCATGATAGTCTCCGAGAAACTTCGAGGCGTGATCGCCGTTACGGGTGGGCTGATACTCGAACAAAATATTGCTGTGGTCGTTCATTTTCCCATTGCAGTACACCCACATTCTCGAATCCGTCTTAGCCTTCTTACCGGGTTCATTCAATACCTGTACCACGGTTTCATCGGCATGAATTACGCTGGACGTCACCAGTTCCCTGTGCATCTGTTCCCATACCGGCTTTACCCAAAGCTGTGCCGCCGTGATGATCCAGTTCGCCATGGTGGTTCTGGAAATATTTGCTCCTTTGGCTGCAAAGTCCTTCTCGAGACGGTACAGCGGCATGGCATTGCAGTATTTCTCATACACGATATGCGCCAGCAGTTCAGGAGAACAGAAACTGTGCGGAATCATCGGGGCAGGGATTTCCGCTGTGCGGATATTGCATTTCTCGATGTCGGGAAGATCTGCGTCTCTTGCTTCGTCCATGCCGCAGGAAGTACACTTTACCACTTCAGCCACATGACGGCGCAGGAAAAGACGGGCGGGTACATATACCAGCTCATCACGGATTTTCTCCTTCCCGATGACTGTCATTTCGGAACCGCATTTATCGCAGGTTTTGTCTTCGACTTCATGAAATACTTCTTCGACAGGCAGATCAGGATTCAGTTCGTCTCGGGTACGTTTCACACGCTTGTGTGCCTTCACTTCGGTGGTCTGCAAAGTCTTCGGATTGACATCTGACTCCTGTTCTGCTTCATCAAACATGGGAATCTGTGCCGCACCCTCTAGAACCACTTCGGTCTTTTCGCTTTTCTGCCCGTAGACGACCTTTTTCAGCTGAGCAAGCTGTTCTTTCAGTTCGGCAACCTCATCTTTCAGCGCGGCGTTTTCCGTCATGGCAGCACGATACTGTTCTCTCAACATACGTACCTCGAGTTCTTTCTCCGGTGTACGTATTGCTTCTTTCTCCAGAAAATCA